>JALORF010000079.1 GCA_025459195.1 Beijerinckiaceae bacterium
GGCGCATCCGTCTCGTTCATGGCGGGTGTGACGCGCGCCGAAGCCGTGCGGTTCTGGACCCGCGTGGCGGAGGGCGTGGCCGAGGGCCAGCGCATCCTGCTCATCGCCGAAAAGGCCGGCCGGTTGCTCGGCACTGTTCAGGTCGTTGCCTCCGGCACGCCCAATCAGCCGCACCGGGCTGATCTTGCCAAGATGCTGGTGCATCGTGACGGCCGCAACAAAGGTGTCGGGGCAGCCTTGCTGGCCCATGCCGAGCGGGTGGCACACGAGGCCGGCTGGTGGCTGCTGGTGCTCGATACCGTCGAGGCCAGCCGCCCCGCGCCTCCTTTGCTGATCAGGCCCGAGACACCGGACCAACCGGCCGTTCTCGCCTTTCTGGAGGCATCCGAGGCTTACTCCGCGGCGCTCTATCCGCCCGAAAGCAACCACATGCTCGATCTGGCCCAGTTGCTTG
Source organism: Beijerinckiaceae bacterium (assembly GCA_025459195.1). Taxonomy (GTDB): domain Bacteria; phylum Pseudomonadota; class Alphaproteobacteria; order Rhizobiales; family Beijerinckiaceae; genus Allobosea. The sequence continues at coordinate 455 of JALORF010000079.1, forward strand.
ATCCCGCCATGCGGTTCTTCGTGGCACGCCGGGGCGGTGTCGCACTGGGCTGCGGCGGCCTTCGACTGTCACAGGATCATGGCGAGCTGAAGCGGTTCTATGTGGCCGAGACCGCGCGCGGCCAGGGCGTCGGGGCCGGTCTCATCGCGGCGGTGGAACAGGCGGCACGAGACGCAGGCATCGGAATCCTGAGGCTGGAAACGGGTGTGTACTCCGCCCCGGCGCTGGCGCTGTATCGCAAGGCGGGATTTGTGCCGCGCACGGCCTTTGCCCCCTATCAGCCCGATCCGCAGAGCGTGTTCATGGAAAAGCGGCTGTGAACGGCACCGCCGGAACCGTGCCTCTGGACAGTGCTGCACCGGGGCCCGGCACGCGAAGCGCGCATGCCGGCCATGGGCTTCCGACCATGGGCGCTGACAGGAACCTCGGGCAGATTGTTCCCATGCTGCTGCCGTTCCTTGCGCCGATGCACGACCTTTCGTGATCGGCACGCTGCCCTTCCTCGCCATCCTGGCCAGCGCGTTGCTGCACGCGATCTGGAACGCCATGGCGCGCTCCCACAAGCAACCCGGTGACATCATCGCCTGTGCGGTGATGGCAGCAGGTCTCGTCAGCATCCCGCTTGTGGCCATCGCCGGGCTGCCCGAACGCGAGGTCTGGCCCTGGCTGGTTGGCGGCGTGATCATCAACAGCATCGGCATCCGGGCTGCGATGGTGGCCTATACCCGCACCAGTTATGGGCTGGCCTACCCGATCATGCGCGCCGGCATCCCGCTGCTGGCGCTGCCGATCGCGATCCTGATGTTCAACGAGTGGCCCACATCTGGCGGGGCCCTCGGGGTGATCCTGATCTCCAGCGCGCTCATCCTGCTGGCGATGATCGCGCGGCGGGCCGGCAAGGCCGAACTCTCCGGCGTCGGATACGCCCTGTTCGCCGCCCTGTGCGGAGCAGGCTATGTCGCTGCCGACGCCATGGGTGTTCGCCTCAGCGCCAATGTCGTCAGCTATGCTGCCATGGTCGCGGTCGGCAACGCGCTGATGCTGGCGGCAATGGTGCGGATCGAAGGGCGCAATCCGGTGGCGCTGCTCGCCCGGCACGCCCGCCTCTCCTTCGGCATCTCGCTGATCTCGATGAGCAGTTTTCTCATCTATATCTGGGCCCTCAAGGTGACCCCCGTGGCGATGGCGGCTGCCTTGCGCGAGACCTCGGTGCTGTTTGCCACGGCAATTGCTGCCTTCGTGCTGAAGGAGAAGATCGGCCCGCTGCACTGGTGCGCCGCCTGCCTGGCGCTCGGCGGCATTGTGGCGATCAGATTGTTCTGAACGGATCCTCACCAGGCTCGCATGAAGGGGTTGCTGGTGTGGTCCTGATTCCCGGTCCCGTGGCACCGCCATCTTGCCATGCCGGTCCGGCTGTGGGATCGCTCCGCTCATGAACCAGTCAAGCCCAGCCAAGGCGTCTGCCCCATCGGCCAGCGCCGATCTTGCCGACGAACTCATCACCATGCGCGACATCCTGCGCCATGCGGTCAGCCGCTTTCGCGCTGCCGATCTCGTGCATGCCCATGGCGCGACAACGGCGCTGGATGAGGCCGCCTACCTGATCCTCGAAACCCTTCATCTGCCGGTTGACCAACTCGAGCCGTTCGTCGACGCGCGCCTGACACGCACCGAGCGGCAGACCTTGCTGGACCTGATCGAGAAGCGCATCGCGACACGCAAGCCAGCGGCCTACCTCACGGGACGCACCTATATCCAGGGCATTCCCTTCAAGGTCGACGAGCGGGTGATCGTGCCGCGCTCCTATATCGGCGAGATGCTGTTCTCGGGCCTTTTCGGCGGCGATGACTTCACGCTGATCGACGATGTCCAGGCCGTGACCAGCGTGCTCGACCTGTGCACCGGTTCCGGCTGCCTCGCCATTCTGGCGGCACACATCTTCCCGCATGCGCGGATCGACGCGGTGGAATTGTCCCCCGATGCCATGGCCGTGGCGCGCGAGAATGTGGCGGAGAGCGGCTTTGCCGACCGGATCAACCTGTTTCAGGGGGATCTGTTCGCGCCGCTCAAGGGCAAGACCTACGACCTGATCATCACCAACCCGCCCTATGTCGATGCCGAGACGATGGCCGACCTGCCGCCCGAGTTCCGGGCCGAGCCCGCCATGGCGCTCGCCGGTGGCGCGGATGGCATGGACGTGGTGCGCCGCATTCTGGCCGAGGCCGGCAAGCACCTCAAACGCGGTGGCGGCATGATCTGCGAAATCGGCACGGATCGCGAGATCCTCGATGCGGACTACCCGGCGATCGACTTCCTGTGGCTCGACAGTGCCGAAAGCAGCGGCGAGGTTTTCTGGGTTACCGAGTCACAACTGCGCAAGGTTTGACGCTTTTGCTGCACTGCACAATGATTGTGCTTGACGTGGCAGGCCATTTGCCGGCCTAGTCATGGCATGGACAAGGACCTGATGCTGGCTCCGCTGGTGGTTGCACAAAGAGCGCCGCTTCTCTGGCTTGAAATGATCGGGCTCGGCGGAGGCTCGCGCGAGACTGAACGGATGGTCGGGGAGAAGTTCGCCGCCGTTGCGGAAGGTGCCATCGCAGTCCAGGTCGAGATGCACAGCATCTGGTGGCAGTCGGCGCTGGCCATGTGGCAAGGCGCCCATCCACCGACCATGATGCAGTCAGGCCGCCGGCTGGCCAATGCAGCCCTGAAGCCCGCTGCGCGCCGCGTGAAGTCGAACGTCAAGCGGCTGTCATCGCCGGCCCGGTAGCGCCTCGCACCTCACTGTTTCAAGGCCATAAGATCAACCTGCGCCTCGATGCGCACGGGCTGTGCGCAATCGCCTGTGATCCGTTCGGCTGAACTGCGCTAAGCAATCTGCTCAGGTTCTTGTCAGGTTCTCGCCGAGGCGGATGTGCCGTGCCGATGTTCGGGCTCAACGATGATCAGCTTGCCATCAGGGAGATGGCAACCGCCTTTGCGTCAGCGACGCTTGCGCCCCATGCCGTGCGCTGGGATCAGGACAAGCATTTTCCGGTCGACGAGATGCGCGCTGCGGCGGCCCTTGGCATGGGCGGCGTGTATATCAGGGATGATGTCGGCGGCTCCGGATTGTCCCGCCTCGATGCGGCGCTGATCTTCGAGGCACTGGCCACCGGTTGCCCCACGGTCGCGGCTTACATCTCCATCCACAATATGTGCGGCTGGATGATCGATGCCTACGGTTCCGAAGACCAGCGGCAGCGGTTCCTGCCCAGGCTGTGCACCATGGAGCATCTGGCCAGCTACGCGCTGACCGAACCGGGGGCGGGCTCGGATGCGGCGGCGCTGAAAACACGCGCTGTGCGGGATGGCGACCATTACATCGTCAGCGGGCAAAAGCAGTTCATCTCCGGTGCTGGGCGCTCGGATGTCTATGTGACCATGGTCCGGACGGGCGAGGACGGCCCTGGCGGCATCTCCACTCTGGTGATCGACAAGAACACACCGGGCCTGTCATTCGGTGCCGAGGAGCGCAAGATGGGCTGGAATGCCCAGCCGACGCGCGCCGTGATCCTCGATCAGGCCCGCGTGCCGGTGGCCAACCGGCTTGGCCCGGAAGGCATCGGCTTCAAGATCGCCATGGCCGGGCTTGATGGCGGGCGGCTCAATATCGGCGCCTGCTCGCTCGGCGGGGCCCGGGCAGCGCTCGACCGCACCATGGCCTACACGGCCGAGCGCAAGGCCTTCGGCAAGAGCCTCGACCAGTTCCAGGCGCTGCAATTTGCGCTGGCCGACATGGCCACGGATCTGGAAGGCGCGCGCAGCCTGCTGTGGCGCGCCGCTGCGGCGCTGGACCGCAAGGACCATGATGCCACCACCCTCTGCGCCATGGCCAAGAGGGTCGCCACCGACACCGGCTTTGCGGTTGCCAACCAGGCCCTGCAACTGCACGGCGGCTACGGCTACCTCGCCGATTACGGCATCGAGAAGATCGTGCGGGATCTCAGGGTCCATCAGATCCTCGAAGGCACCAACGAGATCATGCGCCTGATCGTGGCGCGCTCGCTGCTTGGACGCGGCAACAGGGGCTGAGATGCGTGCGGAATTGCGACCCCTGATCTTCGGACTGGTGCTGGCCCTGTCAGTCGCTGTGTTGTTCCGCCTGGCGGGCCATCTGTTCTTTTTCGAAGGGCGAGCATCGGCCAATGCCCAGGCGCTGGCGGGCGCAACCGCCGGGCTCGGCATCGGCTGGCTTGTTGGTCGCCACTGCTGCGGCCTCAGGGGCGTGCTGCTGGCTGCCCTGCCCGGCCTTTTGCTGATGGCTGCCATCACCTCGCATTTCGGATTGGCCTTTCCGGCAATCGACCCGAAGCTGGACAAGGGTTTTGGCGGTCTGATGCTCTGGTTCCATGGCTTTCTGCTGATGGGCGGCCTGTTCGGAGCCCGCCATCGTCCGGTTGCGGCGTGACGTGAAACCTGCCTTGCCACCTGAACTGCAACCCGCGAGACGCGGACACTGCCGGAGGACATCATGACCAGCATTGCCTTCATCGGCCTCGGCAACATGGGGGCTCCCATGGCCGCCAACCTCGCAAGGGCAGGCCACAACGTCATCGGCTTCGATCTCTCCGAAGAATCCCGGCGCGAGGCGCAAGCGATGGGCGTCACCGTTGCGTCCAGCACACCGGAGGCCCTGCGTGATGCCAGCGCCGTTGTCACCATGCTGCCGGCGGGCCGCCATGTGCGCACGGTCTGGAGCCAGATCGCGGAGGCTGCCAGGCCCGGAACGTTGCTGATTGACTCCTCAACCATCGATGTCGAAAGCGCCCGCGCGGTTCACGCAATCGCAGCCGCAGCGGGCCTGCCGGCTGTCGATGCGCCCGTTTCGGGCGGCACTGGCGGGGCGAAGGCCGCGACGCTGACCTTCATGGTCGGTGGCACCGCGGAGGCCTTTGCTGCCGCGCGCCCGATCCTCGAGGCGATGGGCAAGAAGATCGTGCATTGCGGCGACGCCGGCGCGGGGCAGGCCGCCAAGATCTGCAACAACATGATTCTTGGCATCTCGATGATTGCGGTTGGTGAAGCCTTCGCTCTTGGCGAGAAACTCGGTCTTTCGCATCAGGCCCTGTTCGACGTGGCATCGACCTCGTCTGGTCAGTGCTGGTCCTTGACGACCTATTGCCCCGTGCCAGGCCCGGTGCCGACCTCGCCCGCCAACAATGGCTACAAGCCGGGCTTCGCGGCCGAGTTGATGCTGAAGGATCTCAAGCTGGCCCAGGATGCGGCGAAAGCCACTGGCGCTGCGACCCCACTGGGTGAGCAAGCTGCCGACCTCTACGCCCGCTTCACGGCAGAGGGGAACGCCGGCACTGACTTTTCCGGCATCATCGCCATGCTGCGGTCAGCGAAGCCCTGACGGTGAGGGCGATGCAGCGCTGCACCCATGCGTCTCAGTCAACCTCCCGAGTTTCCGTCGAAACAAGGGTTGTCCTTGCCAGGTCCAGGGCGCTGGCAAGCATCTCCGGATCGCCAACCTGATTGGCGAGGATCAGCACCAAAGCGGCATTAAACTCCGCGCTCTGCTCATCCGACAATCCACGATGCGCTTCGATGATGGCGCGGTAGGCAGCATCCATGTCGGCGAAACCTGGCTGGCTATCACTCGGCATCGACCATCCCCTTTGCTTTCCGCAAAGCCCGATCCAGCAAAGTCCCCGTGACCGCGCGGAAGCGGGCCGCGACGTGGCCATCCGGTCGGATCAGATAGCCGGCTGTGTTGCTGAGATCGAAGCGTTCACGCAGCAGGACATCCGGAGCGGCGACTGCAACATGACTGACGCCCGCCGGCACCAGGGCTGCGGGCACGACCGATCCGGACAGCAGCACAAAACCGCCATCCATGCGTTCGCTGAGATGGCCTTGCCCGAGCGGTGCATCAGGAATGGGGGCACCCGGCATCGGTCCGGCGGCCCAGCGCTCCGAGCAGGGTGTCGACAGCCTGCTTCCGGCATAGGCTGTCGGCAGTGAAAGCCTGCCTGAATTGACGAAACGCCGCGCAAAAGGCTGGGTCCGTGCCAGCGCCAGTGCCGCGTTGCGAAACCGCCGTTCCTGAACGCTGCGTGGCGCGATGAAATCCGTCGCGCGGGTCGAGTTCAGGATGTTCTCGTCCGCTGCCTGAGAGCGCTCGCTGTCATAGGTCTCAAGCAGCCCTTCAGGCGACGCGCCCGACATCACAAGCGCCAGTTTCCAGCCAAGATTGTCCGCATCCTGGATGCCGGAATTGGCACCGCGCGCGCCGAATGGTGAAACCTGATGCGCCGCATCCCCGGCAAAGATCACGCGGCCATGAACGAAACGCTCAAGGCGACGGCATTGGAAGCGATAGATCGACACCCATTCCAGTTCGAAAGCCCCGTGCCCGAGCATGCGCTCGATGCGCGGACGCACCACGGATGGCTGCCGCTCATGCTCGGCATCGGCTTGCGGCGAGAGTTGCAGATCGATCCGCCAGACATTGTCCGGCTGCTTGTGCAGCAGGCAGGACTGACCGGAATGGAACGGAGGATCGAACCAGAACCGCCGCTCCACCGGAAGCTCTGCCCGCATCCTGACATCGGCAATGAGGAACTGGTCCTCAAATGCTTCGCCGGCAAAGTTCAAGCCAAGCATGGTCCGGATCGGCGACCGCGCACCGTCGCAGGCCACCACATGATCAGCGATGAGATCAAAGCAGCCATCCGGTGTCTCGATGGTCAGCCAGACCCCGTCTGCCTCCTTGCGCAACGCCACGACCCTGTTCTTCCAGCGCAGGTCAATTCCCAGCGCCAGGGCTTGATCGATCAGGAACTTCTCGACGTGGAACTGCTGGAGATTGATGAAAGCCGGCATCTTGTGCCCGGCTTCGGGCAGCAGGTCGAACTGGTAGAGCAAGGTATTGGCCTGGTAGACCTTGCCGACCTGCCAACTGACACCGCGTGCCAGCATCGGCCCGGCCACGCCGAGCCGATCGAAGATCTCCAGCGTCCGCTGGGCAAAGCAGATGGCGCGGGAACCTTCACCGATACGGTCCGAATCATCGAGCAACACAACGCGGATGCCCCTCTGAGCCAGATCGATGGCCAATGTCAGCCCGACCGGGCCGGCACCAACGATGATCAACGGATGGCGCGCCGGTCGCGCGCGGCCCTGATCAGGGGACGGCGCATAGGAGAACTGCGCGAAGGGACGGTTGCTGCCTGCCAAGGGCTTCAATCCTGCAAGGCCTTCCACATGGCGACATCGCGTTCGTCAGTCCAGATGCGCGGCCAGTCGATGCCGCGGGCTTCGTCATAGGCCCGGGAGACGTTGAAGGGCAGGCAATGCTCATAGATCGCATAGTCGCCGAACGGACCGTCCATCTCGGCGCGGACTGCTGCCGCAGTCTCCTTCAGCGAGAGGCCACGCGCAACGGCGCGCTCGGCCGTGCCGAACAGCGCGTGAAGAAAGTCGCCCGTGCCAGCCATCGCTGCTTTCACGGTGGCGGAACCAATCAGCGCATCGCCGCGGCCCGGCACAAGCGCAACCGCATCAAGCGCCGCGAGCCTCGCAATGGTCTGCGGCCACTCTCTCAGGAAGGCGTCGCCGCAATAGCAAGCGGATCGGTATTCGACCAGATCCCCCGAGAACAGGACACCCGCATCGGGCACCCACGCGATGGTATCTCCCGCCGTATGGCCGCGCCCGGGATGGGAAATCTCGACGCGGCGTTTGCCAAGCCACAGGGTCAATGAGCCGGCAAAGGTCAGCGTTGGCCAGGTCAGGCCGGGCACCGTATCGACCCCGCGAAACAGGCGGGGGAAGCGCCCGATCTCGGATGCCATATCCTCCGCACCGCGCTCGACGATCAGCTTGCGGGTGGCTTCGTGTGCGATGATTTCCGAAGCACCATACGCGGATGCGCCAAGCACGCGCACGGCGTGATAGTGCGACAACAGCACGTACTTGATCGGCTTGTCCGTCACGGCGCGCACACGCGCGATCACATCCTGCGCCATCAGCGGCGTGGCCTGCGCATCGATCACCATGCAGCAATCATCTCCAATGATGATGCCCGTGTTCGGATCACCCTGCGCCGTATAGGCATAAAGCCCGTCGCCAATGGCCGAGAAGGTGATGGCTTTATCAGTCAGGTCGCCCTGCGACGCAAATGCTTTGCCGGCCATCTCTTCTGCTCCCGTGCTTACTCGGCGTCTGGCTGGCGCGAGGGCAGCGCCTGCTGGAAGGCTTCGATCTGTGCCAAGGCGGCATCTGTCCTGACCATCAGCGGATAGCGGGTCAGATCGACACCAAAGCGCCTGGCGTTGAACATCTGCGGCACAAGGCAGGTGTCCGCCAGTGTCGGAGCATCGCCGTAGCAGAGTTGGCCAGGCGTGGAGGCGAGCCGCTTCTCGACGGCCTCGAAGCCACGCTCGATCCAGGTGCGGCACCATGCGGCACGGGCCGCTTCGTCAGCGCCGTAATCCGACGTCAGTTTGTCGAGCACCCTGAGATTGCCCAAGGGGTGAATGTCGGCAGCGATGGTCAGCGCCAGTTCGCGAATGATCGCACGGTCGCGTGCGGACCCGGGCAGAAGGGGCGGTTCCGGAAAACACTCGTCGAGGTATTCGATGATCGCCAGGGACTGCGACAGCCCGAACCCATGCTCGCTCCAGAACGGCACGAGGCCAGCCGGGTTGCGGCGCACAAAGGCGCTGTCATGCTGTTCGCCCTTGCGAAGGTGAACCGCGCGTTGCTCCACCGCGAGCCCTTTCAGGTTGATCGCGATGCGCACCCTGTAGGCTGCCGACGACCTGAAATAGCCGTAGAGGATGCCAGCTTCAGGCATGCGGCGCGACCTGTTGCTCGATGGCGCCGAAGATCGAATGCCCCTTGGCGTCCTTCATCTCGATGCGGACGACATCGCCGATCTTGAGAAAGTTGGTCTTGGGGGCACCACCCGTGATGGTCTCGACGACACGTTGCTCGGCAATGCACGAGTATCCCAGACCACCCTCGCCAACTGGCCTGCCCGGGCCGCCATCGGCACCCTTGTTCGAGACGGTGCCGGAACCGACGATGCTGCCGGCGGACAAGGCGCGGGTGCGCGCGGCATGCATGATCAGGGCGGGGAAGTCGAAGGTCATGTCGCTGCCGGCATCGGCCCGGCCGAACGGCCTGCCATTGAGAAAGGTCAGCAGCGGCAAACGGACCTTGCCGCCATCCCAGGCTGCGCCGAGTTCGTCGGGTGTCACGGCCACGGGCGAAAAGGCGGAGGCCGGCTTGGACTGGAAGAAGCCGAAGCCCTTGGCCAGTTCACCGGGGATCAGGTTTCGCAATGACACGTCATTGACGAGCATGATGAGACGGATCGCGGCCGCCGCATCCTCCCGGCTTGCTCCCATCGGCACATCTCCGACAATGACGGCCACCTCGCCTTCGAGATCGGCACCATGATCCTCGCTGGCCAGCGGGATCGGATCACGCGGGCCGAGAAAGGAATCGGAACCACCCTGGTAGATCAGCGGATCAGTCCAGAAACTCGCCGGCATCTCTGCGCCGCGCGCTTTGCGCACCAGTTCGACATGGTTCACATAGGCCGAACCATCCGCCCACTGGAAGGCTCGCGGCAGGGGCGACGCGCAATCGTGTTCGTGAAAGCGGAAGGATGGCACCGAGCCCAGTTCAAGCTGCGCGGCAAGGTCGGAAAGCCGGGGGGCCGCACGGCCCCAGTCATCAAGCGCAGCCTGAAGCGACGGCGCGATGAAGAACGCATCCGTCGCACGGGTCAGATCGGCCGTCACGACGACCAGGCGGCCATCACGGCCCTGTTTCAGCGAAGCAAGTTTCATGGGGTTCCCCGGGTGACCGTTTCCTTGCGCGGCCACTTCTGCGGTGGCCATGCCTGTCTGTCGACCACCGGACTATCGCGGGTCTTTGCGGGCTGGGTCAAAGCCCTTTTTCAGATCAGCCCAACAATCGAGGTAGCGCGGCTGCAGTGTCGGCAGGTTCGCTGCATGGGCCGTGACGCGTTGCGGCAGACGCGTCTCGAACATGAAGGCCATGGTTCCGGTCAGTTTGACCGGCTGGAGCGGCACGTTCGAGGCATGCTCGAAGGCCGGCGCGTCTGGGCCGTGCGGCAGCATCATGTTGTGCAGGCTGAAGGCTCCCGGCACGAAGCCCTCCGGCTTGGCGTCATAGACACCGTAGATCAGGCCCATGAACTCGCTCATGATGTTGCGATGATACCAGGGCGGCCGAAACGTGTTTTCGGCCACCATCCAGCGTTCGGGAAAGATCACGAAATCGATGTTGGCGGTGCCAGGTTCGCCCGATGGCGAGGTCAGCACCGTGAAGATCGAGGGATCGGGATGATCATAGGAGATCGAACCCACGGCGGCATAGCGCCTCAGATCATACTTGTAGGGATAATAGTTGCCATGCCAGGCCACCACATCGAGCGGGGACTGACCAATGGCGGTCACGAACAGGTCGCCGCCCCATTTCACGAACAGGCGTGACGGCTCCTCGCGCAGTTCATAGGCCGCAACGGGTGTTAGAAAGTCGCGTGGATTCGCGAGACAGTTGGCGCCGATGGGGCCGCGCTCCGGCAAGGTGAAGGCGCCACCATAGTTCTCGCAGACATAGGCTCTGGCAGGTCCGTCGACCAGTTCGCAGCGGAACACGATGCCGCGCGGAATGACGCAGATTTCGCCAGGCTCGATCTCGATGATGCCGAACTCGGTCACGAAGCGCAGGCTCCCCGACTGCGCAACGATCAGCATTTCGCCATCCGCGTTGGAGAAATACTCCGCCTCCATCGAGCGCGTGACCAGCACCAGATGGGCCGCCATGCCGGCCTGGCTCTCGGCATCGCCAGCGGTTGTGATGGTCTGCAAGCCTTGCAGGAAGGTCAGGGGCCGATCCGGGATGGGACTTGGATCCCAGCGCATCTGACCGAGCAAGGGCTTGCGCTCGGCGCTGTTCGGCGCGGTGCGCATCAGTCCCGGATCGACTGGCTCATAGCGGGCATTGTGCTTGACGCTGGGTCTGATCCGGTAGAGCCAGGATCGCTCATTCTTGCCTTGCGGGGCGGTGAATGCCGAACCTGACAACTGTTCCGCGAACAGCCCATAATTGCACTTCTGAGGGGAATTGCGGCCAACTGGCAGCGCACCATCGAGCGCCTCGGTCTCGAAGGAATTGCCGAAACCGGACATGTAGCTCAGCCGCGCCTCGACGGTTATCCGTGCGCCGGCCCCCATGCCCTCGGCCTTATCGCGCAGCGTGTCCGGCTGTCCGATCTTCCGGCTTGTCGCGTTCATCGTGTGCTCCCTGTTTGCGCCGTTATGACTCAAGCAGGGGCTCGCGACAAGATAGTTGCAAGTGAAACTGTCTGCTTCCCGCCTAGGCTTGGCGCACTGTCTGCATCCACCCGATCAACCCGACCGTGGAACTGTCCCGGCCGCTGGGTGGCTCGCGGCCTTCAACCATGGGCTGAAGGCCGGTCGCCAGTTCCTTGCCGAGTTCCACGCCCCATTGATCGAAGGCATTGATGCCCCAGATCGCAGCCTCCACGAAGACCCGGTGCTCATAAAGCGCGATGATGCGACCAAGCGTGAACGGATCGAGCTTGCGATACAGCAGCGTCGTCGATGGCCGATTGCCGGGAAAGACCCGGTGTGGGGCCAGGCGCTCCACGTCGACGGCCGGCAGGCCACGGCTCGCCAGTTGCGCCCGCGCTTCGTCAAGCGTGCGGCCACGCATCAGCGCTTCGGACTGGGCCAGCATGTTGGCGGCCAGAATGGCGTGGTGCTGCGCCAGGTCAGGCTCGTGCGCCTCCGCAGCCAGCAGGAATTCGGCAGGCACGACATCCGCTCCCTGATGCAGGAGCTGCATGAAGGCGTGCTGGCCATTGGTGCCAGGCTCACCCCAGACCACAGGGCCGGTCGCGACCGTGACGGGCAGGCCCTCGGATGTCACACGCTTGCCGTTCGATTCCATGTCGAGTTGCTGGAGATAGGCCGGCAGGCGTGACAGGCGCTGATCGTAGGGCAGCACGGCACGGCTGGCATGGCCGCAGGCATTGCGATGCCAGATGCCGACCAGCGCCAGCAGGACGGGCAGGTTGCCAGCCAATGGCGCGGTGCGGAAATGCTCGTCCATGGCGTGAGCGCCGGCGAGGAACTCTGCGAAACGCTCAGGGCCAATCGCCAGCATCACAGGCAGGCCGACAGCAGACCAGACCGAATAGCGGCCACCGACCCAGTCCCAGAAACCGAAAATCCGGTCGGGCGGAATGCCGAAAGCGGCAACCTTCTCGAGTGCCGTCGAGACCGCGCAGAAATGCGCTGCAACCGCCTTCTCGCCCAGACCTGAAACCAGCCAGCGCCGGGCGGATGCGGCATTGGTCATGGTCTCGATGGTCGTGAAGGTCTTGGAGGCCACAATGAAAAGCGTGCGCGCCGGATCAAGCAGCTTCAGCGTATCGGCGAGGTGCGCGCCGTCGATGTTGGAGACGAAATGCAGCCGTGGGCCGTCATGATACGGTGCCAGCGCCAATGTCACCATGGCGGGGCCAAGATCAGAGCCTCCGATCCCGATATTGACGATGTCCGTGAAAGGCTTGCCGTCAGCCGCCGCGATCCGGCCGCTGCGCACGCCATCGCAGAAAGAGCGGTGTGCAGCACCGCTCGGCCTTCGGTGACATTGATCGATTTGCCGGCAAACATATCGTCGCGCTTGGCTTCGACCTGCGTCGCCCGGGCCAGATCCAGCAGCACGGCCAGCGATGCCTCGGTGAGCAACGTCTTGGAGACATCCAGCAACATGTCACCGTCGCGAACGGAAAGGCGCTGGAAGCGCTGCTGGTCGCTGGAGAACAGCTCGCGCATGGATGTCGCGCCAGCAGCGCGCCCCAGACGCGCCAGTTCACGCCAGATCATGGCCGCCGCAGGAGAGGCGCCGTTCGCGGCTGGGTTCGCAGCTTGGTCAGTCATGAAAGCCTCGCACATGTGGGGCGGCTCGAGCGCAGGCGCCATGGCCACATGCCGTCTCGATGCACATTGCCGGAAAAGCCACGACGTTGATCCATGCTCACAGCACCGCCCCGGGGTTGAGGATGCCTTTCGGATCAAGCGTCGCCTTGATGGCCCGCATCAGCGCCAGTTCCACCGGGTCCTTGACGCCGGGCAGCAGATGCTTCTTCAACCGCCCAATGCCGTGCTCGGCGGAAATCGAGCCGCGATAGCGGGTGACGACCGCATGAACCGCCGCGTTGATCTCATCCCAGCGGGCGAGGAAGGTCGCCTTGTCGGCTCCCTCCGGCTGGGTGATGTTGAAATGGATGTTGCCATCGCCAAGATGCCCGAAAGGCAGCGGCCGGCAGCCGGGGATCATCGTGCTGACCAGCGCAATGGCTTCGTCGAGGAAGGACGGAACGGCGGCCACCGGCACCGACACGTCGTGCTTGATCGAGCCGCCCTCGAA
>JALORF010000214.1 GCA_025459195.1 Beijerinckiaceae bacterium
GGCTTTGACGCGGCACAGCAGCGCCGCCCTTGCTCGTCCTTTTCCGGCGGGTGGCGCATGCGGGTGGCGCTGGCGGCGGTGCTGTTCACCGAGCCTGACTTGCTGCTGCTGGATGAGCCGACAAACTATCTCGATCTGGAAGGCACGCTGTGGCTCTATGATTATCTCGGGCGCTATCCGCACACGGTGCTGGTGATCAGCCATGACCGCGAACTGCTCGACACCTGCGTCGATCACATCCTGCATCTGGACCAGTCCAAGCTGACACTTTATCGCGGCGGCTACTCCTCTTTCGACCGGCAGCGCACCGAAAAAATGGTCTTGCTCGGCAAGATGAAGGACAAGCAGGAGGCCGAGCGCAAGCACCTTCAGGCTTTCGTCGACCGGTTCAAGGCCAAGGCCTCCAAGGCCAAGCAGGCGCAGTCCCGCGTCAAGCGCCTTGAAAAGCTCGCGCCGATCTCGGCCATTGTCGACAGCCAGGTGCTGCCCTTCCATTTTCCGGAGCCGCAGCGCGAGATGTCGCCGCCGCTCTACACATTCGATGGCGCTGCGGTGGGTTATGGCGAGAGCCCGGTGCTGAGCCGGCTGAACCTCAGCATCCAGCCCGATGACCGGATTGCGCTGCTGGGGCCGAATGGCAATGGCAAATCCACCTTCTGCAAGCTGCTGGCCGCCAAGCTGAAGCCGATGAGCGGCGAAGTGCGCCATTCGCAGCGGGTTGAGGTGGCCTATTTCGCGCAGCATCAGGTCGATGAACTGAGGCTTGGCGAAACGCCGGTGCAGCACATCGCGCCGCTGATGCCGGACGCAACCGAGGCCCGGATCCGGGCACGCGCGGCGCAGATGGGCTTTCCGGCTTCCAAAGCCGACACCAAGGTGGCGCAGCTTTCGGGTGGCGAGAAGGCCCGGCTGATGCTGGGCATCGCCACCTTCAAGGGCCCTCACCTGCTGATCCTCGACGAGCCGACCAACCATCTCGACATCGACAGCCGCGCTGCGTTGATGGAGGCGATCAACGACTATCCCGGCGCCGTGATGCTGGTCAGCCATGACCGCTTCCTCATCGAGGCCTGCGCTGACCGGCTCTGGTTGGTCGAAGGCGGAACGGTCAAGCCGTTCGATGGTGATCTGGACGAATACCGCGCCAGGGTCCTGGGTGGCCCGTCGAAGCCGGCGCGGCGCGACGGCACCTATGGACAGGGCGCTCCTGCCCCCGTTGCCGACAAGGCCAGGCCGGCGCGCGGCAAGCTCGAAAAGCGCCTCAAGGAGATCGAGCAGGAGATTGCCAAGCTCGACGGCCTGCGCCGCCGCATCGATCAGGCCCTCGCCAGCGCCGAGATTTTCGTGAAGGAGCCGGAGAAGGCGGGGCGCCTGTCCGGCGACCGCGCGGCATTGGATGACAGGATCGCGAAGCTGGAAGATGACTGGCTTGTCGTCAGCACCGAGCTGGGCGATGCCTGACGAGGTGCCGGCCCCGCTGCGTCAGCCCTGCCCGGGCTTGACGATGCGCGTGAGCTTGTTGTCAGTGAACAGGTAGATCTCGCGGCCACCGGGCTCGGCATAAAGCACCTGCACCTCGCGCTGGCCGCGGCCACTTTCGCCGATCAGCACGTCTGTCGGCCTCTCGCGCTTGAGGCGCACGAGGTCGCATTCGGATATGCCGATGGCGATGGCCACCGGGCGGCTGCGCAGCGAGGCCGGATCGAGATTGGCATCGCCGCCACATGAACCGTCCGCATCCAGCATGGCTTCACTGGTGGAGATGCGCACCGTCGTTGTCTGGTCATTGACGAAAGCAACGCCGCCCATGTCGACCGAGCAGCCCGACAGGAGCATGCCAGCCAGGATCGGCCCGGCCAGTGCGCCACGCCTTTGGATCGTCATGCCTTTTTCTCCCAGCGCCCATCGCCATTCTGCTGCCAGTAGCTGGCAGCAAGCCCTGCGGCCTTCGCCCGCTTCCAGTCCGCCCGTGCGGCGTCGAGCGCGACCGGGTCATTGCCATCGAACAGTACCGCGATGCGCTCATAGCCGGACAGGTCGTCCGGCAGCCGCGCGCCGTCCACGACGAAGCGGATCTCGGCCGCATTGCTGTTGCCGCCCCCCGCCGTGATCAGGATCGGCTGGTCCTCGCAACCGGGCTCGCCATCAGGCCCATGAGGCAGGAAGCTGCGCTCCGAATACGTCCACAACACGTCATCAAGCGCAGCCTTGCGGGCCTCGCCGGAGACCTCGACCACGGCGCGCCAGCCGCGCTCACGGGTCTTTTCAAGGAGCAACGGCAGCACGCTTTCCAGAGGCTGGCGTTCGAGATGATAGAACATCAGGTCCATGGCTTCTGCCGTGATCGCTTGGCCCAACGACCGGCCACCCATCAGCCTTCGTAATGCGCGGCAACGAGCTGGTTGAGCAGGCGCACGCCCCAGCCCGATGCCCAGCCCTTGTTGATCTCGGTCTGTGGCGAGCCCATGGCCGTGCCAGCGATGTCGAGATGTGCCCAGGGCGTGTCATTGACGAAGCGCTTGAGGAAGTGCGCTGCCGTGATGGAGCCGGCATCGCGCCCGGCGGAGTTCTTCACGTCGGCAAACTTCGAATCGATGATCTTGTCGTAGGACGCCGACATCGGCATGCGCCACACGGTTTCGCCTGTGGTCTTGCCTGCCTCGAACAGGCGCGCAGCAAGGTCATCGTTGTTGGAGAACAGGCCGGCATTTTCCTTGCCGAGCGCGACCAGGATGGCCCCGGTCAGCGTCGCCAGATTGACCATGAACTGCGGCTTGTACTTGTCCTGGACATACCAAAGCACGTCGGCCAGCACGAGGCGGCCTTCCGCATCGGTGTTGATGATCTCGATGGTCTGGCCGGACAGCGAGGTGACGATATCGCCCGGCCGCTGGGCCTTGCCGTCCGGCATGTTCTCGACCAGGCCGATGGCGCCGATGACATTGGCCCTGGCCTTGCGAGCGGCGAGCGTGTGCATCAGGCCGACCACGCAGGCGGCGCCCGCCATGTCGCCCTTCATGTCTTCCATGCCGCCAGCCGGCTTGATCGAGATGCCGCCGGTATCGAACACCACGCCCTTGCCGATGAAGGCGACAGGCTGCGCGCCTTCCTTGCCGCCATTCCAGCGCATGATCGCGACCTTGCTTTCGCGATGGGAACCCTGCCCCACGCCGAGCAAGGCGCGCATGCCAATCTTCTTGAGCTGCTTCTCGCCCAGCACCTCGACCTCGACGCCGAGCTTCGACAAGGCCTCGGCATGGGCCGCGAACTCTTCCGGCCCCAGCACATTCGGCGGCTCGTTGACTAGATCGCGCGCAAGGCAAACGCCACCGGCAATGGCATCGGCGAGTTTCACGGCCTTCTTGGTCTTGAGCGTATCGGCAACATGCAGCGCCAGAGCGCCGCCGGGCTTGGCCTCGGCGTCGGCCTTCTTCGACTTGTAGCGATCGAACTGATAGTCGCGCAGCCTGGCCCCGAGTGCGACGTCGCCAGCCTGATCCGCCGTGACCGGGCCGTGATCGGTGGCCATCAGCGCGGCGAGAGCACGGCCCGACGCGATCCGGCCGGCGAGCACCCC
>JALORF010000080.1 GCA_025459195.1 Beijerinckiaceae bacterium
GCCTGTGCCTGAAGGGGCACCGTTGCCGGCAGAGCCGGCCAGCGCTGCGCCCGCCGATCAGGCTGCGCTCGATGCCCTGTTCGAACAGGAACTGGCGGCGGCCCGCAGCCTGGCTGCCGCCACGGAATCCGGCGAAGCGGATCATGGCTCCGCCGCTGGCCTTGCTGGCAGCGACGGGAAAGCGCCGAGGTCGGCTGGCTGGCGTGGCTTGCTGGCCCGGTTGCTGCCCGGCGGCAAGGGCCGGCATCGCGCCGCCGATGCGGGACGACGCAAGGCAGCCCGGCCGGGAACCGGCAGCAGGGCGAAGCGGCAAGGCACCGGCAAGGAGCAGGGCGGAGCGGGCAGACGGCTGAAGGGGCCTGTCGGCATCGGCATCGCCAGCGCGCTCATTCTCGGTGCCTTGATCATGCAGCGCGAGACGGTGGTGCGGCTCGCGCCTGCATCTGCCACCCTGTTCGGCAAGCTCGGACTGGACGTGAACATCAACGGACTCGATTTTGCCGAGATCCGCTCGACCGTGCAGCGCGAGGGCGACCAGCGCATTCTTGTGGTCGAAGGCCGCGTGATCAGCGTCGACCAGCGCACCGTGACCGTGCCGCTGATCGAGGTCAGGGTCCGGGGTGCCGATGGCAGCACGCTTTATGCGTGGACCACCGAGCCGCCGCGCACCAGCCTGAAACCGGGTGAAGCATTGCATTTCCGCACAAGGCTTGCGACACCCCCCGAGGCAGGTCGCCATGTCGAGGTCCGTTTCACGGATCAGGCGCAGGGCGCGCGCGCCAGAACCTGAGACCATGCGCTGCGAGCAGGCAGCGCCAGACCCATCCGGAGCCAGACATGGCCAACAATCGCCGCATCCGCGTGCTCTATGACGAAGCTGCCATCGCGGCACGCAACCGCGAGATCGCCGAGGCTGTCGCCGCGACCAAACCGGTCGACCTCCTGGTCGTGGCCGTGCTCAAGGGCAGCTTCATGTTCGCGGCCGACCTGATCAGGGCCATGCACAAGGCCGGTCTGAGCCCGCAGGTCGAGTTCGTCCATCTGTCCTCCTACCGCGAGGCCACCGTCTCGTCTGGCCAGGTCGAGATCCTGCGCGATGTGCAAAGCGAGGTCGCGGGGCGCGATGTGCTTCTGGTCGACGACATTCTCGAATCGGGCCGCACGCTGACCTTCGCCAAGGACCTGCTGGCTGCACGCGGTGCCCGCAAGGTGATGAGCGCCGTGCTGCTGGAAAAGCCGGGCAAGCGGGCCGTCGCGATAACGCCCGATTTTGTCGGCTTTGTCTGCCCAGACTACTTCGTCGTGGGCTACGGCATGGATGTGGCCCATTCCTACCGGCAATTGCCTTTCGTCGGTGTCATCGAGACCGATGACCAGCCCGGCTTCGACGGCATCTGAGGCGCGCATGGCCCGCATTCTGGTTGTGGACGATGAGGAGGCAGTCCGCTCGCTGATCGCACGCGGGCTGGCCCTCGATGCCCACAGGGTCGAGATGGCCGGCGACGGGGCAGAGGCCATCGACATCATCACGCAGGCCGGCGGCAATTTCGATCTGGTGCTCAGCGACATCCGCATGCCGCTGATGGACGGGATCGCCATGGCGCTGGCCGCCAAGCGCGACTTCCCCGATCTCGTGATCCTGCTGATGACCGGCTATGCCGAGCAGCGCGAACGGGCCAAAAGCCTCGAAAACATCGTCGTCGATGTGCTGACCAAGCCATTCGGTCTGGCCGAACTGCGCAGCACCGTGGCGCGTGTGCTGGAACAGACGCGCAAGGCCTGAGCCAGGCCTACCGGTTCAGGGCCCAGATCGCGACATTGAGCACCGTCGCGAACGAGACCCAGCCCGCATAGGGCCAGAGCAGCCACGAGGCGAACGGGTCCACCACGTTGAAGGCCCGGATGGTCACGATGATCATCGCCAGGAAGGGCACGATCACCACGATCCCCAGCAGGGGCGATTGCGCCCAGAAGAAGGCGAAGGACCACGACGCATTCAGCGCCAGTTGGGCATAGAACGCGATCAGTGCGCGGTTGCGCCCCGGCGTCGTGGCGGGCCATTTCCAGATGCGGAACACCGCATAGGCCATCAGCGCGAACAGCAAGGTCCAGGCAATCGGGAACAGCCAGTTCGGCGGGTTGAAAGCCGGCTTCATCAGCCCGGCATACCAGACCGGAATGCTGGGCTGCGTTGCGGCATTGCCCAGCACCGAACACAGCACGATCGGCAGGACGGAATAGGCGAGCTTGTCGATGGGATAGCGGATCGCGGTCATGGCCCGCATATGGACCATCTTCGCGAATGTGCAAGTGCGGCATGGCCAGTGCGGCATGGCAAGAGCCGATTGATCTTTCGCGCCGGATTGCCGACAAAGCCGGCATGCTGCCCTTCCGCTTCAACACCACCCCGTCCGTGATCTTCGGTGCCGGCAGTGCCGCGCGCCTTGGCGAAGCTGCCTTGCCGCTGACGGGCCGGCGGGTGCTGCTGGTCAGCGATGCGGGCCTGCTGCAAGCGGGACTGCTCGATGGCGCACTGGCCAGCCTTGAAGCCGCCGGCATCGTGGCCAGCCTGTTCACCAATGTCGCCGCCGACCCGCCGGAACACTGCGTGCTGGCGGCGGCTGAGGCTGCGCGGCAGGCCGGTGCCACCGGGATCATCGGTTTCGGCGGCGGCTCGCCGATGGATGTGGCCAAACTCGTCGCATTGCTGGCCCGGTCCGGCGAGGATCTGCGATCAGCCTACGGGGTTGGTCAGGCCAAAGGGCCACGCATGCCGCTGGTTCTGGTGCCGACCACCGCCGGCACTGGCTCGGAAGTCACCCCCATCGCCATCGTCACCACGGGTGAAGCCGAAAAGAAGGGCGTGGTTTCGCCGATCCTGCTGCCTGATCTTGCCATTCTCGATCCGGACCTGACCCTTGGCCTGCCGGCCGCGGTCACTGCGGCGACAGGTGTCGACGCCATGGTCCATGCCATCGAGGCCTTCACCTCGGCTTCGGCGAACAACAATCCCGTCTCCCGCTGTCTTGCGCGCGAGGCGCTCGCCCTGCTGGGTCGCCACATCGAGCGCGCCGTCTCGCATGGATCGGATCAGGAGGCGCGCGGGGCCATGCTGCTGGGCTCCATGCTGGCCGGTCAGGCCTTCGCCAATTCGCCGGTCGCCGCCGTGCACGCGCTGGCCTATCCGGTCGGCGGCATCTTCCACGTCCCGCACGGGCTCTCGAACGCGCTGGTCCTGCCGCATGTGCTGGCCTTCAATGCACCCGCAGCGGCCCGTGCCTATGCCGAACTGGCACCGATCATTTTCCCGGACCTCGCCCCCGGGATCAGCCTTGCCGACGCGTTCCGCGCGCTGTCGTTGCGGCTTGGCCTGCCGCAGCGCCTGCGCGACGTCGGCATCCCGCGCGATGCGATCCCGCGCCTTGGCGAGGATGCGATGAAACAGACGCGGCTTCTGGTGAACAACCCACGCCCGCTGGCGCTGGCCGATGCGCTGGCGATCTACGAGGCTGCCTGGTGAAGCCCGCCAGATTTGCCCGCGCAGACCTGCGCCATTTCACCACGATCCAGACCCGCTGGGCCGACAACGACGTCTTCGGCCATGTCAACAACGTGGTCTACTATGCCTGGTTCGACAGCGCCGTGAACGGCTGGCTGATTGAGCGTGGCCTGCTCGCCCCCGCCACCAGCAGCATCATCGGGCTGGTGGTGGAAACGGGCTGCACCTACGCCGAGAGCGTTGCCTTTCCGGAGCCGGTCAGCATCGGCATCGCCATCGAACGGCTGGGCTCGTCATCGGTGCGCTACCGCATCGGCGTGTTCAGGGAGCATGGCGATCAGGCCGCAGGCGGGCTGGCCATTGCGCAGGGGCATTTCACCCATGTCTATGTCGACCGGGCCAGCCAGCGGCCCGTGCCGATCCCCGGGCCCATCCGTGCAGCGATGGCGGATCTGCTGGTCTGATCGCCAGATCAGTTGGTCAGCCTGATCGAGCCAATCCGGCCGGCAATGGCCTTGAAGACATCGTCGATCTGGGCCGCGCTGGACACCTCGTAGTAGTAGCCCGGCCCCGATGAGCAATCCTGGAGCAGGCTCTTGTTGCCCTCGATCACGCGGATGGCATAGATCGTGATGCCCTGCGCCTTGGCATTCGTGCAGGCCGCCCGCGCCCGGGCATCGATCGCGGCTGCCGATCCGGTCTGGCGGTTCTCGGTGTTGTCGCCATCGGTCAGCAGGATCATGAAACGGCTGAGGTTGGGCTCTGCCGGAATGGCAGTGCTCATCGGCAGGCCCGGCGTGAGCATGTTCATGCCCCAGTTGACGCCGATGGTCAGGTTGGTGTTGCCCGAGGGCTGCATTGCCGCCAGCGCCGTGATCAGTTGCGGGCCATTGGCCTTCACGTCCATCAGCGAAGCCATGCGGGCCAGGTTGTTCGAGCGGCAGGTCACCGCCGGATACAGCGTCTCGATGCTGGTGGGAACGACGCCGAGAGCCGTGGTGTCGCGGTTGCCGGTCTGATCACGATCCCACAGGCAGCCTTGCCAGGTGGCCTTGGAGATGCGGCCAACCCCGCAGCCTCGCCCGACCCAGACGCTGGACGCATCCCGGTCGCTGGCGATCGTGTCCTTGTCGCGGTCGGCAAAACGGAACCAGGAGACCCGCTGCGCCGTGACGGGCGCCGAGCCGCAATAGCCTGCGCCGCTGTAGCTGACCGTGCCTGCCGTCGCCGGCGCTGCCACCGCGCTCGTCTGCACGGCGAGCGGCACACGCACCGTGGTGTCGAACGGCACCAGTGCGACCCTGATCTGGTCGGTGTTCACCGCCGCATCCTGCATCTGGCGCACGAAGCCGGAGGTCGGCATGGTGCTCGAACAGGTCGTGTTGCCGCACAGAGCCTTCTTCAACTCCGGCATCTTGTTGCTCCAGCCCATCGAGCCGGTGTTGTCGAGCACGAGCGCGATCTCGATCTTGTTGATGCCCCAGCCGGATGTGGACGAGACCGCCACATCGGTGCCGTTGAGCCCGAGGATCGGCAGCAGCGCATAGGTGACATGGGCCTTGGCCTCGACCTTGAAGCGGTCGGTCTCACGCGTCACCGTCAGCGAGGTCAGGGCCGAATCGAAGCGCTTGGCATAGTTGCCGTTGAACACCGCCTGGGCGCGGATGTAGGCCTGCCCGGCATCGAGCTTGACCGCATCCTTGGCCAGCGCCAGCGCCGTGGCATCCGCCGCCATCTGCAGTTCGGCCCGCACCGACGAGGCGCGGGCGTAATCCACGGCAACGCCGGTCAGCCCCATCAGCGGCATGATCGACAGACCGAAGATCAAGCCGACCGTGCCGCGCTCGTCGCGCCGGAAACGCTTCAGGCTGCTGAACGTTGTCATCATGGCTTCCTCACCGGCCGGACCATCGGATTCATCAACCGTTGAGAGCAATCGCCGCGCCATGCTCCGCTTGTCCCGGAATGATCCGCTTTCGGTGATTGTGTCGCACGATGGGGCAGGCTATTGCCCCGAAACGGAACAGCCGTCCCGATCCGGGACAGCGGCATGGCAGCCGCCGCAAGCACTCCTTCACGGGTGCCACCGGCACGCGCGCCAATGACAGCAAGGGATGACGCGGTGATCGCCAACAACATCCAGATCACGCCGGAGCTTGTGAAAGAGCACGGGCTGAAACCGGACGAATACCAGCGCTTCCTCAAGCTGATGGGCCGCGAGCCGACGATCACCGAACTGGGCATCGTCTCGGCCATGTGGAACGAGCACTGCTCCTACAAATCCTCGAAGAAGCACCTCAAGACCCTGCCCGTCACCGCCCCATGGGTGTTGCAGGGCCCCGGCGAGAATGCCGGCGTGATCGACATCGGCGATGGCCTCGCCATCGTCTTCAAGATGGAAAGCCACAACCATCCGTCGTTCATCGAGCCCTACCAGGGCGCGACGACCGGGGTGGGCGGCATCCTGCGCGATGTCTTCACCATGGGCGCGCGGCCCATCGCGGTGCTCAATGCCCTGCGCTTCGGCGCGCCCGACCATCCGCGCACGCGCCAGCTTGTGGCCGGTGTCGTGGCTGGCATCGGCGGCTATGGCAACGCTTTCGGTGTGCCGACCGTCGGCGGCTCGGTCGGCTTCGATGCCCGCTACAATGGCAACATCCTGGTCAATGCCATGGCTGTCGGCATCGCCCGGACAGACGCGATCTTCCTCGCCAAGGCCACCGGTGTGGGCAAGGCCATCGTCTATCTCGGCTCCAAGACCGGACGCGACGGCATCCATGGCGCCACCATGGCCTCCGCCGAATTCGACGACAAATCCGAGGAGAAGCGCCCCACCGTCCAGGTCGGCGACCCGTTCGCCGAAAAGCTGCTGCTGGAAGCCTGCCTTGAGATCATGGCCAAGGGCTGCGTCGACGCCATCCAGGACATGGGCGCCGCAGGGCTGACCTGCTCGGCGGTGGAGATGGGCGCGAAGGGTGACCTCGGCGTCGAACTCGATCTCGACAAGGTGCCATGCCGCGAAGAGCGCATGAGCGCCTACGAGATGATGCTGTCGGAAAGCCAGGAACGCATGCTGATGGTGCTGACGCCCGGCAAGGAAGCCGAGGCCGAGGCGATCTTCCGCAAATGGGGCCTCGACTTCGCCGTGGTCGGCCAGACCACCGACACGCTGCGTTTCGTGATCCGCCATCAGGGCGAGGTCATGGCCGACATGCCGATCAAGGAGCTGGGCGACGAGGCTCCCGAATATGATCGGCCCTGGGTGCCGTCTCCGAAGCTGCCGGTGATCGCCGCGAGCGCGATCACGCCGCCCATGGCGAACGGCGAGGCGCTGCTGAAGCTGGTCGGCTCGCCGGACCAGTGCTCGAAGCGCTGGGTTTATGAGCAGTATGACACCCTGATCCTCGGCAATTCCGTGGTCACGCCCGGTGGCGATGCCGGCGTCATCCGCATCGAGGATGGCCCCAAGGGCCTTGCCATGACCTGCGATGTCACGCCGCGCTATTGCGAGGCCGATCCGGTCGAGGGCGGCAGGCAGGCCGTGGCGGAAGCCTGGCGCAACCTGACCGCCGTGGGCGCGACGCCGCTCGCCATCACCGACAACCTGAACTTCGGCAACCCCGAACGCCCCCATGCGATGGGCCAGCTCGTCGGCTGCATCCAGGGCATCGGCGACGCTTGCCGCGCCCTCGATTTCCCGGTCGTGTCGGGCAATGTCTCGCTCTACAACGAGACCAACGGCCAGGGCATCCTGCCGACACCGACCATCGGCGGGGTCGGCCTGCTGCCGGATGTGACGCGCCATGCCACCGTGGCCTTCAAGGCCGATGGCGATGTGGTCATCCTGATCGGCGAGACAACCGGCTGGCTCGGCCAGTCGATCTATCTGCGCGATCTCTGCGGTCGGGCCGAAGGCGCCCCGCCACCGGTCGATTTCGCCAGCGAGCGCCGCAATGGCGATCTGGTCCGTGGCCTCATCCGCGCGGGCCGGCTGAGCGCCGTGCATGATTGCTCCGATGGCGGCCTGGCGCTGGCGCTGGCCGAGATGGCCATGGCCGGCAAGCGCGGTGCCACCATCGCCGCGCTGCCGCCCGGCCCCGCCCATGGCGCGCTTTTCGGCGAGGATCAGGCCCGCTATGTCATCACCTGCGCACCGGCGGAAGCAGCAGCGGTGCTGGAAGCAGCCGCTGCGGCCGGCGTGACCACCCTGAAACTGGGCCATGTCGGTGGCGATGCGTTGACGCTCGGCACGGATGCGCCAATATCAGTGGATGCGCTGAGCCGCGCCCATGAAAGCTGGTTTCCGGCCTTCATGGGTGGCAAGGACTGACAGACCGCGCCTTTCATCCTCATCCTGAGCCTGTCGAAGGACGAGGATGCGGCGGTGAGCACTCAACGAGGAAAGACACAGACCATGCCCATGGCGGCCGCAGACATCGAGCGCATGATCAGGGAGGCGATCCCGGACGCCATCGTCGAGATCAAGGATCTGGCTGGCGATGGCGATCACTATGCCGCGACGGTCACCTCTGCCGCGTTCAGGGGGATGCCGCGCGTGCGCCAGCACCAGCTCGTCTATGATGCGCTGAAGGGCAACATGGGTGGCGTGCTGCATGCTCTTGCACTCACGACCATTGTTCCCCAATCTTAAGGCATCACCCGCGGGCCTTGCACCTGCGCCGAGGAGAGTTCCATGAGCGACATCAACGCCACCATCGATGCCGAAGTGAAGGCCAATGACGTTCTTCTGTTCATGAAAGGCACGCCCCAGTTTCCGATGTGCGGCTTTTCCGGACAGGTGGTGCAGATCCTCAACTACCTCGGCGTGCCCTACAAGGGCATCAACGTGCTCGACGACATGGCCATCCGCGATGGCATCAAGAGCTATTCCAACTGGCCGACGATCCCCCAGCTTTACGTCAAGGGCGAGTTCATCGGCGGCTGCGACATCACCCGCGAGATGTTCCAGTCCGGCGAACTGGCCCAGCTTTTCGCCGAAAAAGGCCTGCCGGTGAAGCAGTCCGCCACCTGATCTGCCTCACCCGGCCTGCGATCAGCGCGCCGCCGCGTGGATGGCGCGCGCGATGGCCCGCCCGGTGCAGTCATAGGCAGCATCGGTGTTGTGCAACTGGTCCCACGAGGTCAGCGCACTCAGCGGCACGCCTGCGGCCACCGTCCGTTCGAGCAGCCTGAAGCGCTGGAAATGGCCTGCCCCGCCGGCGCGGGCCGCCCGGGCCGTCAGGTCCAGCATGGCGGGCCGCAGCCGAGCGCCGGCCACCAGCGGCGCATTCTGCAGATCCATCAGGATCACGTCCGACCCAGACGCCTTGATCCGGGAGATGGTCTCGACCACCTCCGCCTCCGTGCCGGGGCCGATGCCGCCCCAGGGCCAGACCACATCATTCGAGCCCAGTTGCCAGATCACCAGCGCCGGCCTGAGCGCCAGCGCATCTCGCTCCATGCGCGCCACCTGCCCGGAAATCGTCTCGCCATTGCTGCCAAGATTGGCGATCTCGATGCGCGCGCGCCCACGCAGCCGCTGCAATTCGCGCTGCATCACCTCCGGGTAGGTCTGCGGCCAGCCCGATGCGCCGACGCCGCGCGTCGACGACGAGCCGATCGCCACGATCAGGGCCGGCAAGCCGGCAGCGAGCCGTGCCTTGAGGCGTGGCAGCGGAGCACCAAGGGACAGCCCCGACGCTGCCTTCAGGCAGGTTTCGGCCACCTGCGCCTCCGCCTGCACCTCTGCCTGCACCTCTGCCTGCCCTTGCGCCATCGCAGGCAGCGCCGCGAAACCGGCAAGAACAGCAGCGGCAGAAGCGATGCGGGAAGCGGCGCAGGCCATCAGGCCGAGGCGATCCAGCAGCGGAAGCATCAGCGGCATGCGGCAAAATCCGGGGACAACCGGCACGCTTCTGGCGCGCGGGTGACCCTGCGTGGTAACAGGTCAAGGTCATGCATCAAGGGACCGCTTTAGACCACGCCATGCCATCCGTCACCATCAACCGGCGCGTGCTGCATCTGGGCGGCTATGATCCGATGCCGGCAGCGGTGTTCTTTGCCCGCTTCCAGCGCGAACTTGCCCGCTTCGCCACCTGCTGGAACCTGACGGCGTCCACCCGCGACTACACCGAAACACAGGCCAGCGCGGCCTGGACCGTGGATGTGTCAGGGCCAGGCTGGCAGGTCATCACGCGGCATGAACTGGTGCGCTGGGATGATGTCATCGCCGCCCACCGCGCCGGCTCCGTCATCGGCCGGCTCGGGGCCGGATGGGCCGCGTTCTTCGATTTTCTCCGCCATGGCGCATTGGGCCGCTATCTGGCGGTGGCCTGGCGCTATGCCGGATTTTTCCTGTTCCCCTACCTTGCCATGGCGCTGGTGCTGGCCGGCAGCCTGTTCGTGGCCGGCTGGTTGCTGCCGCTGATCGGCCTGCCGCAGGCGCTGGGCTGGCTGGCCGGCCTGGTCGCAGGGCTTGGCATCATTGTCTGGCTGGCCTCCCGCACGGTGATCGGCCACCTGCTTGACGACTGGATTTTTGCCAGCGAGATCGTCCGCGCAACCGATCCGGTGATCGAGGACCGCCTCAAGGCCGCCGCTATCGATCTGGCGAGGACGCCGGCCAGTGTTGATTGCCTCGTGGTCGGGCACAGCCTCGGCGCGCTGCTGGCGGCAGAGCTGCTCGATCAGGCGCTGGCCGCTCCTGCACCGCAGGGCACGCGGCGCTTCGGTTATCTCGCGCTGGGCTCCTCCCTGCTCAAGATCGCGCTGCACGGCAAGGCCATTGGCCTGAAGGCACGGCTGCAACGGCTGATCGCCTCGGGCCGGATCGACTGGACCGAGTACCAGTCGCTCAGCGACGTGATGAATTTCTACAAGAGCGATCCGGTCAAGGTTCTGGGGCTGGACGGTCCGTCACCCCTGGTGCGGCAGGTGCGCTTCAGCCGCATGCTGAAGCCGGCCTACTATCGCACCATCAAGCTCGATTTCTTCCGCCTGCACTGCCAGTTCATTTCCGGCAACGATATGCGCGCGCCGTTCGATTACCTGATGACCATCTGCGGCCCGTTCAGCCCGGTTGCCCTCGCAACATCCAAAGACGGCGCGCAAGGCTGGATTGGACTGCAAGGCGAACTCACCTTATCTGATCCCTCGCCATTGCTGGCCGGGCAGGACCGGAGCGGCAGCACCAGCGCCAAGGATGGATCAGCCCCGTGAGCATCATCACCGCCAAGATCATCTGGACCGTGCTTGTCGTGAGCTGGTTCGTGCTGCGCATTCCGTTCGAGCGCAAGGCGAAGCGGGCCAGGATCGTGCGCGACGAGATGCAATGGCCCGAGCGCATCCGGCTGGCGATTTCGCTTTCCGGGCTGGGCATCATCCCGGGCATCTATGTCGCGACGGGCTTTCCCGCCTTCGCCGACTATGCCTTCCAGCCGGCGCTGTGCGCGCTTGGCGCGCTGCTGGCCGTGGCCGCGCTGGTGATGTTCCGGCTGACCCACAAGGCGCTGGGGCGCAACTGGTCGGTCAGCCTGCAATTGAAGGATGACCACAAGCTGATCACCAACGGCATCTACAGCCGCATCCGGCACCCGATGTACACCGCCTTCTGGCTGATGGCGCTGGCCCAGGCCCTGCTGCTGCCGAACTGGATTGCCGGGCTGGCTGGCATTGCCGGCTTCGGCACGCTCTACCTGCTGCGTGTCCGCCACGAGGAAGCGCTGATGCTGGCGGGCTTTGGGGCGGAATATCAGGCCTACATGGACCGCACAGGCCGGCTCCTGCCAAAGCTGTTCTGACACGCCCCTACTGCGCGAGCGCCCGTCCTCGCCGCTCGCCTTGTCCCTTGCCTTGCCAACTGCTTCGCCCCTGGCCTTGCCCCTGGCCTTGCGGGCCGACTGACCCGTTCCGGCACAGACCGCGCAGGCGGCAGTTAGAATCCGGGAAACCACGACACCCTGAAGGTCTGGCCAGCGGAGCCGGCTGATTCGGCCCGCCTGTGCCAGGGTGGTGTGTCATGTCTGATGTTGTTGCGTCGTTTGCGTCCGTTGTGCCGTTTCCGCGTCGCGCCGCCACGCGGCAGGCCGAGACCGCAGCCCTGCTTGATGCGGTCGGTTCCGCAGGTTCCCTCGACATCGTGCCACGCGCGTTTGCCGCGCGCGATGCTGCCGCCGCACTGCACCTGATGGGCTTCGTCAACCTGGATGAAATCCAGCCCGACGGCGGCACAAGGCGGCTCTCGGCCAGCGATGCCCGCGCCGCACCACCTTTCCTGACCTGGCGGGTCTCCCGCGCACCGGGCCGCTGACCCAGCCGCTGATCAATCGACCAGTTCGGCGCGCAACAGGTCGGCGATGCTGCCCTGTCGCGACAAGGCTGCCTTCAGCCCCTGCATCTGCCGCGCTGACAAGCTGCGCGCCGTGACCTTGTTCCCCGGCGATTTGCCTTCGGTGATGTCCAGCAATTGCTGTTCCAGCACCAGATCGAGCGCCAGTTGATGATCCTCGTCAAAACCCGCCAGATCGGCCGCACCCCCATGCGCCCGCTCGATCAGGCCCGACAGCCGCGCTGCCGTGGCATGGGCCGTGATGCCATGGCGCAGCGCCAGAACGCGGGCCGTGGTGACGACGCCCTTGAGCACGCTGCCCTTGATGTCGATGCGGCCATCCTCATCGGTGCGCACACGCCCGAGCATGGTCAGATGCGAGCCGCCTTCACCAGCCGACTGGGCCAGCAGCTTGAGGAAGGCGATCTCGCCGCGTGCCGCCGCCCAGGCATCGAGCCAAAGCTGGTGCGCCAGCGCCCGGCGGCCATGCACGGCGCGGAAATCGAAGAAGATGTCGACAGCGAGCAAATCTTCCGGCGTGGCCCTGGTCAGCCAGCGCCCGATGCGGGCCCGCCATTCCGCCAAAGAGCCGCGGAAGGCAGGCTCGCTCGCCATCACGCCGCCCTTGCACAAGGGCACACCGACCTCGTGCAGGATCGCGCACATGCGCTTGCCATGGGCGGCAAACCACTGGTCCTCCGCCCCGCCCGGCTCGCCTTCGGCGAAGATCACCGCATTGTCCTGGTCCATGGCCAGCAGGCTCTCGCCGCGCCCGGCCGAGCCCAGAACCACGATGGCGTAATCACACGGCGCAGGCCCCGTCGGGCCGGCAGCCAGTTCAGCCTCCGCCATCTGCGCCGCCCGGCGTGTCAGCGCGCCGACTTCGCGGGCGATGACGCCGGCAATGGCGCGCGCAGGAACCCCCTCAAGCCGGAGCGCCCGCGCCATGGCCGGCAGTTTGGCCCAGGCCCGTGCCAGTTCGGCCACCGAGCGCGCTGCATCGAGATCATCACCGAGCGCGATGGCCGAACTGGCGCGCAGCTTCAGCAGGTCGCGCGTCGTCACCACCCCGACCACGGCATCATCGGCGCCGACTGCGGCCAGATGCCGGATGTTGCGGTTGGCCATGCGCCCGATGGCCCGGTAGATCAGCGCGTCTTCCGGCACGCTGGCGAGCGG
>JALORF010000215.1 GCA_025459195.1 Beijerinckiaceae bacterium
GCCGCGCGCTATGACAGGATCATGCGCGATCTGCAGATGGTCGGCTCGCGCAATCAGGTCTGCGGCATGCACGTCCATGTCGAGGTTCCCGATGAGGACAGGCGCATCAGCATCATGGGCCGCATCCTGCCCTATCTGCCGCTGCTGCTGGCGCTGTCCACCTCCTCGCCCTTCTGGCAGGGCCATCGCACCGGCCTGATGGGCTATCGCCTTGCCGCCTATCGTGAACTGCCGCGCACCGGTCTTCCGGAGATTTTCGACAGCGCTGCCGACTACAAGCGCTATCTCGATGTGATGGTGAAGGCCCGCGCCATCGAGAATTCCGGCTTCGTCTGGTGGGCCGTGCGCCCGTCGCGCGAGCATCCCACCCTGGAGTTGCGCGTGGCGGACAGTTGCACCCGGCTGGAGGATACGATCGGCATCGCTGCGCTGTATCGCTGCCTGGTGCGTCGTCTCGATTTCGACACCGGCCTCAATGCCGACCCGTCCGCCTCCTCGCGGGCGATCACGGCGGAGAATGTCTGGCGGGCCCAGCGCTATGGCATCCATGCCGGCTTTGTCGACGAGCACAGCGCCAGCATGCGATCCGTGGCGGATGTGCTGGCCGAGACCATCGCCCTGGTCGAGGTCGATGCTAGGGAGCTTGGCTGCCTGCCGGAACTCTACAGCCTGCGCGACATCCTGCTGCGCGGCACCAGCGCGGACGGCCAGCTTGCCGTGTTCGAGGAAGCCCGCAACCGCCTGCGCCACACCGGCGAGGCGCTGGGCGTCGTGGTCGACTGGCTGGCGGCGGAAACGCGGTTGGACCGCAGCATCACAGCCCGCCAGTCCCAGGCCGCAGCCCTGATGCTGCATTGACCTGAGCAGCACCGCGGGCGCGCGAGGCCGTGCCGATACGGCCTTGCTGCGGCGCCATGGCATGGCAGCCTTGCGCGAATGCCAGATCTTCAAGCCGGGGCAGGGGGCGGTGGCCAGCGCCGGGCTTGCCCGCCTCGGAGCCCCGTCTCGGGCCGACCAGCGGTGCGGGGCCGGTTCGGCGGCGCGCCGGACCGCTGGCTGCGCCCGTGCAGTCTTGCGCCTTCGCAAGATGACAAGCGGCAACAATGGCCAATGTCATTGCATTGTCGCCAAACCCTCCATATCTCCCGCTTCTCCGGTCGCCACGCGCATCGGGTGACCATGCGCCCGGCGGCGACGGGTTTCCTGTCAACCGTGCCGACCTCGATCCGTTACCGAGAACGTCATGGCACGCGACCAGTCCGACCCAACCCCGCTGTCGTCCCGCGATGATCTGATCGGCTGGATCGCCGCCGGCGAGAAGCCGCGCAGCGCCTTCCGTCTCGGCACCGAGCACGAGAAGTTTCCGTTCTTCATGTCCGATCTGTCGCCCGTGCCGTATGAGGGCCCGCGCGGCGGCATCCGCCGGCTGCTCGATGGCATGTCCTGGCTGCTCGGCTGGGAGCCGATCATGGAAGGCGATCACCCGATCGGCCTTGCCGATGTCACCGGCGGCGGCGCGATCTCGCTGGAGCCCGGCGGCCAGTTCGAGTTGTCCGGCGCGCCGGTCGAGACATTGCACCAGACCCGCGATGAACTGAATGCCCATCTGGCCCAGCTCAAGCAGCTTGCCGAGCCGCTCGGCATCGGCTTCGTCGGCCTTGGCCACAGCCCGAAATGGAGTCTGGCCGAAACCCCCGTGATGCCCAAGTCGCGTTACCGGATCATGTCAGACTACATGCCCAAGGTCGGCACGCGCGGCCGCGACATGATGTTCCGGACCTGCACCGTTCAGGTCAATCTCGATTTCCAGAACGAGCGCGACATGGTGCAGAAGCTGCGGGTCAGCCTCGCTCTCCAGCCCATCGCCACAGCCCTGTTCGCCGCCTCGCCCTTCACCGAGGGCAAGCTGAACGGCCTTGCCTCGATGCGCTCGGAGATCTGGCGCGACACCGACAACAACCGCTCCGGCATGCTCGCCTTCGCCTTCGAGGATGGCATGGGCTATGAGCGCTATGTCGACTGGGCACTCGATGTGCCGATGTATTTCGTCAAGCGCGGCGCAGTCTATCACGATGTCACGGGCGGCTCATTCCGGGCGCTGATGGATGGCAAGCTGGCGGCTGCGCCCGGCGAGCGCGCCACGATGGCCGACTGGGCCAACCACATGGGCACGCTCTTTCCCGAAGTCAGGCTCAAGCGCTATCTCGAAATGCGCGGCGCCGATGCCGGGCCGGCCTCGATGCTGGTGGCGCTGCCGGCCTTCTGGGTCGGCCTGCTCTATGACGAGGCCGCGCTCGATCAGGCCTGGCAACTGGTCAAGGGCTGGACCGCAGCCGAGCGTCAGGCCCTGCGCGATGATGTGCCGGCCAGGGGCCTCAGCGCCACGATCGGTGGCAGGAGCGTGCATGACATCGCCCGCGATGTGCTCAAGCTGGCCCGCGGCGGCCTCGCCCGGCGCGGCCAACTCGATCCGTTCGGCTGCGACGAAACCCGGTTCCTCGAGCCGCTCGACGAGATTGTCGCCTCGGGCAAGACCGTCGCGGACCGGCTCATCGAGGCCTTCAGGGGCGAATGGCACGGCTCGGTCGATCCGGCCTTCAAGGCCTTCAAGCTCTGAGCTCCGCACCGCCCTTCGCCAACAGTTTGCGCCTTGCGTTTCACCGCATGGAAAGCATGCCGGCACCGGGCCAGCTTCGCTTGCCGCGCGTTAACCGCTTGCCAAGGCCCGGCTGGCACTGTGGCCTTATGGAACGCAGATGGCATGGCCTCGGACGGATGGCACGCGACGAGCGCGGCAGCGTTCCTGTGGAATACGCCATGATCGCCGTGTTCATCTCGATCATCGCCATCACGGCGCTGACCACGATCGGCACCCGGACCGAAATCCACTTTGACGGCATCATTCCGGGCCTGACCAAGAAAACCGACTGACGGCATCGGTCTTCGGGCAGGATGCAGGGCCGGCGCTATTCCGCGGCCATGGCCGGGCGCAGCGTTGCCAGGTTGTCGAGGCTCTGCACGATGTGGTCGGCCAGCGCGTCGATCAGCGGCGAGGGATCGCCCAGGGCCCGCACCAGCCCGATCCGGCAGGTGGTCAGGGGCGGAAAGCCATCGGACTGGCCAAGAATGCGCATGCCGGTGCGGACCGCGCTTTCCGGCAGCACCGAGACCGCCAGCCCCGCCATCACGGCAGCGCCAACCGCTGTCGAGTTCCAGCTTGCATACAGCACCCGGTAAGCCCGCCCGCTGCGCTCCAGCGCCTCGGTGGCCGACAGCCGCCAGGCACAGGTGGGCCGGCCCAGGGCCAGCGGCACCACCGCCTCCTCATGCACCTGGTGGCGCGCTGAGGTGACCCAGAGCAGTTGCTCCACACGCACGATCTCCGCCGAACCATGCCGGTCGACATGGGTGATGATCGCCAGATCAAGATCCCCGGCGGCCATCCGTTCCATCAGGTTCGGCGTCGGCTCGCACACCACCGTCACCTCGGCCTGCGGATTGGAGCGCGCAAAGCGTGCCAGGATTTCCGGCAGGTAGCGGTCGGCATAGTCATCCGGCACGCCAAGCCTGACCAGCACGCGCTCGCCATCCTCGGTCAACCGGGCATTGCGGCCGTCGCGCTCGAACAGCGGCCTGCCGATGCGCTCCTCCAGCCGCTTGATCTGCATCGACACCGCCGATTGCGTCTTGTGGACCACATCCGCCGCTTTGGTGAAGGAGCCGGCATCGACGATGGCCACGAAGGTGCGAAGCTGGTCGGAGTCAAGAACGTGCGCCATGAGAGCTTCTCATCAGAATGGGTGAACTGAAGCATCATATCTATTCGTTTTGATGATTCAAGCCCGCCCACTATCGTCCAGACGTTGCCCAATCATGGGCTGCGCGCGCGAGGAGGTCGCCATGATCGTTCTGTCATCCGCCCTGTCTGTCTCGACAGCCGCTTTCACCAGCGTCCGCGGCCTTGCCGTCGCCGCTCTGGCCGGCGCAGGCAAGCTGGTGCGCAGCCTCCGCAACCGCCACGACATTCGCCAACTGGCCGAACTGGACGACCATGCCCTGAAAGACATCGGCCTGACCCGGACCGATGTCCACGGTGCTCTCGCCACCTCGCTTCTGGCCGACCCTTCGCTGATCCTGCGGGATATTGCCGGCATGGACCATGGCCGGGCTGCCAGCCAGATCGCTCGCCGGCCAACGGTTCCGGTCCCGGCCGAGGACGGCGTTGGCCGCAAGCCTGCCGCTGGCCGCATTGCCCCGGCCTGATCTGTCAGGCTCCAAAACTCACCTGAGCATCCCGCGCGCTGTCATGGCGAGGAGGAAAGCGAAGAAGCCATCCAGAGCCGATGCCAGCGCAGGCCAGATCGCCTGATGTCTGGAAACCGGCGTCCGGATGGCGTCGCTGCGCTCGCCATGACCGGTCGTGTTTGGGCTTCGGCTTACTTCTTCAGGAAGGCGTCGAAGATGGATTGCAGGTTGTTCTGATACTGGTCCTGCACCTGTCGGCCCGTGCTGAACATGTTGGTCAGCGCCTCCAGACCCATCGCCGCCGGATCGAACGAGGCCTGCTGGGGCTGTGGCCGTGCCTGCTGGCCGCCGCCCATCATGCTGCCGAGCAGCCCGCCGAGCAGGCCGCCCATGCCGCCCTGTGCGCCTGCCTGCGCCCCGCCGCCCATCATGCCGCCAAGCAGCCCGCCGAGTGGATTGTTGGTCTGCGGCGCGGCCATGCCGCCCATGCCGGGCATCATGCCCTGGGCAAGCTGGCCGAGAATGCCGCCGAGGCCCTGGTTGCTGGCCGACTTGAACAGCCCGCCCATGATCATCGAGGCGACCACCGGCAGCATCGATTTCAGAACCGTGGAAGACACGCCGCTCATCAGCGAGGCCTGATCGGCCACGGCGCGGCTCACCTCGCGCGAGCCGAACAACTGGCCGAGAACCTGGTTGCCCTCCTGCTGGAGGTGGTCAGGGATGCCATCGCCATTGGCATCCTCGAAAGCCTGCTGGCCGCCCTGCGCGCCAGCCATCATGCCCGCAAGCTGCGAGAGCATGTCAGGTGATTTCGCCTGGTTCTGCAGCCCCATGGAGAAGGCTGGCAGAAGCGCTTCAAGCGCCCCTTGCGTCTGCTGCGGTGACAGGCCGAACTGCTGCGACAGGTTGCCGACGGCCCGGCCGCCCTGTGCTGCCTGCATGATCTCGAAGAGGTTCATCATCGCTGGAGTTCCTTGCCCATCGGCGTGCCTCGCCGTTGGGCCAAGCATAGGCGATGTTGCCCCGGCGCTCAATCGCCGGGTCATGGCGCATGGCGTCAGGGCTGATGGCAGGGCCTGCTGGCCAGCCGCCGCTCACGCGCTGCCGGCCTTGCGCTCCAGCGCGCCGAGCGTCCTGAAGGCGACGATGAGCGCGGCAATGCCGAACACGGCCCCGCCAGCAGCCATGCCGATCAGGGCCCCTTGTGCGCCGCCAAGGCTCGCGCCAAGCCAGACCAGCGGCACGGTGCCAATGGTGGCGCGGCCCCAGTTGAACAGGGTCGAATAGATCGGGTAGCCGAGATTGTTGAAGGCGGCATTGGCCACGAACAACCCGCCAAGCGTCAGCCACATCGGCCCTGAGACGACCGTGAACAGCCGAAGCAGGTCCGCCGTCAGACCTGTGACGTGGAACAGGTCGACAAGCTGGCTCTGTGTGGCCATGAGCAGCAGCCACATCGGGATGACATAGAGCACGCAGAACAGTGTCGCATCCTTCAGGGTCTGGCGCATGCGATCAAAGCGCCGCGCGCCCCAGTTCTGGCCAAGGATCGGCCCCACCGCACCGGAAAGGGCGAACAGCACCCCGAAAGCCAGCGGCACGATGCGGTCGATGATGGCAAAGGCCGCGACCGCCTTGTCGCCGAAGCCGGCCATGGTTGAGGCCACGAAGATGTTGGCCACGGGCGTGGCGAGGTTGGTCAGCACGGCGGGCAGGGCGATGAAGCTCGCCAGCCGCATGTCGGTGAACAGATGGCTGCGCCGGGGCATCGCCACGATGTCATGCACCATGACCGCGCCCCAGTAGCCCACCAGCACGAAGCACAGCCGCGACACCACGGTGGCGATGGCCGCGCCGTCCGTGCCCAGCCCGAAGGTGAAGATCAGCAAAGGATCGAGCCCGGCCGTCACCACCCCGCCCGAGAGCGTGACATACATCGCCTTGCGCGCGTCGCCGACCGCGCGCAGTGCGCCCGAAAAGCCCATGCCAAGCGCCATCAGCACATTGGAGGGCATGGCGATGAGCAGGAAACTGTGGGCCACGTCGTAGGCCTCGCCGGTCGCGCCGAGCCCGCGCAGCATCCACGGCATGCCGGCCAGCATCAGCGCCGTCACCAGCACCGCGCACAGCACCATCAGCGTGATGGTCGAGCCGGCCATCTGCCGGGCGCGGGTGCGGTTGCCAGCCCCGATTTCCTTGGAGGCGAGCGCGCTCACCGCGATCAGGAAGCCGATGTTGACCGATGTCGAGACAAACAGCACCAGCGTCGCGAAGCCGACACCGGCCGTCGCCGCCGGACGGCCCAGCCACGAGACGTAGAGCAGCGACAGGAAATCGACCAGGAAGATCGCCATCAGCCCGACCGATCCGGTCGCGGTCATGACGATGACATGGCGCATGGTCGAGCCGGTGACGAACACGGCTGGCGGACGGCTGCCCGCTGCCGCCGCTGTTGCCTTGGCAGCCGGGCTTTCGGCGGTCTGGTCTGTCACGAGCCTGCTCCCGCCGTCTGCGGCTGTGACCGGTCCACCCGGCCTGTTCCACCACGGCCTGCTCCAGCCCGGCCTGCTCCACCACGGCGCGGGTTTCCTCGTTGAGCGCCGTGCCGGCCTTCTGCGGTTTGACCAGCGGCTCGGGCAGCAGGGTGATGCCGGTGCCCCGCAACAGGTCTGGCCGGGCCAGGATGCCGTCGGTCGCTTGCGCCTCCAGCCGCTGGAGATCGCGCTTGCGCACATCGGCGACGATGCCGGCGGCCTCATCGGGC
>JALORF010000216.1 GCA_025459195.1 Beijerinckiaceae bacterium
CATGCCCCTGAGCCTTGCCGCTGCCCAGACCATTCTCTCCGCTGCACTTGCCGAAGGCCGCGCCAAGGGCATGAACGCGCTCGCGATCTGCATTCTCGACGAGCGCGGCGCGGTCAAGCTCGCAGCCGCAGAGGATGGCACCAGCCTCAAGCGCGGTGACATCGCACGCGGCAAGGCCATGGGGGCGATCAGCCTCGGGGTCGGCTCGCGTGCCATTGCCCGCATGGCCTCGGAGCGCCCGCATTTCATCTCGGCCGCCACCCACGCCATCGGCGGCGCACTCATCCCGGTGGCCGGCGGCGTGCTGATCCGCGATGCATCCAAGGCCGTCATCGGTGCGATCGGCGTCTCGGGCGACACCTCGGACAATGACGAGATCGCGGCCATGGCCGGCATTGCCGCCGCCGGTCTGGCCGGCGACCCGGGCGCCTGAGCGTTTCAGGTCACCGGAACAGGGCCGCGCCGGCCCAGTCCGGCCCGGCTTACGGCACCATGGCGATGCTGGCAGGCGCTTCGGCATCATCAGGCCCCAGCACCTTCTCCTTCAGGTCGGCGATCATTCCGTCGAGCGGCCTGAAGCTGAAGCGCACGATGCTGTGGCCCTCGGCCACCTGCACGGCGCGGAACAGCACATTGGCTTTCAGCACCTCGACCTCCGCGCTGTTGACTGTCGCCCCCCACCACGGGTGCCAGATATCGTTCAGCACCAGAAACCCGGCACGCGGCGCGTCCACCTCGATCACCACTTCGGTGTTCGCATACGAGACCAGCCGGACCGCCGCACTTCTCTCGCGGCCTCTCTCGGATATCCCGTTCGGACCCTGATGCACCTGGTTGACCGGCGGCGTCAGGTCGAAACCGTCCGGCACCTGCTCCAGCAATACGCTGCTGCGCGGATCGAAATCCTGCGGCAGCCCCTTTTCGAGCTTTGCATCGAAATCCGCCAGCCGCATCGCCGGCACGAACAGCGCGCGCGGCAGCGCGCGGGTATTCTCGTAGATGAAGCCATCGCGGGTGCGTGCCAGCAAGGCGAGGTCACCGGGCTTCAGCGACCGGTCGACCCTTTCGATGGGCACAGCCGAAACGATGAAGCGCAGCCCCAGCATGTCCGCGAACGCCGAGCGGAACGAGGGGAACATCGGGGTGAACTTGCGGTCCTGCGCGCCGCCCATGTGATCGCGCGCGCCGGTGGCCTCGGTGAATTCGGCCATGTGCAGCGGGTTGTAGCCAAAGGCGTGATCGAAGCCGTGGATCATGCCCAGGTTCGGCCAGTGGAAGGCCATGCCGAGCAGTTCGACCCGGTCGCGCCTGCCGGGCTCGCGGTGGCTGCGGGCCAGCACCGACTGGAGATATGAGATCGTGTGGTTGTCGGTGTTGGGTTCCATCTCGGCATAGAGCGCCGGTGGCAAGGCAGTGGATTCGTTCGGCCCGTTATTGGCCTTGAGGTCGGCCGCCATGAACAGGCCAAGACCGACCGCCAGCGCAGTCTTGAGAGCAGGCCCGGACGCCACAAATCGGTTCGGCACAACCAGCACAGCGATGAGGCCGACCGAGGCCCCAAGCCAGATGGCAGCGCTGCCAAGCGCCGGCATGGCGACGCCAAGCTGCCCATGCCAGGCCGCCACGGCTGCGGCTGCGCCCCATGCCGCAAGCATCACCAGCAGCATCAGGCCAAGCGCCCTGATGCTCCGGGGCCTGTCCGGCTGGCCGGCCGCTTCCTGGCGCAGCACGTCATTCAGGGCATGCCCGCCGAGCAGCGCCAGCAGTGCGCCGATCATGAAGGTTGCGTCCGCCGGCCTGCGGAACAGGTCCGCACCCGGCATGGCGCTGAAGATCAATGGATAGAGCGGGGTGTAGGCACCGATCGCATAGACCACGCTGGCGAGAACCGCGCCGAGCATGAACCGCGCCTCACCCTTTTCCGCCCAGCCGCCCCGCGCCAGCCAGAACACGATGGCAAGAACCGGCAGCGCGCCGACATAGACCTGCCCCATGTTCTGCGACAGCGTCAGGTTGGCAGGCGACCAGGCAAAGCTCGACGGCCCCCAGAATTCAACCGCAGGGTCCTTGGCCCCGAACAGGTCGCCGACGAAGGCCGTGAGCAACGAGGCCGGATGCAGCGAACCGCGCGCCGCCTCGGCGTAGTCGATCTCGGCCCGGCTCGAAACCTCCGAGAACAGCACCGTCATTGCCAGAGGCACCGCCACAAGCACGAGGCCGACCAGGCTGCCGGCCAGCAGCGCCGGCGCGGACCGCCGCAGCGCGGCCAGCGGGGCCCCGTCATGGATGAGGAACCAGAGCACATAGGCTGCCAGCACATAGACCCCGAGATAAGCGACCTGATCGGGCGTCACGACCATGACCGCGGCGGCAGCACCCGCTCCAAGGCCACTTTTCCATGAGCCGTGCCGCAGCGCGCGTGCCAGCAGCCAGAGCGCCACGGCGAAGCAGGCGAGGCTCTGCACCTGTCCGACATGCTGGAGCCGCCATGAGGCAGAGGCACCAAAGGCAAACACCAGCGCCGCCAGCACCTGGGCCGCCGGATGCCAGCCACGTTCGCGCCCGAACTGGGCAAAGGCGAGCCCGCCGATCAGCAGCAGGCCGAGCACATAGCCATCCATGCTGCGGAAACTCGGTGCGGCATCGAACAGGGCCAGCAGAATGGCCGGCGAGAAGATCAGCGATTGCGGATCGGCGATCTGCGGCGAGCCGCCGAAGATGTTGGGGGTCCAGAAGGGCGAGTCGCCCCGATGCAGCGCATTGGCGAGGAACTGGATCTGCGCCTGAAAATGCGCCTTGGCATCATAGGGAATGGTGACCTCACCACTCAGCCAGGGATAGGCGATCCAGCCCCAGAGCAGCCCGATGAGCGCAAACATGGCAAGACCGCGCAGCCATGGGCGGCGGTGCAACACAGATGACAACACGGAAGGCCAATCCCCCAGCCTGCGTGGCAAGTGAT
Source organism: Beijerinckiaceae bacterium (assembly GCA_025459195.1). GTDB lineage: Bacteria > Pseudomonadota > Alphaproteobacteria > Rhizobiales > Beijerinckiaceae > Allobosea. Next base: position 2,963 of record JALORF010000216.1, read on the forward strand.
GCCACAGGCACAGCGATTAGCCGGACATGGCTGAATGCAAGCTGAATTTTGCGCGAGGACGCCCTAGCGCCGCACAATCTCGACGCGCCGGTTCCGCCCCTGCCCTTCGGGGGTTTCGTTGGACGCGACCGGCGATGACATGCCGGCCCCGAACGCCGTCACACGGGCCGGCGCAATGCCCGCAGATGCTAGCGCCCGTGACACCGCCTGCGCCCTGCGCTGCGACAGACCGACATTGTAGTCGAACGCACCCTGATTGTCGGTATGCCCGGCGACGACGACATTGATGGCCGGGTTGGCCGCAAGGAAAGCGACGATGGCATCGATCTGCGGCTTTGACTCGAGCTTGACCTCAGCCTTGTCGACATCGAAGAAAATGCCGTAGAGCGCCACTTTTCCGGTCGCATCGAGGGCGGATTTCAGCTCCGATGCGCCCAGAACGCGGATACGGTCCGCCTCCATGCCGCGCACCTCGATCACCTCGACGCGCGTCTGGATCATGTTCGTGATCTGCTGGACATAGATGCTGACAAACACATCACCC
>JALORF010000081.1 GCA_025459195.1 Beijerinckiaceae bacterium
GCGCGCTCGCTGGCCGGAATGCGCGCTTCCTCATCCCAAGACAATGCGGCGACCTGTGTCGTTCGATTCATAGATCGCCTCCTCAATCCGGACATTGGCGAGATAGTCTTCCCCTGCCGTTTCGATCATGCCCCTGCCAAGGCGATGGTCAACGACATGGCGCTGGAAGCGATAGACACAATCGCCGCCAAATTCGATGTTGTCCCATGCATAGGGCACCGGTTTGGCGTCATTCTGGCCGAATGGGCGCAGGTAGAGCCCGCCATCGCCATCCAGGGTCAGTGTGCCCTTCTCAGCTTCGATGGTGAACTCGCCCATCGTCAACCGGCGGTTGGCGGCGGGGTGATCGGCAAGCCGGTTGCCATCGAACACGCAGCGTGTGCCATTGGCCATGTCGAGCACGAACAGGCCTGCATCCTCGCCCGCGATGGCGGGATTGAGCCGCTTCAGCAAGGCGGTCACGGAAGCCGCCTCGCCGAACAGCGCCCGGAACACGTCGATGAGATGAATGGCTGTTTCATGCACCAGAAACCGCGGCATCGTCTGGAAATAGGGTTGCCGTTGCAAGTAGGCATCGGCGCCCTGGCCATCACCGGGCCTGAGGCGGAAATGCGCCTGGTAGACTTGTCCGAGATGGCCGGTGGCAAGGCAGGCCCTGATGGCCTGGTGCCAAGGCTGGAAGCGGAAATTCTCGTGAATGGTGATGGAGATGCCGGCTGCGGAAGCGAGCTTCAATGCTTCCTCAGCCTCCCGCAGCGTCGCGCAGAACGGCTTCTGGCAGATCACGTCGATGCCCCGCGCTGCGGCCATCCCGATGCTTGCCAGATGGGTCTGGGGCGGGGTGATGATGTCGAGCAGGTCCGGCCTTGTCTCATCGAGCATGGCAGCCAGATCGGTGTAGACGGCCGGCACGCCATGTTCGAGCGCGCACGCCTCAGCCTTGTCCCGACTGCGATTGCACAGAGCGACAAGTTCAACCTCGGCGATGCGCTTCCAGGCACGGTACTGGAACTGGCTGAAATAGCCGGTTCCGACGCAGGCGACGCGGATCGGTGCAGCCATCGCTCAGGCAACCTCCAGCGTCTTGTGGTCGAGCGCTGCAATGACACGGCGGGTGATGTCGGCTGTTCCGTCCGTTCCGCCGATCTCGTAGGGTTTGAGGCCCCCGGCAAACGCCTTGTCGACGGCCGCGCGCACAAGATCGGCCGCTTGCAACGCCTCGGGACGGCCGTGCTTCTCGCCCAGCCAGTCCAGCATCATCGCGCCTGACAGGATCATGGCGGTGGGGTTGGCCTTGCCTTGTCCGGCAATGTCCGGTGCCGTGCCATGGCAGGGCTGGAAGACGGCATGGTCGGCGCCAATGTCGGCAGAGGGCGCAAAGCCCATGCCGCCCATCAGGCCAGCACCAAGATCGGAGAGAATGTCGCCAAACATGTTTTCGGTCACCAGCACATCCAGTGCCCACGGGCGGCGCACCATGTCGAGGGCTGTCGCGTCGATATAGGCGTGATCGGCCCGGACATCAGGGAAGGCACTGGCGCGCTCGTCGAAAATCTTGCGGAAAAAGGCGAAGGACGTGAAGACATTGGCCTTGTCGACACAGGCCACGATGCCCTTGCCGCCGCGCGCCTTGCGCTGCCGGGCGAGCTTGAAGGAAAAGTCGAACAAGGGTTCGCATACATCGCGGGTGATCACCATGGTGTCACGCGCTTCGCGATCATCGATCACCACCCCTTTGCCGCGCGAGGCAAAGAGGCCCTCGGTCGATTCCCGGATCACGACGAAATCGAGATGCGCCGCCCGCCTGTCGGCCAGAATGGCCGGCATGCTGGGCAGCGTGCGCACGGGCCGCACCCCGGCGAACAGTCCGAACTCGAAGCGCAGATCAAGCTGCGGCGCGATTTCGGTGCCGTCCGCATAGCGGATGGCGGGCCAGCCCATCGCGCCCAGCAGGATGGCGTCGGCCTTGCGCGCCGCTTCGAGCGCCGATGCCGGCAGGGCCACGCCGTGGTCGCGGTAGTGCATGGCTCCGGCCTGATGGGTCTCGAAGCGGAAGGAAAGCCCGCCGACCTGGGCGGCAGCGGCATTCAGGATCTCGATGCACGGCGCCATCACCTCATGGCCGATGCCGTCTCCGGGCAGAACGGCAATCTGGAATGCATCATTCGTCGTCATGTCTGGACCTGTCGCAGGAGGGTGCCCAAGGGCGCTGTGTAGGATCGGCAAGCCAGTCCGCGTGCGGGCGCATCGAAAACCGCGATGCGGTCGCCAAGCAGGCAGCCAAGATGGGCCTGACCGAGCGTGGGGCCACCGAAGGCGAGGCTGGAGATGTTGCGCAGCACGGTCGCGGGCGATCCATCCAGATGCGGCCTGCCCATGGAGCCGGCGGCAAAGGCGGTTTCAACCTCCGCCAGATGGCCTGCATCGCTGTCCTCAAGGACGATCTGCTGGCGTCCGTCCCGCCCGACCCTGATCACGCGGTTGGACACGATGCTGGTGATCCAGAGATCGCCAGCCGCATCGAGCGCGACGCCGTCGGGGAATGTGCCGGGGCCGAACGTGGCCACCGTCGTTCGGTTCGACAGGCTGCCATCCCCGGCGACGGTGAAAGCTGTCAGTTTCCGGGCAAAGGTCTCGTTGACGAACAATGTGGTTTCATCGGCGCTCAGGGCGCATTCGTTGGTGTAGCCGAGGCCATCGGCGACGATGCGGGCAGAGCCGTTCTCGATCAGCACGATGAAGCCAGTTGACGCGTCTGGCCGATAGTCGAGGGCGCGCGGCGTCTTGCGTGTCGAAATCGTCAGCCAGATGCGTCCCTTGGCATCGATCAGCGGAAAATTGGCGGGGGGCAGCACCTCGCCATCCAGTGCCAGCAGAACAGGCTCGCAGGTTCCATCGGGGTGGAGGCGGAACAGCCCGCCACTTTCAGCACCCAGATGGGCGACCAGGAATGTGCCCCCGGCCTCGAGCGCGATGCCATTGGGGCGCAAGGGGTCATCTGCGGGTCGTCGTGCCGCGATCCTGTGCACGGAACCGTCCGGCGCGATGCAGGCAATGCCGCCGGCTCCTTGCCAGTCCGACGCGAAGACCCAGCCGCTTTCATGCGTGATGAGACACTCGGGGCGGCTCAGGCCGGCCCCTTGAAATCTCACCTCGCTCAGCCGCGGACGCGCGGTCATGGCTGTGTTTCCTTGCTTGCTTGACGAGCGCATAATTTAATGCATACATAAATGCATTCAAAGAGATTTGCAAGCCACCAGACAGCCGCGACGTCGGGAGCCAAGCAGCAAACGCGATGCGAGGGCATCGGCACGAAGGAGGAAGACATGGGTTTGGATCGTCGTTTCGTATTGGCCGGAGGCGCAAGCCTGATTGCCGCGCCATTCGTGTCCCGCGCTGAGGCACAGGCCGGGCAGACGCTGCGCTTGAGCCACACCGACACGCCGGTGGGATCGCGCCAGCAAGCGGCCGAACTGTTTGCCCGGAAAGTGGCCGAGTATACCGGCGGGGCGTTCAATGTGCAGGTTTTCCATTCGGGCCAGGTCGCGAATGACCCGAAGGCCATCGAGCAGCTCCAGCTTGGCGGCCTCGACTTCACCATTTCGGCCACCGGCAGCTATGCGCCGCATGTGCGCGGGCTCAACCTTACCGCGATGCCGTTCCTGGTCGACAGCTACGAGCAGGGCTGGAAGCTCTATGATGAATCGAAGGCGCTGAAGTCCCACATGGACCAGTTGCCTGCCAAGGGCCTGCGGGTCCTCTCCACCTGGGAGGCAGGCTTCCGCTCCTTCACCACCAAGGAGCCCCTGAACAGCCCGGCGGACGCCAAGGGCAAGCGCATGCGCGTGTTCCCGAACGACATGATCCGCTGGATCATGGAATCGATCGGCTTCGTGCCGGTGGTCCTGCCGGTGACAGAGGTTTACCTCGCGATCCAGCAAGGCACGGTGATCGGCCAGGAAAACCCGACCGACACCATCTTTTCGCTGCGTTTTTACGAGGTTGCGCCCCATCTGACGCTGACACGGCATGTCTATTCGCCTCTGCCAATGACGATCTCCGAGATCACCTGGAAGCGTCTCGACGCCAAGGCGCAGGAAGCGATCACGCGGGCCGCTGCCGATGCCTCGGCCCATTCGCGCCAGATCGTGCGGGCCGACGAGGACAAGCAGCTTGCCGAGATGACAGCCAAGGGGGCCAAGGTCGCAAGGCCCACCATCGCTCCGTTCCGCGAGGCGGTGAAGCCGGTCTATGACAGGGCGCGCGAGGCGTTCGGTGCTGCTGCCGTGGACAGCATGCTCGCTGATTGCGAGGCCATCCGCCGTTCGTTGCCGGCCTGACGAAGGACCATTCGGTGTCTTCGTTCTTCTACAGGCCCTCCCGGCCCGAGCCAGCGCCTTTGCGCTGGCTCGGTGATGGGCTGGACATCGTCATCACCGTGCTGGCGGCAGCCCTGCTGATTGTCATGACGGCCAACGTCCTGGCCCGGTCGCTGCTCAATGCCGACATCGCCTGGAACACCGAGTTCGGTGAGTTTGCCCTCGTCTGGGCAACCTTTCTGGGCGGTGCTGCGGCGGCTCGCAGGGGCGCGCACATGAGCATCACCGAGTTTGTCGACAAGATTCCAGCCGGCCCGCGCCGCCTCATCGAACTGCTCTTGCGCCTCGTGGTGATGGGCCTGCTGGTCCTTCTTGTCCGGGCGGGGATCAACATCGTCGGCAAGACCATGGATCAGCAGATGAGCGTGCTCTACTGGCCCGTCGGACTGCAATATCTCGCCATGCCGGTCGGTTCCGGCCTCTCGCTTGTCTTCATCGCCTACGAGACCTGGCTTGTGGCACGCGGCGAGTATGCGTCCGGGTCCGGGCAGGATGTGACGCCATGACCCTTGCCGTGATTTGCATCGTCTTCTTTTCGCTTGCCCTGATCGGCATGCCTCTGGTCTGGGCACTTCTGGTCACCACCATCTCGACGATCTGGATTTTCGGGCGGTTCTATCCGCTTGAAGCGGTCTTCATCACCTATCAGGGCAGTGTCGAGCCGATCCATCTTGCGGCGATCCCGTTGTTCGTGTTTGCCGGCGAGTTGATCACGCGGGGCGGCGTCGGGCGGCGGCTGATCAACTTTGCGCGCGCCATCCTGTCATTCCTGCCGGGCGGGCTGGGCGTCGTCACCGTCTCGTCCTGCACCATGTTCGGCTCGATTTCCGGCTCTGCCATCGCCGACAGTGCGGCGGTCGGGTCTGTCATGATCCCGCAGATGGCCGAGCGTGGCTATCCGCGCCCCTTCGCGGCCGCGCTCGTGGCGGTGGCCGGCACCATTGGCGTGCTGATGCCGCTGTCGATCCCGCTGCTGGTCTACAGCTTCCTGGCCCAGGGTGTCTCGACGCGCGAGTTGCTGGTCTCGGGCGTCTTTCCCGGCTTCGTGCTGGCCTTTGGCCTGATCCTCCTGTGCATCTACCGGGGCAAACAGATCGGCTGCGATCTGGGTGGCCCCATGCCGGCGCGCGCCGAGATCTGGCAGAGCTTCCGGGAGATGCTGCCAGCCCTTGGCATGCCCATCGTCATCCTCGGCGGCATCCTGTCCGGCTTCTTCACGCCGACAGAGGCGGCTGCCATCGCGGTGGTCTACGGGCTGGTGCTGGCGCTCGTGGTCTATCGCGAACTGGGCCTGCGCGATGTGCCGGCCCTGCTGCTCCAGGCCTTCATCACCAGTGCTGTCGTGATGCTGGTGATCGGGGCCACCGGTGCCCTGTCCTGGCTCATCACCATCGAGCAGATTCCCGCCGATCTGGCCAAATCGATCGCCGCCATATCGGACAACAAGTATGTCTTCCTGATGCTGCTCAATGTGGCCCTGATCCTCGTTGGCATTTTCATCGAGCCCTTGCCGGCGTTGATCCTGACCGCACCCTTGTTCATCCCGGTCGCCAAGGCCTTTGCTGTTGATCCGGTGCATCTGGGCCTGATCATGGTGTTCAATCTGGTCATCGGCCTTTACACGCCACCGGTCGGCGGCACACTCTTCGTGTCGGCGAAGATCGCGAATGTCGGCATGGGAGCGATCTCGCGTGAGCTCATTCCGATGTTTGCCATTGCCCTGGTGGTGCTGATGATCGTGACCTATGTCGAGGCCATCCCGATGGCCCTTGTCTGGCTGATGCGCGGTTGAGGCTGGCATGCTGCTGGGGGTCATTGCTGACGACTTCACGGGCGCGAGCGACATTGCCAACACGCTGGCGAAGGGCCTGGCCGGCGAGGGTGGGCTGAGGACGATCCAGTTTCTCGGCGTGCCACAGGGACCGGCTCTGGCGGCTTGCGAGGCCGGCGTGGTCTCGCTGAAAAGCCGGTCGATCCCGAAAGCCGATGCTGTCAGCCAGTCGCTGGCCGCGCTTGACTGGCTCATGGCGCAGGGCTGCCGGCAGATTGTCTTCAAGTATTGCTCGACCTTCGATTCAACGCCCGAAGGCAATATCGGCCCGGTTGGCGAGGCGCTGGCGGCACGGCTCGGCGTCAAGGGCGTTGTTGCCTGTCCGGCTTTTCCCGGAGCAGGGCGCACTGTCTATCGCGGGCATCTGTTCGTCCACGACGCGTTGCTCAACGAAAGCGGCCTCGAGCATCACCCGCTCAATCCGATGTCGGATGCCAATCTGCAGCGCTGGCTGCGCCAGCAGACCGTGTCACCCGTCGGGCTGGTCGGCTGGCCGGTGATCGCTGAGGGTGCAGCCCCGGTGCGCAGCGCCCTTGCGGCAGCGGCTGCGCGCGGCGAAACACTTGTCATCGCCGATGCGATCCGCGACGTGGACCTGCTGGTGCTGGGCGAGGCGCTGAGCGATGCGCCCTTGCTGACCGGCGGCTCGGGCATTGCGCTGGGTCTGCCGCGCAACTTCATCCGCCGGGGCCTTGCGACCGGCGCTGCGGTAGGCGGCTTGCACGTCGCCGGGCCCGAGGCCATTCTGGCCGGGAGCTGCTCTCGGACGACACTCGCCCAGATCGCCCATCACCGCGAGGCCGGGCATCCAACGCTGAAGATCGATGTCGATGCGGTGATGAGCGGAAAGCTCGGCGCGGATGACCTGATTGCCTTCATCAAGCGCTCCGAGGGCAGGGCGCCTCTGGTCTATTCAACGGCACAGTCCGATGTGGTGCAATCCCTGCAAGCGACCTTCGGGCGTGATGCGGTTGCCCATCGCCTCGACGCGCTGTTCGCGGCAACAGCCCGCGGACTGGTCGATGGCGGCGTCCGCCGGCTGGTGGTCGCCGGCGGGGAAACATCCGGCGCTGTGGTTTCGGCCCTTGGCCTCGACGCGCTGGCGATCGGACCGGAGGTCGATCCGGGGGTTCCGGTTCTCACCTTGCCGGATGGTTCTCTGGCGCTGACGCTGAAATCGGGCAATTTTGGCTCCGAGAATTTCTTTGCAAAGGCCTTGTCGGTGATGGAACACGGGACGCCATGAGCGAGGAAGCGCACCTGCGCGAGATGCTTGCGACCCTCGCCAAGTCCCTGTTCGACAGGGGTTTTTCCGTTGGCTCCGCGGGCAACATCAGCGTCGCCTGTGGCGATGACCTGCTGATCACGCCGACCAATTCCTGCCTCGGCTTTCTCGATCCGGCCCGGATGTCGAAGATCAGCCGTGACGGGCGGCACCTTGCCGGTGACAAGCCCTCGAAAGAGGTCTTCCTGCACCAGGCCTTCTACGCCACGCGGCCTGGCACAGGGGCGGTGGTGCATCTGCATTCGACCTATGCGACCCTCGTGTCCTGCCTGGCGGACACCGATCCGGATGATTGCATCCCGGCCCTGACCCCCTATGTGGTGATGCGCGTCGGGCGGGTGAAACTGCTGCCTTTCGTGCCGCCGGGCGACCCGGCCATGGGCACAAGGATCAGCGCGCTGGAAGGCCGGTATGCGGCGGTTCTTCTCGCCAACCACGGACCTGTGGTGGCGGGGCAGGACCTTCTATCGGCCGTGTATGCCGCCGAGGAGCTTGAGGAGACGGCGAAACTGGTGGTTCTGTCGCGCAATCTTGCCGTGCGCACACTGGACCAGCAGCAGATTCAGGATCTGGAGACCCGCTTCAGCTTGCGGTGATCAACGCAGCCGCGACAGCCCGGTATGGCCGGACCATGACATCAGCCACCGATCAGAACGGCCAAGGCGAGACGCCAATCAATGGCTCGTGCAGCATCAGCAGCAGCGCATAGAGCGCGGCAGCGATGGTGAGACGCATGACAGGAAACGGCCGGAGATCCGGTCGCCAGCGCCCGCCAAGCCAGGCTGCGAATGGCCAGGGCGATGTGTTGATGGCCAGGCCCTGCCACCGGTCAACGCCCATCAGGCGACGCTTGCGCCGGTCGATGATGGCCATGCCCAGAAGCGCAAACCCTGCAAACAGCCCGAACAGGATCGCGTGTGCCAGATCGCCGTTCGGAACCAGATGGGCTCCGGCCCAGATGGCCAGCGCCAGCAGAAGCGGATGGCGTGTGGCACCGGCAATGCCGGGACGCTCCGGGTCGAAGCGCTCGTTGCGGGCTCCGCCGAAGGATAGCGGATTGGGTGCGCCGACGGCCATGGCAAGGAGCAGGCAGACCAGCGGCATGGCGATGTTCGGGGCCCAGAACTGCCATGGTGCCGGTGCCCAGAGCGTGACATGCGGCGCGCGGCCGGCCGCCAGGACAAGCCAGGCCAGCATGGCCAGCGACAGCGCGCTGTAGGCGATGGTGAAGCCCTGTTCGCCGATCAGAGCGGTGATCCGGCGTCGCACGTTCGGGCGGACGGGCAGGGCATGGGAGGCAAAGAAGCCCGCCAGAGCGGCACCGAACTCGCCCCATCCGGCCAGCAGGCCGTTCATGCCGCCCTCGTGCCGCGGTCCGGACTGTAAAGACAATCAGCCAGGGTGGAGCGGTCCAGATCGGCAAAAAAGGCCTCGCGCGCCGATGCCAGCCTGGCCTTGAGCCTGCAGCGCGGCAGAAGCGTGCAGTCGCTGCCGGTGGGCTGGAAACACTCGACCAGGGCATGACGCGCCTCCAGTGCCCGTGTGACGGCCCCGATGCGGATGGCGGCAGGTTCCATGGCAAGGCGGAATCCGCCTGCCGCGCCGCGCTGCGTTTGCACGAAGCCGGCTCGCGCCAACTCCCGCACCACCTTGGTCAGATGCTCGCGCGAAATGCGGAATTCCGTTGCCATCGCCTCCACGGTGAAACTCTGCCCCGGCGCACCCGCAAGGCGCATCAGGACGCGAAGACCGAAATCGGTGAACCGGGTGAGGCGCATGGCTCTTCCTCGCAAGGGCAGCGGCGCGCGGCCTTGATCTGCCTCAATCTGGTATTTCAAATACCGAATTAGGCTGAGCCCCGCAATCACAAGGGAGAGATGCCATGACAACCACAGCCACTGTCGCCACAGGCCGGATCAACCCGGATGCCACCGTGGGCGAAATCGCCGCCAGCCTCGCCGGAGCAACGGCCGTGTTTCGCCGCCACAAGATCGATTTCTGCTGCGGCGGCAATGTCTCGCTCGACGAGGCGGCGGCCAAACGCGGGGTTGATCCGGAACTGGTGCGGGCCTCGCTGGCCAATCTGGCCCAGACCCCGCCCGATGCTCCGACCGGCAGCGTCGAACTGGTGGCGCATATCATCGCGCGCTATCACGACACGCATCGCGCCGAGTTGCCCGAACTGGTGCGGCTGTCGCGGCGGGTCGAGGCTGTTCACCGCGATCATCCGGAGGTTCCCGCCGGCCTCGCCGACACACTGGCGCAGGCGGCGATCGACCTTGAGGATCACATGAAGAAGGAGGAGCAGATCCTGTTCCCGGCGATCTGCGACGGCTTCAAGGGCGCGCTGGATGGCCCGATCATGGTGATGCGCCACGAGCATGACGACCATGCCAGGACAATCCGCGCCCTCCAGACCCTGACGCACAGCTACGAGCCACCGATGGATGCCTGCCGCTCCTGGCAGGCGCTCTACAACGGCGTCGAAAAGCTGGTGACGGACCTGACCGAGCACATCCACCTCGAGAACAACGTGCTGTTCCCGCGGTTCCAGAGCGTGCGGGCACTTTGAGCGGCCCGCGTCTGGTCGCCATGGTGCCTGAACCGGCATCACCGGCAGCGGACATGCTGGCGCGTGTCCGTTCGGTGCTGGCGCAGGTCGACCTCGATTGCACCTGCCGGGCCAAGCTCGACAGTGCTTTCGAGCGCTTTGCCGACCTGGAACACAAGCGCGAACGCCGGCGGCTGATCGTTCATGCGCGCGAGCAGGCCTTGCGCATCGCCGGCTTGCTCGACTTCATGCGCGAACTCGACGACATCGCCACATCAGAGGCCGATCTTGGTGTCTTCACCGAGATCGCCTGCCTGTTCGCCGATGTTGCCGAGGCAGCGCAGGCCGGCCAGCGCGACATGCGGCAGGCTGCACGGCCGGCCTGACCGGCGCGGGAAGTCCCTCAGGCCTGCCGATATTCGCCGACGGACTCGGCGAGGAACGGGTTGTTCTGTTCACGCAGTTTCGCCGCGGCATCGTCATAGACGAAGGGCAGGAAGGCGTAGCGCCGGCCTCTGGTGACCTTCGAGACGGCGTGCAGCAGCGAGCACGAGAACACCACAGCCCCGCCTGGCGGCGGCTTGAAGCTGCGCGGGCCATATTCCGGAAACGAGACCTCGCCGCCCTCGAAATCGGCATTGAGGTTGATCGAGATGGCGAATCGGCGATGGGCGGTGCCCTTGGTGGTGTTGTCGCGATGAGCCCTGAAATGGCCGCCATCCTCCGCCGTGTAGCAGCCGACGATGTAGCGCTCCATGCGGGTGACCTGGAACTGGTGGACCTTGGCGATTTCCGGCACGATCCGGCGCTTGATGCGCGCCTGCGTGGCGTTGATGATCTCCTGATCCTCGATCGTGTAGTCGCGCCGCCGCTTGTGATTGGGGTCGGTGATGCCAACCGTCTTGCCGTCGACTTCACGCATGAAGCCGCTTTCCTCCCCGCCATGGGCCTCGTACAGGTCGATCAGCTTGCGGCAGAAAGCCGGTTCGAAAACATTCGGCAGGAACAGGACGGGGGCCTGGAGGTTCACCCCTGCAAACAGGTCGACGGGCGGCAGGGCCGCCAGATACGCCATCAGTTCGGCGGCCTCCGTGCCATCCTGCGCAAAGGGAATCATGCGCATGATGCGCAAGGTCGGGTCCAGCACGATCCAGAGCCGCCGCACGGGCACCTCGGTGACGCCTTCGGTCTCGCGCGGGATCGCGCCGTAGAGCCGCGAAACCACCCCGCCGACATCGAAGAAAAAGCGGATTCCGGGCAGGCTTTCCTTGACGCGGCCCTCGGTGCGGTCAGTTAGATCCGCCGTCACGCCGAAGAAGCTGACGCGGCTGTCATCGAACAGGCGGCGGTTGTCGGCGACGCATTGCAGGGCCGCCCGAGCGCCGGCATCGGCCGCCGAGCCCAGGAAGCACAGCACGATGTAGCGCCCGCCGACCGTATCGAAGGCAAAATCGGGATTGCTGGTGCAGGGCGCACGAAACCACGGTGCCGGATCGCCCGGTGCCAGATTGACAAAACTGAATGACATCGTGCGCAACCCCTTGGCCTGAACGGCCGAACACTGACAAATCCTGCCGGGCCGGAGGGCGGATGGTCAAGGGGCAGATGGCCAAGGCTTGCCGGTTGGGTGACCGGCAGCGCCGGGCTGTCTGCCCAAGCCCAGGACGCTCGCGGACCCGACATTTGCAGCGTTTACGACGTTAGGTAAATCAAACGCCGCAGTTGCTGATTGCCGTTGAAGGAGAGCGGCTTATCCGTTAATCAATCATTTATCATTTTGAACGGATTTGAGCATGTCACAGCAGATTGCACCCGGTGCCTCTTTCCAGGTCGCTCAGGCTCCCGCCTCCACCTCGCCCCAGGCTCCCCGCAAGGTTGTCGTGACCCGGCCCGCCGATGGCCAGTCGGTCGTGATCGATGTGCGCGGCGGCGCGGAGATCGACCTTCGCGGCATTGCCGCAGAACGCGTCGTGTTCGTGCAGGTCGGCGACAGGCTGGTGATCCTGTTCGAAAATCGCGAAGCTGTGGTGCTGCAGGGCTTTTATCGTGACGGGGCCGTGGGGCAGGACCTGACCTTCCAGGTGGCCGATGGCCAGCAGGTCGGCCCGCAGCAGTTTGCATCCCTGTTCCCGATCAGCAGCGATCTGACCATCCTTCCGGCTTCGGGCCCGGGTTCGGCCAGTGGCGGGGCCAATACTGCCAAGAACGTGACGGACCCATCCTTCGATCCGACCGGCAGCCAGCGCAATGGTCTTGACCTGCTGGGCAACAACGATGACGGCGACGGCGCGCCGCCACCCGACGCGTCGCTCGCCAATCGCCCGACCGTTGGCGCGATCCAGGTCAGCGTGCTGATCGACGAGGACGGCGAGAGCTTCAAGGGCGGCATCGAGGGCGGCATCGAGGGTGGCAATGACGACCTTGACGGCGCTCCCACGGTCTTTACCGGCCGGCTGATCTACGATTTCGGTGGCGATGGACCATCCGCCACCGTGCCGATCAGCTTCAATGTGGCCGGCCTGCCGGCTGCGACATCGCTTGGCGAGCCGGTGACCTATGTCTGGAGCCAGTCGACGCTGACCTTGACGGCAACCGCTGGCAAGGAAACCGTTTTCACGCTCAAGATCAACGACATCTTCACGGGCGAGTTCACCTTCACGCTGTTCAAGCCGCTCGATCATCCTGATGGCCAGAATCCGGGCTTCGAG
>JALORF010000217.1 GCA_025459195.1 Beijerinckiaceae bacterium
GCCAGTTTCGCGGCATCGCGGCTGTCAGGCAGTTGGGCCCAAATGAATATGCCTGCCGAAGGCTCGATCCATGGCATGATGTCAAGGCTGCGCAGCCGAGCCAGCGTGCGCGCACGACAGCGGGCAAGGCGGCTCCGCACCTGGTCCATGTGCCGGCGATAGGAACCATCGGTCAGCACGCAATAGAGCGTTTCGGCAGACAACGGATTGCCCGACATCGACGTGGCCGCACGCAGGTCAGCCAGCGCCTCGATCCAGTCAGGCCGGGCGGCGATGTGGCCGCAACGCAGGGCCGCGGTGACGGATTTGGAGAAGCTGCCGATCCGGATAACACGATCAAGCCCATCAAAGGCTGCGAGGCGCGGCGCCGCCGTGTGCTCGAAATCGGCAAAGATATCGTCTTCCACCACCACCAGATCATGCTCGGCCGCAAGCTTGAGCACCCGATGCGCGGTGGCCGCCGCCAGCGTTGCCCCAGTGGGATTATGGACCGCCGAATTGGTGACATAGAGGCGCGGCCGGTGTGCGCCCAGCGCGGCTGCAAAGGCCGCCATGTCGGGCCCGGCCGGCGTCATCGGGATACCGATCACCCGGGCGCGATGCGCCCTCAACAGCGCCAGGAAATTGAAATAGCATGGATCATCGACAAGCACGGCATCGCCCGGCTCAAGCAGAAACCGGCAGATCAGATCAAGCGCATGGGTGCTGCTGTCGGTCAGCAATATCTGGTCGGGCGCCACTGCCACCCCCTGTTCATGCAGGCGGTGGGCCAGCAATGTGCGCAGCCGCGGCAGCCCAAGCAGCGAGGCATAGCCGGTGAGCGGGGCATCGGCATCGCTGCGCGCGGTCGCACGCAGGGCCTTGCGGATCTGGGCGCCGGCGAGCCAGCTGTCAGGCAGCCACCCGGCGCCGGGCTTTGCCACGGCGCTATCCTGCGACAGAGACTGGCGCAGCATCCACAACGGATCCACCTCGCGCTCCACAGGCGCGATGATCCGGTCCAGAGCCAGCGGCGCCAGCGGGGCGGCCACGAAGAAGCCGGCACCCGGGCGCGAACGGATGAGGCCATCGGCCACAAGCCGGTCATAGGCTTCCACCACGGTGGATTTGGAAAAGCCGGTCATCTCCGCCATCGCCCGAACAGATGGCAGTGACGCGCCCGGCGTCAGAAGCCGGCGATCGATGCGGTCGCGGATGCTGTGCATCACCTGTTCGGTGCGCGTGTGCTGCTGGACGGCCACTGTCCTGATATCCTTAGCAATACAGTTTTGCCATATTGTATTGTTCCTGTCCTTCCGCCGCTAGTGCTTTTTGCGCAAAGGCGCGGCACGGAAGGAGACTGAAATGACCAACAGACCATTACATCTGGGCGTGCTGGCCGTGCTGGGGCTGACGTCGGCGCTCCCCGCGCGCGCCCAGGAGAAAGTGGGGCCCGACACTTATGCCCTGCCACTTCACCAGCTTGATGTGCACCCGAAGACAGTGCGGGCAGCACGGCGAACGCTGAGACGGATCGACGAGGCGGCGCTGGCTGTTTGCGGCGCATCGGCAGCCAGCCTCCCCGCGCTTCGGCGCGCAACGCGGCGCACGGCGTGCTGGCAGGACAGCATGGACCAAGCGGTCAACGCGATCGCTGACCCGCTGCTCACCCGCGTCCACCGGCAGGGCAAGTGAGGTGACAGCCGTGAGCTCACCATTCAAGCTTGTCGACGTCTTTGGCACCGGGCCGTTCACGGGCAACCCCGTTGCGGTGATTGCCAGTGCCGAACAGTTGTCCACCAACGACATGCAGCGCATCACGCGTTGGCTGAACCTGTCTGAAAGCTGCTTCCTCCTGCCTCCGACACACCGGGGTGCAGACTATCGGGTGCGCATCTTCACGCTGGCGCGCGAACTTCCCTTTGCCGGGCATCCAACGCTTGGCACCTGCCATGCCTGGCTGGAAGCCGGTGGGCAGCCCCGGAGCCGGGACATGATCATGCAGGAATGCGGCGCCGGGCTTGTCGCAATCCGCCGGGCGGGTGACATGCTCGCCTTTGCCGCACCGCCGCTGATCCGCGCGGGAACGCCGAAGGAAAGCGACATCAGGCGCGCCGCCGACGTGTTGCGCATCGATCGCTCCATGATCGTTGACGCGCAATGGGCTGACAATGGCCCTGGCTGGCTGGCGGTCATGCTGCCATCGGCAGAGGCGGTGCTGGCGGTGCAACCGATGCGCGCGCATCCCGACCGGATCGATATCGGTGTGGTCGGACCCTGTCCGGCCGACAGCGCTGCGGATTATGAGCTTCGCGCCATATTCTCGGGCGCACACGGCGAACTGATCGAGGACCCGGTGACAGGAAGCCTGAACGCATCGGTTGCCCAATGGCTATTTGCGAGCGGGCGGGCCCGGCGATCCTATACGGCGCGGCAGGGCACATGTGTCGGCCGCTCCGGCCTGATCAGCATTCGCCAGGATCAGGACGGGCAGGTCTGGGTTGCCGGCCGAACTGAAACGCTGTTCAGCGGCCGGGCGTCAGATGCGATTGCGTGACCGCTCCATCGGCACGATTGCCTATCCCAGCAGCCGACGCTGCAGCAGTGGGTTCATGTCACGTCGCCCATCGGCGATGAGCAGAACGAAAACGGTATCGTCATTGACCCGGTAGATGAGCCGATACGGCCTTTTGTCCACCTGCCGGAACTTCTGGATGCCAAGCCCTTCAAGCTCCTTCGGCACGGCACCACCCTCGGGGAACGCTTGCAGTCCCTGAACCAGCTCGCGCATGTCATCAAGGAACCCGGCCGCGATGGCGGGGGATGCCTCCCGTGCGAGATAGGACGCGATATCGCCAAGATCGGCGCGTGCGCCGCGGGTAAGCCGTACGCTGTAACGCCGGGTCATGCCGAAGGGGCAAGCCCTGCCGCAAGCTCCGCAATCGCCGCAATGGCATCAACGGTATCGCCCTGCTCGATCTCGCGTTGGCCAAGCGCCAGCAGCTTGAGCAGCGCCAGCGTTTCCTGGGTCTGTTCGTAAGAAACAACATCGACCAGCACGGCTTTCGCCTGCCCGTTCTGGGTGATCAGCACCGGTTCGCGGGTCTGGTGCACATCAGCCAGCACCTCGGCGACATTGGCTTTCAGGTAGCTGACCGGGCGGACCTGTGTGGAATAGCGCATGCAACCCTCTGGACCAAATTCAGTCTCAATATAGGCCAAGACGAGTCCATTTGCCAGTAGGGCATGCGCGTGATCGCCGGGCTACGAGGCTGTTGCGCGAAGCGCCGTCAGCCATGCGTCGGCGGCGGCATCACTGTTCAGCGGCTCCCAGGCGTTTGCCTTGAGGCCGATGTCGACCAGCGGGTCCTCTTCAAGCAGCGGATAATGGAGTCCCAGCGTGTCGCGCGTGTCATGTTCGGACCAGCCCGCAACATGCACCGCCTCGGCCGTTGCCGCCATGCGATCGGCCCACTTGAGGCTGATCTCGGCTGCTTCCATCGGCCACGGCCAG
>JALORF010000218.1 GCA_025459195.1 Beijerinckiaceae bacterium
GCGCACCAGCACGCCGCCATGGGCATCCGCGCCCGTGGCAGGGTCGATCAGGCGGGCATGGGTGAAGGCGACGTCACGCATGAACCCGTCCGATCGTCATTGCGAGCTTCGCGACGCAATCCAGACCTGGGCGCGCACAAAGGCTGGATAGCTTCGCTGCGCTCGCCATGACGGTGCAGCGCAGTTCACCCATTGCGCAGTCCCCCGGCAAGTGCTTCCAGCACCGCCATGCGCACGGCGACGCCCATCTCGACCTGTTCGCGGATGAGAGATTGGGCACCGTCGGCAACATCGGTGGCGATCTCGACGGTTCATCGGTCCGGGGTGCATCACCAGTGCGTCGGGCTTGGCGCGGCTCAGCTTTTCCTGGTCGAGCCCGAAATAGCGGAAATACTCCTTGGCCGAAGGAATGAACGAGCCGCTCATGCGCTCGCGCTGGAGCCTGAGCATCATGATGATGTCGACGCCCTCCAGCCCTTTCTTCATGTCGGTGTAGATCGGCAGGCCGAGGCCCTCGAAGCCGGGCGGGATCAGTGTCGACGGGCCGATCAATCGCACATGTGCGCCCAGCGCCGAGAGCAGGATGATGTTCGAGCGTGCCACGCGCGAATGCAGGATATCCCCGCAGATCGCCACGCTCAGCCCCTCGATGCCGCCCTTGTTGCGGCGGATGGTGAGGGCGTCGAGCAGCGCCTGTGTCGGGTGCTCATGCGCGCCATCGCCGGCATTGACCACCGAGCAGTCGACCTTGCGCGACAGCAATTCGACCGCGCCGGCAGAGTGGTGCCGCACAATGATGATGTCCGGATGCATGGCATTGAGCGTCGCCGCCGTGTCGATCAGCGTCTCGCCCTTCTTCACCGAGGAGTTGCCGACACTCATGTTCATGACATCGGCACCAAGCCGTTTGCCGGCCAGTTCGAACGAGGCCTGCGTGCGGGTGGAGGCCTCGAAGAACAGGTTGATCTGCGTGCGCCCGCGCAGCGTCGCCTTCTTCTTCTCGACCTGCCGGGACAATTCGACATAGGAATCGGCAAGGTCCAGCAGGCTGGTGATCTCAAGGCGGTTGAGGCCCTGGATGCCCAGCAGATGCCGGCGCGTGAAGGTCACGGGCGGGTGTCCGGGATATGTCATTGAAGATGGCTGGATAGGCGCGATGGTCTTGAGTCGCAAGCGCCGCGTGCCGGCTGTCCCCAGCCAAGCCGACGCGACGCCCTCGTGCGGCCCTCAGGACCGCGCGCGGGACTTCACGGGCACCAGTTCGTGGATGCCCGGTCCACCGCGATGATCGTCGTCATCATCGGACTTGCGGTTCATCATGATGGCCGAGCCGGCCACGACGCTGGCGGATGTGATCACCGAGCCGACGGTGAGGGCCAGCAGCGCCACAATGCCCTCGCTGTCGCGCAGCATCAGCGAACGCAAGCCGTAGGCATCGGTCCAGAGCAACCCGGCCACGAACAGCACACCGATAAGCGCCCCGCTCAGCAGGTTCACGACAAGCAATCGGTGCAAGGGGTCGCGTGACAAATCGAAAGCCTCCGGACTGGTCTCAGGAAAGTAGAGCGCGGACCTTAACATTCAAGATACGGGCCACAGTGCCGCAGCAGCCCTGGGAAGGACACTGTGCGGCAACTGTGGTTGCAACACGGCAGACCCTTCCCATGGCTCTGGCGCGAATTGACTTCTGGCCGGCCTTGGACCAGTTTGCGCCCCGCTCCGACCCGAGCGCAGCGCCATTGCCGGATCGTGGCTGGCGTGATTCTCCGTTGCAGGAAGCAGAGCCAAGCCCATGAAAGTGCTCGTCGTTGAGTCGCCTGCCAAGGCCAAGACGATCAACAAATATCTCGGCTCCGACTACCATGTCGTGGCCTCTTTCGGGCATATCCGCGATCTGCCGCCCAAGGATGGCTCGGTCAATCCGGATGCCGACTTTGCCATGATCTGGGAGCTGGAGGGCCGCGGCGCCAAGCAGCTCTCCGAAATTGCCAAGGCCGTGAAGGGAGCGGAAAAGCTGATCCTCGCCACCGACCCGGACAGGGAAGGCGAGGCGATCTCCTGGCATGTGCTGCAGGCGCTGATGGACAAGAAGGTGCTCAAGGGCATGCCTGTCGAGCGCGTCACCTTCAATGCCATCACCAAGGACACGATCACGGCGGCGTTGCAGGCCCCGCGCGAGATCGATGGGGCGTTGGTCGACGCCTATCTGGCGCGCCGGGCGCTCGACTATCTGGTCGGCTTCACGCTGTCGCCCGTGCTCTGGCGCAAGCTGCCCGGGGCCCGCTCCGCAGGGCGCGTGCAGTCGGTGGCCCTGCGCCTGGTCTGCGACCGCGAGCGGGAGATCGAGGCCTTCCGCGCCCGTGAATACTGGACGATCGTGGCCCATCTCGCCACTTTGCGCGGCCACGCCTTCGAGGCGCGGCTCGTCGGTGCTGACGGCAAGAAGATCACGCGGCTGGACATCGGCAAGGCCGACGAGGCCGCTGCTTTCAAGGCCGCGCTGGAAAAGGCGACATTCGAGGTGGCCGGCATCGAGGCCAAGCCTGTCCGCAGGCATCCCGCCCCGCCATTCCAGACGTCGGCCCTGCAACAGGAGGCCTCGCGCAAGCTCGGCTTTGCACCGGCCCGCACCATGCAACTGGCGCAGCGACTTTATGAAGGTGTCGACATCGGGGGCGAGACGGTCGGCCTGATCACCTACATGCGCACCGACGGCGTCGACATGGACGGCTCCGCCATTGCCGCCGCCCGCCGGGTCATCGGCAAGGAATTCGGCGCCGGCTACGTGCCGGAGGTTCCGCGCCGCTATTCGACCAAGGCCAAGAACGCGCAGGAAGCGCACGAGGCCATCCGCCCGACCGACATGGGCAGGCTTCCGGCCCATGTCATCCGCTCGCTCGAACCCGATCAGGCAAAGCTCTATGAACTGATCTGGATGCGCACCATCGCCAGCCAGATGGAGTCGGCGCAGATCGAACGCACCACAGTCGACATCACCGCGACTGCCGCCGGCCGCACGCTTGACCTGCGCGCCACCGGCCAGGTTGTGCTCTTCGATGGCTTCCTCAAGGTCTATCAGGAAGGGCGCGATGACGAGGATGACGAGGAAAGCCGCCGCCTGCCGCAGATGACCACGGCCGAGACCCTGCGCGCCCGCGAAATTGCGGCGACCCAGAGCTTCACCGAGCCGCCGCCGCGCTATTCGGAAGCCAGCCTTGTCAAGCGCATGGAAGAACTGGGCATCGGCCGGCCCTCGACCTATGCCTCGATCCTGCAGGTCCTGCGCGACCGCGAATATGTCAGCATCGACAAGAAGCGGCTGGTGCCGAATGACACGGGCCGTGTGCTGTCATCCTTCCTCGAGAGCTTCTTTGCGCGCTATGTCGAATATGACTTCACGGCGGGCCTCGAAAACGATCTCGACCGGATCTCGAACCACGAGGTCGACTGGAAAGAGATCATGCGCGCTTTCTGGGCCGACTTCTCGGCGGCCATTGCCGGCGCCAAGGACCTGCGCACCGGCGAGGTCATCGACAAGCTCGACGAAGCCCTTGGCCCGCACCTGTTTCCGGCCCGTGCCGACGGGGCCGATCCGCGCCGCTGCCCGACCTGCGGCACCGGGCGGCTCGGCCTGCGCTTTTCCAAGACAGGCGGCTTCATCGGCTGTTCGAACTACCCCGAATGCCGCTATACAAGGCCGATGGCGGC
>JALORF010000219.1 GCA_025459195.1 Beijerinckiaceae bacterium
GGCCAAGGCCAAGGTGGGCAAGGGCGCCAAGTTCGTCGGCCAGAACGCCGTGCAGATCCACGGCGGTATCGGCATCACCCAGGAACTCGCCGTCGGCCACTATTTCAAGCGCGCCACGCTCATTGAAAACCAGTTCGGCAGCGTGGATTTCCACCTGTCCCGCTACGAAGGCATCGCACTGGCGGCCTGATCACCGCCTGCAACAGCAAACGGAAAGGCCGGGCCGCAACGCCCGGCCTTTTTGGTATCAGCGCGAGCGGGCCAGCCACAGCAGGCGCAGGCTGCCCGCCGTCAGCAGCGCAAGCGTGAACACACTGCCTTCCGGTCCTTCCCCGCCACCCGTGAGCCAGGCCGGCCCGACAGGCACCATTTTCGCCACCAGTGCAGGCAGACCGGTGTCCATCCCCGTGATCGGCACATCAAAGCCGGTGCCGCCAAACCAGTTCCAGCCGGCGTGCCAGCCCATCACCCCCCAGATCGCGTTCGAATGGCGCACCCAGATGCAGGCGAAGATCGCAAAGGCGAAGGTCATCACCACCTCCGGCAGTGTCGCCCTGGGCGAGAAATGCACGAAGGTGAACGCAGCGGACGACAAGATGAAGGCGGCGGTCATGTTCCAGCGCCGCATCACGGCGGAGAACAGCCAGCCGCGAAAGACGAATTCCTCCACGCCCGATTGCACGATGAAGCCGGCGAGCAGCAGGGCGATCCAGCCAAGCGCTGCCGGGCTGGCAAAGGCGGGGGCCAGATCAGCGACGCGGTACCCGCCGGCAAGGGCGATCGCCGCCACGATCGCGCCCATCATCGCCACGCCGATGGCCAGCCCGGCCACGAACCGCTTGAGCCGCTTTTCGCCGCACAGTCCGGCGCTGGCAAGGCTGCGCTTTTCGACCCAGCGCACCCAGCCGGCGACCGCCAGCCCCATGGCAGTGAACGACATCAGCATCACGAAAAAGCCCAGGGGTCCGCGCGGGGGGCCCATTGGTTCCGTCAAGCCCAAATGTCCAAGGGTGATATCCCCCGGCAGCATGCTGATGACAACAAGGAGAATGCAGATGAAGGGGGCGGCGATGCTCGGCGGTATCCAGCCCTTTGGCGTCTCGTCGGAAAAGATCATCTGGGTCATGTCGCAGCGGTTCCAATCGCTTGGGGGGTATCAAACAAGGCCATGGCAATTCCCGCCTCAAGCAGCGCCCGCGCGCGCCCCGGCCCGGCAGCGGGCGTCCCGCAATCCGATTTGGTCAACCTGCAGGCCGACACTCGGAAAGCCACATGATCGGCGGATAAGGGACGTCTCGATAATCATAATAAGTGCCGGTCAGCGTCACGCTGGCCTTCGGCTTGAGCGTCAGCGCGTAGACCGATTGGCCCTTGGCCAGCAGGCACCCGATCTCGGTCCGCGACGTTGACTGGCCGGGCAGTTTGAAAACCATGTCCGACGGGTCCATGATCTCGAACTGGACACGATAAGTGTCGCCGTCCCTGCGGACATAGGCCACGCGCCCGCTGAGCGTGAACGACCGCCCCTTGTATCGCAGTGGTATCGTTTCGGCATTCTTGTCGAATTCGGCCGACAACCGCTGCGACAGCGCCTGCGCCGTCATCGCCGTCGGTTTCCCGCCGCCCTGAACGGCATCGCGTCCACGGTTGGCCGCTGCGATCCCGGGCTTGCCGCCCTGGAGCTGCGCGAGAACATCGCACATCTCGCCGCGCACGGCGTCGTCCTTGGTGAATTGTCCGCCGCGCAGCTTTGCCCGCAACTGGACGGTCGTCACACCGCCGTCGGTCGTCGCTGTCGCAACGATCTGAAAGGACCGGCGGTCTGCCGTCTGCGGCTGTTCGATCAGCATGCTTCCCGCTTCGGCCTCGGTCGCCAGCACGTCATAGCCCCTGGCAAGCACGATACCGCGCAGCTGGTTGATGGCGTTGGCCGTGCTCAGGTCGTTCACGCTTTGCAGCGCCGTGTACGACAGACCGGTGATTGGATTGCCCTTCTTCGCGAATGTCGCTTCGCAGGTGGACGCAGCCGTCGGTGCCGCGCCGAACAGCACCGCCAGCAGGACAACAGCGGCAAAAGCAGCACCCGTGCCCGCCAGTGTCCGGTGCGTCGGCGTCTCGTCGGTAAAGATCATCTGGGTCATGCAGCGCAGGCTAATCGCCCGCTGCCGGCCGCTATAGAATGATCGTGCGGAACAGGTCCGAACGCAGCCACGCCTTTGGCGTGAGGCCAACGGCCTTGCGGAAGGTGCGGCCGAAATGGCTCTGATCGGCAAAGCCGGCGCCATGGGCGGCATCGGCCAACGTCGCGCCTTCGCGCAACAGCCGCTTGGCCAGATCGACCCGGCGGTGCTGCAGATAACGATAGGGGCTGGTGCCCAGCAACGCCCGGAAATCGCGCGACAGCTGCCAGCGGTCACAGCCCGTCGCCTGCTCAAGTTGTTCGAGGCGCGCACCGTCAATGACCGCGGTGTCGAGTAATTCGCGCGCCTGCAAGACGGCGGTTCGGTTGGCGATCTTCATCTTTGCGACCTTGCCGGCTACCATGTTCATGGCCTGGGCCAGATCGTAGAGCGCGTCTTCATAGGCCGCAGGATCGGCAACGCCGGCGCAATCGATCACCATGGTGCAGGCGGCCGCGATCAGGGCGGGATCAGTCGAGACACCATTGGCGACAAAGGGCAGTTCCGCGCCGCCCAGCACGGCCTGTACATGCGTTGGCGGAACATAGGCCGCGCGATAGCTGAATCCCGCCTCATCATGGCAGTGGCCATCGTGCAGCTCTTCGGGATGGAGGATCAGCACCTGCCCCGGCAGCGAGTGTCGCATCGACCCGCGATAGTTGAAGGCCTGCACCCCTGTCATCGTCAGCGCGACCGTGTAGGTGTCGTGCCGGTGCGGCGAGAAGGCAGCCCTGACGAGCCGGTTCTCGACCCGCTCGATCGGGTCGAACGCGCCGGCCGCAGGCGAAGGGATCGGGGAAGACATCATTGGCCCCATATTGAGGCGTGATTCCCTAAATCAAATCCCCCCCCGCCGCCGACGCCGTGGTGCCATGCGCCTGATAGGCCTTGATCACGTTACGGCCCACCGTCCAGCGGTGCACTTCATCCGGCCCATCGACAAGCCGCTGCGAACGGATATGCGTGTACCAGCTGGCCAGCGGTGTATCCTGGCTGTAGCCGAGCGCGCCGTGCAGCTGGATGGCGGTGTCCACCACCTTGTGCACCATGTGGGCGAGGAACACCTTGGCGATGCTGTTTTCCTGCCTGAGGTCCAGCCCCTTCTCCGCCTTGTAGGCGATGTGCAGCAGCATCAGCCGCGCCATGTAGAGCTCACTGGCGCACTCGGCCAACATGAACTGCACGGCCTGGCGCTGGTAGAGCGGCTTGCCGAACGTTTCGCGCTGCGTGACATGCGCGGTGGCCAGATCGAGCGCGCGC
>JALORF010000082.1 GCA_025459195.1 Beijerinckiaceae bacterium
AGCGCCGATTCATAAGCGCCGAGCCGCATGGTGCCGCCGAGATTGCCGCCTGCGGCGCGCGTTTCCAGCTCGTTGCCCTTGAGCCATTCGGTCATCAACCCGACAACCGGCTCGGTGGTGGGGCCGAATTCCGACGAGTTGGCCGCTTCAATGCCGGCCAGTGAGCGGACTCCTTCGATCACCGCCATTTGCATGCCGAAGCAGATGCCGAAATACGGCACCTTGCGCTCGCGGGCGAAACGCGCGGCCCTGATCTTGCCCTCCGCTCCGCGAATGCCGAAGCCGCCGGGCACGAGAATGCCGTGGACGTGTTCGAGGAACGGCGATGGGTCTTCCTTTTCGAAAACCTCGCTTTCGATCCAATCGAGGTTGACCTTGACCCTGTTGGCAATGCCGCCATGGGTCAGGGCCTCGATCAGGGATTTGTAGGCGTCCTTCATGCCGGTATACTTGCCGACAACGGCGATGGTGACTTCGCCCTCCGGCGCATGGATATGGTCGGAAATCCGCTTCCAGCCGCCGATGTCAGGGGCCTTTGCCGCCTCTGACATGCCGAACGCGGCGAGCACCTCGTCGTCCAGGCCTTCCTCGTGGTAGGCCAGAGGCACATCGTAGATCGAGCCGAGATCGCGGGCCTCGATCACGGCTGTTGGCCGGACATTGCAGAACAGGGCCAGCTTGCGGCGCTCCTCGACCGGGATGGCCCGGTCGGTGCGGCACAACAGGATGTCCGGCTGGATGCCGATCGAACGCAGTTCGGCGACGGAATGCTGGGTCGGCTTGGTCTTCAGTTCGCCGGCGCTGGGAATGTAGGGCAGCAGGGTCAGGTGAATGAAGATCACCGAACCGCGTGGTTGCTCCTGTCCGACCTGGCGGATGGCTTCGAGGAACGGCAGGCTCTCGATGTCGCCGACCGTTCCGCCCACTTCAACCAGAACAAAATCATAGTCTTCGTTGCCACGCAGCACGAAGTCCTTGATCGCGTTGGTGACGTGGGGAATGACCTGGATGGTGGCACCCAGATAGTCGCCGCGCCGCTCCTTGGTCAGGATGTCCATGTAGATGCGGCCGGTGGTGATGTTGTCATCGCGCTTGGCCGCGCGCCCGGTGAAGCGCTCGTAGTGCCCGAGGTCGAGATCGGTCTCGGCCCCGTCATCCGTGACGAAGACCTCGCCATGCTGGTAAGGGCTCATCGTGCCGGGATCGACATTGAGATAGGGATCGAGCTTGCGCAACCGCACGGTATAGCCGCGCGATTGCAGGAGTGCCCCGAGAGCAGCAGCCGCGATTCCCTTGCCGAGTGAGGAGACCACGCCGCCGGTGATGAAGATGTACCGCGTCATGGGATTTGACCTCTAAACCTGTCGCAGCGATTCGGGGAGCACCTGTTTTGCGCTTGCACCGGGCGATGTTCGCTTGTCCACAAAAGAGAAGGGCCGGCGGACATGCGTCCTGCCGGCCCTTGCTGACGGGGCGGAAATGTCACTGAACGGGGGCGCTCGGCCTGGGCGGCTGCGCGCCGCTCTGGTCCTGCAACTGGCGGAGCTGATCCAGCACGTTGCTGCCTGGTGCCGGCGCGGATGGCCCGCCCGGAGCGGCCGGAGCCGTTGTCGCGGCACCATCCAGAATGGATCGCGGTGCGCGGTTCTGTGAGGCCAGGACCGAGAGCGTGATGCTGGTCAGGAAGAAGATGCCGGCCAGAATGGCTGTTGTCCGGGTCAGCGCATTGGCCTGGCCGCGACCGGTCATGAAGCCGGAGACACCGCCGCCACCGCCGCCAAGGCCCATGCCACCCTCCGAGCGCTGGAGCAGCACGACGATGACGAGCGCGATCACGACGATCAGATGAATGACAATAAGGACGGTCTGCATGGTCTCACAAACATGGGAAGCGGGCCGGCCAAGCGCCAGCCCCGACTGCTGGCGCGGCCTTAGCATGGGGGGGCACGGAAGGAAAGCCGCATCGCCCACAAGCGGCACCACACGGCTGGCATGATGCCACCGGCATGGCAAACCCGGCTGTCGCGGATCGATCAGGCTCTGTCAGACCGCCGCCGCAATCGCAAGGAAATCGGCAGATTTCAGGCTGGCACCGCCGACGAGCGCGCCGTTGACATCAGGAAGCGCCATCAGTTCGGCGGCATTCGAGGGCTTGACCGAACCGCCATAGAGCAGACGCACTGGGGCGCCCTTGTCCGCACCGAGCAGGCGGACCAGCTCGGCGCGCAAACCCGCGTGGACTTCGGCAACATCGGCACTGGTCGGGGTCTTGCCCGTGCCGATGGCCCAGACCGGCTCATAGGCGATCACGACCGTGTGACCATCCGCGCCTGCCGGCAACGAGGCCTGAAGCTGGTCTATGACGACCGCCAGCGTCCTTCCCGCCTCCCGTTCGGCCAGCGTCTCGCCGATGCAAATGATGGCCACAAGCCCCTGCGCCAGCGCAGCTTCCGCTTTCTGCCTGACAAGGGCGCTGGTTTCGCCATGCAGGGTGCGCCTTTCCGAATGGCCGACGATGACATGGCTTGCGCCGGCATCGGCGAGCATCGCCGCCGAGACGTCACCGGTGAACGCGCCGGCTATTTCCGTGTGGCAATCCTGACCGCCAATGGCGAGCGGCGTGCCGGCACAGCGAGCCGCCATCCGGCCAATCAGCGTTGCCGGCGGACACAGCAGCAGATCGACCGACGTCAGCGCTGCCGCCCCTTCGGCGATGGCGCGCGCTTCGTCGAGCGACGCACCCACGCCGTTCATCTTCCAGTTGCCGGCAATCAGGGGTTTCAGGGCCATGAGGGGCACGCTCCGGGAGGGTCAGGGGGACAATTCCCCGCGACCTCGTAGCAACCGGCCGGGTTTGCTGCAATTGCCTGATTGCGACAGGCCGGGCGGCTCCCTATAAGTCCGGCAAACAGGTTGGAGCTGGTTCGCAGCCATGATGATGCAAGGTATCCGCAACGCCGGCCAGACATGGCTTGGCAAGCTGCTTGTCGGCATTCTGTTCGCGATCCTGATCGGCTCGTTCGCGATCTGGGGCATCGGCGACATTTTCCGTGGCCAGGGGCGCAACACGGTTGCGACCGTCGGCAAGAAGGAAATCGACATCGAGCAGGTGCGCAGCGCTTACCAGAACGAGGTGCAGCGACTGTCCCGGCGCTTCCGCCAGAATATCACACCGGATCAGGCCAGAGCGCTCGGCGTCGACCAGCAGGTGCTGTCGCGTCTGGTGACCGAGGCGGCACTTGACGCCGATGCCGCGGAACGCGGGCTGACGGTCAGCAATGAGGCCGTGGCGAAATCGATCCTCGACGACCAGAACTTCCGGGGCGCGGCAGGCACTTTCGATCGCAACATGTTCAATGAACTGTTGCGGCAAGCAGGGCTCAATGAGCAGGGTTATGTGCGGGAACAACGCGCCGCAATTGTGCGCAACCAGCTTGCCGAAGCCCTCTCCGGCCAGAGCCAGGCCCCTCTCGCCGTGCAGGAAGCGGCACACCGCTATCGCAATGAACAGCGTGTGATCCGGTTCGTGGCGCTGCCGCCCGCGGCGGTCGGCACCATCGACGAGCCAACCGATGCGGTTCTGCGCACGTTCTTCGAAGAGCGCAAGGCCAGCTTCCGCGCACCGGAATACCGCACCGCGAATGTGCTGGCCCTGACCCCGCAGACGCTCGCCAACCCCGGCAGCATCAGCGAGGCCGATGCAGTGGCGCATTACGAGCGCATCAAGGCCCGCTTCGGCACACCGGAGCGGCGCACGGTGCAGCAGATCGTGTTCCCCACCCAGGCGGAGGCAGCAGCCGCCGCCGAGCGCATCCGCAGCGGCACCAGCTTCGAGGATCTGGCGCGTGAGCGGAACATCTCCGACGCGGACCTGACGCTCGGCAGCTTCACGCGGCCCGAAATGCTGGATCAGGCCGTCGCAGCCGCAGCTTTCGCGCTTGCGCCCAATGCGGTGAGCCCGCCCGTGCAAGGCGCGTTTGGCTATGCACTCTTGCGCACGCCGCTGATCGAGGCGGAAAAGGTGCGGCCATTTGCAGAGGTCGCCGGCGAGGTCCGGAATGATCTCGCGCTCAGCCGCGCCGTGCAGTCGCTGGCCGAGGTGCATGACAAGATCGAGGACATGCGCGCCAGTGCCCGCCCTCTCAAGGACATCGCCGACGAGATGAAGCTCGCCATGGTGGCGCTCGGACCAGTCGACCGGTCCCGACAGAGTGCTTCCGGACTGCCGCTCACGCCTGTTCCTGCCGCAACGCAAGTGATCGAAGCCATGTTCCGCGCCGATATCGGCACGGATAACGAGGCCGTGCGGACGCCTGACAACGGCTATGTCTGGTTCGATGTCAGCACCATCGAGCCGGCGCGTGAGCGCACGTTCGACGAGGTGAGAGCCCTCGTGGCAAGCCAGTGGCGTCAGGACGAGATGGCAAGCAGGCTCCAGGCCAAGGGCCGCGAGGTCACGGACCGGATCGCCAAGGGCGAGACGCTCGATACCGTCGCGGCCGCGCTGGGGTTGACGGTCGAGACATCGCCGCCCCTGACACGCGCCAGCAGCCTGCCGGAATTCCCGGCCAATGTGCTGACAGTGGCCTTCGGCACCGTCGTCAACGGGGCTGCATCGGCGGACCTGGGCGGTGAGCGCGGGCGAATGGTGTTCCAGGTGCAGACTGCAACCGTGTCGCCCTTCCTGCGCACCACGCAGGAAGCGGAATCCGTCGGCCAGCAACTCGGCATCGCCATTGGTGACGATCTGCTGTCACAGTATGTCACGGCCTTGCAGGGCCGGCTTGGTGTCAGGATCAACCAGACCACGCTGCGCAACGCCACTGGCGGCGGCGAAAGCTGATCGCAAAGGCGCACGACGCATGCCAGCCTCCGACGATTTCGCGCGCTTTGCGGAGGTCTACGCGTCCGGCGAGGGCCAGATCGTGCGCGACGTTCTGGTCGGCGATTGCGAGACGCCGGTTGCCGCATTCCTGAAACTGCGGGCCTTCGCCAGCGGGGCGGCCTTCCTGCTCGAATCGGTCGAGGGCGGCGCCGTGCGCGGGCGCTATTCGATGATCGGGCTGCAACCGGACCTCGTCTGGCGCTGCGATCTCGGACAGGTCAGCGTGGCCCGCCCGCTCGCTGCCTCGCCGGGGTTCGAGGCGCTGCCGGACGAGGCTTTTGCCAGCCTGAGAGGGCTAATTGCCGACAGTCGCCTTGAGACTGGCGATCTTGACCTGCCAATGGCAGCAGGCCTGTTCGGCTATCTCGGCTATGACATGGTGCGGCTGATGGAACGGCTGCCGGCGCGCAAGGCCACTGGCCTGGGCCTGCCGGATGCCATCCTGATCAGGCCGACGGTAATGGTCATCTTCGACGCGGTGAAGGACGAGATCTCCGTGGTCGCCTCTGTCCGCCCTGCTGCGGGCATCCCGGCACGGGCTGCCCATGAAATGGCACGGGCGCGCATCGATGCGGTCGTGGCAGCACTGGACGCACCGCTGCCGCTCGACGCCCGGCTCGATGTCGCGGGCCTGCCTGCACCTGCCGGCATTTCCAACACAAGTGCCGAGCGCTATTCGGCCATGGTCGACACGGCCAAGGATTACATCCGCGCCGGCGACATATTCCAGGTCGTGCTGTCGCAGCGTTTCGATGCTCCGTTCAGCCTGCCGCCGTTCTCGCTTTATCGGGCACTGCGCCGGGTCAATCCGGCCCCGTTCCTGTGCTATCTTGATTTCGAGGCCTTCCAGATCGTCTGTTCCAGCCCCGAAATCCTGGTCAGATTGCGGGACGGGACGGTCACCATCCGGCCGATCGCGGGCACGCGGCGGCGCGGCGGCACGCCGTCGGAAGACGAGGCGCTGGCCGCTGAATTGCTGGCCGATCCGAAAGAGCGTTCGGAACATCTGATGCTGCTCGATCTGGGCCGGAACGATGTGGGCCGGGTGGCGAGGATCGGCTCGGTCGAGGTCACGGACCGGTTCTTCATCGAGCGCTACAGCCAGGTGATGCACATTGTCTCGAACGTCGAGGGCAAGATCGCGCCGGGCAAGGATGCGCTCGATGCGCTGGTATCAGGCTTCCCGGCCGGGACCGTCTCGGGTGCCCCCAAGGTGCGCGCCATGGAGATCATCGACGAACTGGAGCACGATGCGCGCGGCGCCTATGGCGGGTGCATCGGCTATTTCGGCTCCAACGGCGAGATGGATACCTGCATCGTCCTGCGCACCGCCATCATCAAGGATGGCGTGATGTCGGTGCAGGCGGGTGCCGGCATCGTGCATGACTCGGTCAATGAGGCCGAACATCAGGAATGCATCAACAAGGCCAAGGCGCTGTTCAAGGCCGCCGAAGAGGCCGTGCGCTTCGCTGCCCGCAGCGTGCGGGGGCAGTAGGCCGCGCAGCGCTCGCAAGAGCCCCGTCCAGCCTGTCAGGAACGGCAGAACCCCGGCCTTGCAGCCGGGGTTCCCGTCGCGTCCGGTGCGATCCGGCGTTCAGCGTGTCAGACGGATCTTGCCAATCAGTTCGGCCACATCGGTGAAGGCCTTCTGCAATTCGTTCGTGTCCTTGGCGAGATAGAACAGCTTGTTGTTCGATGCGCACTTCTCCAGAAGCGACTTGGCATTGGCGGTGTTGACGCGGAACAGGATGGTGATCACCTGAACACCGGCCTTCTTGGCGTTCTCGCACGCCAGCGCCATGCGGTTGTCGAGATATTTGGCAGCTTCCTGGAAGTTCTCCTGCGGGAAACGGCCCCACCGCATGTAGCCGTAGGCATTGTAGTGCGACATCACCGGGCCGCCGACATTGTTGCCACCGATCAGATTCTCGCCATCGGTCATTACCACCATGATCTTCTTGTGGTTCTTGGTGCCATAGGGCTTGGCGTCGGCCAGCGGCAGCTTCGGTGACAGTGTGCGCCAACCCCACATGATGCCTTCCGATGACACCGTGCCGCCGCCATTCCAGTGCTTCAGACCCTTGATCTTGTTCAGCACCTTGGTGCGGTCATCGGAGAGACGCAGCAACTCGTCCGGGCAGGCCATGTTGGGGCCGCTTGTGTTCGGTGCGTTCTCGCTGAAGTTCGCATTCTTGTTCTGGCCGTCATACTTGAACAGGTTGGCCTGCCATTCCCATTCCCAGCCATTGTTCCAGCCGGCCGGCATGTCACCGTCATCCATGTAGTTGTTGACGTAGCCGAGCGAATTGCCGTCCTTGCCCTTGCCGGGCTCGTCGGGCCAGAAATAGGGCGTGAACAGCGTGCGCGGATCGCTGGCGTTTGGCGGATCGTCGGTCACATCGAACGGCTCGGGACGGGCTTCGACGCAGCCCTTCCACTGGGCGGTGCCGGACTTGGTGCGGATGCCGTCGAACAGGTCGAGGTTGGCGATCTTGCCTGGATTCGAGATCACGCAACGCGACCAGACCGGATCGTAGCCGAAACCAGTCGGAACGAAGGCCTTGACACCATCGGTCTTGGTGTAGGGCTTGTTGACGGTGATCTCCTTGCCGGCAAACGGTGCCTTGCGGTTTGGCGTACCGTAGGTGCCGACTTGCGCCGATGCGCTCTTGATGCCGAACAGTTCGCGGCCGATCTCGCCGAGCTTGCGGGTCGCGTCCTGCAGCCATGCGCCTTCACCGCCGACACCGGGACCGGGGCCGCCGCCGCCACCGCCGCCACCACCTGGGCCAGGCTTCCAGAACGGGTCATTGGTGCAATCGGGCAGAAAGCCGATCCAGCGGCCGCGCAGGTTGTGCGCCTGCCATTGGCTGTCGCCACGGGTATCAACCGACGACATGCCGAGATTGAGCCGACCCGGATTGACGGCAGCCACGTAAGGGACAACCGACATCTTGAGGTCGGCGCCGTTCGAGGCGTAGTCAAACAGGATGTTGGTGAAGCTCTCGCCGGCCTTGCGCAGCGCGCTCATGTCGGACTTCATCGAGCCGGTGTTGTCCAGCACCAGCGCGACTTCGACAGAGCCGTCGCCGGCATTGGCTTCGGAAAACACGGCCAGCTTGGTGGAGCCGGGCATGCCGGGCATGATGCCGAGAATGGCGTAGGTGTAGTCAGCCGTCACCTCGTAGCGATAGGCATTCCCGGGCAGCGCCGTCAGTCCGCCAACGGCGCCTTTCAAGGCAGGATCGGAGCCAAGGTTGGCTGCGAAGGCAGCGTCGGCAGCCTTCTGCTTGTCGCCCAGCGTGCCCTTGGTCTTGACACCGGCCAACACCGCAGCGTCCGACGCTGCAGCCATCTTGGTGCGCAACTGCGAGGCGCGCGAATAATCGACGGCAGCGCCCGTCATGCCCATCAGCGGCAACAGGGCCAAGCCGAAGATCAGAGCAACAGCGCCGCTCTCGTCTTTGCCGAAGCGCTTCATCGTGCTTTTCACAGGACGGTTCATGATCATTTCCTTCGACACAGAATTGCCGGTCTGTCCTGATCTAGCAGAGGGATGTCGAGAAACCGTGAAAGCTGCCCTTAAATGCAACCGTTTGTGGGCAAGGTTCGTTTAACCAGTGCTGGCCTCAACCATGCGCGCAGCCAGTGGGAGGCGCGCTTGACCGCACACGCCCGCACGGGCATTCAACGCAACGGGCCATCAGGCCCCCAAACCTCTGGAACATCCCGTGCGGCTGCTGCTGATCGACAACTACGATTCATTCACATGGAACCTGGTGCAGTTGGTCGGCGCCCAGGGCGTGACAGTCGATGTGGTGCGCAACGACGCGATGAGTGCGGGAGCCGCGCTCGATCACCCGGCGGACGCGATCTTGCTGTCGCCCGGACCCTGCACGCCGAACGAGGCTGGCATCTGCCTTGAGGTTGTGAAGGGCGCGGTGGAGCGCAAGCCGGTCTTTGGCGTGTGCCTTGGCCTGCAGGCGATCGGGCAGGCTTTTGGCGGCGATGTGGTTCGTGCCCCTGCCCCGATGCATGGCAAAGTCAGCCTGATCAGCCATCGAGGAACCGGGCTGTTTCGCGGTATCAACCGGCCTTTCGAGGCCACGCGTTACCACTCGCTGGTGATCGACCGCCCAAGCTGCCCCGCTGCGCTCTCGATCGACGCCGAGACAGATGACGGGCTGATCATGGCTGCGGCGCATCGCACTTGCCCAATCTTGGGCGTGCAGTTCCACCCCGAGAGCATCATGTCAGAGCACGGCGCCACGATCATTCGCAATTTCCTTGACATCGCTGCCGCTTGGCGCGACGCGAACCCGCCAGCCATCCGCGCTGGCGCATAGCCACACAGGTCCTGAGTTTCATGGATACGTTCAAGCCATTCATCGCCAAGGTGGCAACCGGGGCCAGCCTGACAGCGTCTGAAGCGCGCGATGCGTTCGACACCATTCTGTCCGGCGAGGTGACACCGGCCCAGTCGGCCGGTTTCCTGATGGCGCTGAGGGTGCGCGGCGAGACCGTCGCCGAAATCAGCGGGGCGGTCAGTGCCCTGCGCTCGCGCGCTGTGCGCGTGTCAGCACCTGCCGATGCCATCGACATTGTTGGCACGGGCGGTGACAATTCAGGTTCCTACAACGTCTCGACGCTGGCATCGATCATCGTCGCGTCATGCGGTGTGCCGGTCGCCAAGCATGGCAACCGCGCCGCCTCATCCTTGTCGGGCACAGCGGATGTTCTGGGCGCGCTCGGCGTCAGGGTCGGCATCGATCCGGCCGGTGTCGAACGCTGCCTTGCTGCAGCCGGCCTCGGCTTCATGTTCGCGCCCGCCCACCATGCCTCGATGCGCCATGTCGCACCGGTGCGTGTGGAGCTTGGCACCCGCACGATTTTCAACCTGATCGGCCCGATGTCGAACCCGGCCGGCGTAACGCGGCAATTGCTCGGCACCTTCGCCGAAAGCTGGCTGCTGCCCATGGTCGAGGTGCTGCAAGCGCTCGGCAGCAAACGAGTCTGGGCCGTTCACGGCTCGGATGGGCTCGACGAGATCACCACGACAGGGCCAACCCACGTGGTCGCCCTGGAAGACGGCGCAATCCGCCGCTTCACCATCGCCCCGCAGGATGTCGGCCTCGCAACTGCCGAGCCCGGCGATCTCAAGGGCGGCAATGCCGAGGTCAATGCCAGGGCCCTGATGGCTGTGCTTGATGGCGCGAAGACGCCGTATCGCGATATTGCCGTGTTCAACGCTGGCGCATCGCTGGTGGTGGCCGGAGCCGCCAGCACGCTGACGGACGGTGTTGCTCGGGCACAGTCGGCGCTTGACAGCGGAGCCGCCAAGGGCACGCTGGCCCGGCTGGTTGCCGCGTCGAACGCCTGAACCTGGGAGCCCTTGGTGACCGATATTCTCGCCCGCATCGAAGCCTACAAGCGCATCGAGATCGCAGCGGCCAAGGCACGGATGCCACTGACCGAGATGCGCGCCGCAGCCGAAGCTGCGCCACCGCCGCGCGATTTCACCGGCGCCATCCGCGCAAGGCATGCCGCCGGACAGTTTGCGCTGATCGCCGAGATCAAGAAGGCCAGCCCTTCGAAAGGGGTGATCCGCGCCGATTTCGAACCGGCATCGCTGGCCCAGGCCTATCGCGCCGGTGGCGCAGCCTGCCTTTCGGTGCTGACCGACGAGCCATCCTTCCAGGGCAAGCCGGCCTATCTGGCCGAAGCCCGCGAGGCCAGCGGATTGCCCTGCCTGCGCAAGGACTTCATGTTCGAGCCCTATCAGGTGTTCGAGGCCCGTGCCTGGGGCGCGGACTGCATCCTCGTGATCATGGCCAGCGTCAGCGATGCCGATGCGCAAGCGCTGGTGGAGACCGCCGCAGGGCTGGGGATGGCAGCTTTGATCGAGGTGCATGATGCCGCCGAACTGGGCCGCGCACTGGCGCTGCCATCGCCACTGATCGGCATCAACAACCGCGACCTGCGCAGCTTCCATGTCGATCTGGCCGTGACCGAGGTGCTTGCGCCAGGCATTGGCGATGACCGGATCATCATTGCCGAAAGCGGCATCTTCCATCATGCCGATCTCACCCGGCTCAAGGCCAGCGGCGTCAACACGTTCCTTGTTGGCGAAAGCCTGATGCGGCAAGCCGATGTGGCGGGCGCAACGCGCTCCCTGCTGACCGGCACCAACACGGCAGGCGTTGCAGCATGAGCGGATTGACCCATCTCGACGCGCAAGGCCAGGCGCACATGGTCGACATCGCCGACAAGGCGGTCACATCCCGCCGCGCGGTGGCCGAGGGCCGCGTGGTGATGGAGCCGGCAACGCTGGACCTGATCCGGGCAGGCGATGCCAAGAAGGGTGATGTGCTCGGCACAGCCCGCCTGGCCGGCATCATGGCCGCCAAGCGCACCCACGAATTGATCCCGCTTTGCCATCCGCTGATGCTGTCGAAGGTCTCGCTCGACCTTGTGCTCGACGAGGCCTTGCCGGGCGTGCGCGTGACAGCGGAGGTGCGCGTCGGCGGGCAGACAGGTGTCGAGATGGAAGCGCTCACCGCCGTCACCGTCGCTTGCCTCACCATCTACGACATGGTGAAAGCCGTTGATCGCGGCATGCGCATCGAGGCCGTGCAACTCCTGCACAAGTCCGGGGGCAAATCCGGCGTCTACGAACGCGAGCCTGCCGCACCATGAGCCTGATGGCGCCGGATGAGGCGCGCCGGCGCATCCTTGCGGCTGCCACGCGCATGACCGGCACCGAAGCTGTTTCGCTTCCGCAAGCGCTGGGTCGCACCCTGGCCAGCGATCTCGCTGCCATGCGCACCCAGCCGCCCTTTGCTGCCTCGGCCATGGACGGCTATGCGGTCCGGGCAGCCGAGCTTGTTGTCGGCCAGCCTCTCAATCTGATCGGCGAAGCCGCCGCCGGGCATCCGTTCGTCGGCAAGCTCGGGGCTGGCGAAGCGGTTCGCATTTTCACGGGCGCAGTGGTGCCGGACGGAGCGGACACGATCCTGATCCAGGAGAATGCCAGCCGCATTGACGAACGCCGCATCGTGCCGACACAGACCGAGGCCAAGGGCCGCTTCGTGCGCCCTGCCGGGCTCGACTTTTCGGAAGGCGCTGTGCTGCTGGAGGCCGGCACTGTGCTCGATGCACGCCGGATCGGGCTGGCGGCCAGCATGGGTCATGCCACCTTGCCCGTCCGCAGGCCGCCGCGCGTGGCCATCCTGTCCACAGGCGACGAACTCGCCCTGCCGGGCGAGGCGCTGAAGGCCGGCCAGATCGTGTCGTCGAATGCGTTTGCGCTGGCAGCCCAGGTCACGGCTGCCGGAGCCGAAGCAATCGACCTCGGCATTGTTCCAGACACGGCCGCGGCAACCCGGCATGCCATCGAAGAGGCCAGCGGGATCGCCGACATCATCCTGACCAGCGGAGGCGCTTCGGTTGGAGACCACGACTTCGTGCAAGGTGCGCTGACGGCGACAGGCTTTGCCATGGGGTTCTGGAAGGTTGCCGTGAGACCCGGCAAACCACTGATGTTTGGCACGCGCGGCGAAGTGCTGTGCATCGGCCTGCCCGGAAATCCCGTGTCATCGCTGGTCTGCGCGCTGCTCTTCGTGGTCCCGTTGATCGGCAAGCTGATGGGCCGCGCCGGCCAC
>JALORF010000220.1 GCA_025459195.1 Beijerinckiaceae bacterium
CCCCTCGACCTAGCTCCGGACCTCAGGCGGCTGTGCGAAGTTTCCCACGCATGCCCACCAACCAGCACGCGGCCACAGGCACGTGCGAAATTGGGCAGCACCCATATACGGAAAACACCCACCCCCTACAAGTGTTTTTTGCACCCCTTTTCAACGCCGTTGCGGCCCTTGCGCCAAAACCCGTGACATCGCCCTAGACCGGACGCAATCCTCTCACTAAGTGCTGGATGCAATAGGCAGAAATCAGCCGGCGCAGGACATGTCCCGCATCCGGTTCTGGCATCACATTCGGGTTGAATCTGGCCATGGGCATGATCGATCGGCGCGCACTCCTTTCCGGCCTCGCCCTGGCGCTCGCCTCGTCGGCGGCGCCAGGTGCGCTGATGGCCCAGCAGACCCCTCCTCCACCGCCCGCTTCGCCGCAACCGGCACCGCGTTTCGGCTTCGAGGACGTGGTGCGCCGGGCACGTGACCTGTCAGCGCTCGCCTATGAGCCGCAGCCCGTGCAACTGCCCGAACAGTTGCAGCGGCTCGAGTTCGACCAGTGGCGCGACATCCGCTTCCGCAGCGAACGCGCCTTCTTCGGCAACACGCCCTCGCCTTACCGCATGCACCTGTTCCATCTCGGCTTCCTGTTCACCAAGCCGGTGACGATCAACACCGTGCGTGATGGCCTGGCGACGCCGATCCCTTATGCAGCCAACCTGTTCGACTATGGCAAGACGCGGTTCGACAAGCCCTTGCCGGTCAACTCCGGCTTTGCCGGGTTCCGTCTGCACTTTCCGCTCAACGACCCGCGCGTCCATGACGAGCTCGTGTCCTTCATCGGGGCCAGCTATTTCCGGCTGCTTGGCCGCGGCCAGCGCTACGGGCTGTCGGCGCGGGGCCTCAGCATCGGCGCCGGCGTCAAGGATGGCGAGGAGTTCCCGTATTTCCGCGAATTCTGGATCGAGACCCCCGGCGCGGATGCGGAACGCGTCGTCGTCCACGCCCTGCTCGATTCGCCCTCGATCACCGGGGCCTTCCAGTTTCTCATCTATCCGGGCCGCGCCAGCGTCATGGCAGTGACGGCACACCTGTTCCCGCGCCGCGAGATCGCGCGCCTTGGTCTGGCCCCGCTGACCTCGATGTTCTTCACTGGCGAGAATGACCGCCGCTTCTTCGATGACTACCGGTCGGAACTGCATGATTCGGACGGTTTGCTGATTCACTCGGGCACCGGCGAGTGGATCTGGCGGCCCTTGCGCAACCCGAAGGAACAGGCCGTCTCGGCCTTCGTCGAGCGCAACCCGCGCGGCTTCGGCCTGATGCAGCGCGACCGGGTTTTCGAGCACTACCAGGATCTCGATCTCGCCTACGAGATGCGCCCCTCCTACTGGATCGAGCCGGAAGGCGAGTGGGGCGAGGGCCATGTCGAGCTGATCGAACTGCCGACGACCGACGAGACCAACGACAACATCGTGGCACTGTGGGCCCCGCGCACCCCGCTCCAGCCGGGCCGTGAACACGTCATCCGCTACCGGCTGTCCTCGCTCGGCAATGTCGATGCGCTGCATTCCGGCGGGCGGGCCGTGAACACCTATCAGGCCAAGCCGAAAGCCTTGGGTTCGGGCGAAGCGGTGACACCGGGCGCGCGGCGTTTCATTGTCGATTTTGCCGGAGGCGAACTGGCGTTCCATGTCGCCGATCCGGACAAGGTCGAGATCGTGCCCTCCGTCTCGGCCGGCAAGATCAACCGCGCCTTCGTGATTCCCAACCCGAAGATCGCCGGTTTCCGCGCCTTCATCGACGTGGTGATGGAGCCCGGCCAGTCCGGCGACCTGCGCGCCTTCCTGCGCACAGGACCCAAGGCACTGACAGAGACCTGGACCTATCCCTGGCGCGGTGAGTGATCAGGAACGCGCCGTTTCCAGCCGTCATTGCTCACGCGGCCAGCGTCATCAGCGCTTCGATGTCACCCAGCGCAGGCAGCCCGGCCTCGTTGCCCAGATGCTGGATCTTGTGGGCGGAGGCGGCGCGGGCAAAGCGGAAGTGCTGATCCCACGACGCCTCGGGCCGTGACAGATACGAATACATGTAGGCCCCGTGGAAGACATCGCCGGCACCATTGGTGTCGATGACCTTGGCAGCGGGCACGGGCAGCGCATCGTGGTGCTGGCGCTGGCCCTTCTCGTCATACCAGACGATGCCCTTGTCCCCCATGGTGACGCCGCCGATGCGGCAACCCTTGGCCTTGAGATGGTCGAGCATGCCGCCGGCATCAAGGCTCATCTGCTCGCACATGCGCTCGGAGACCACCGCCACATCGATGAACTGGAGCAGTTCGGGCGTGTTGGAGCGCACGCCTCCGCCATCCAGCGAGGTCAACACACCGGCCTCGCGGCAGGCCTTGGCATAGTGCAGCGCCGCGTCCGCCTGATGGCCATCGAGATGCAGGGCGCGGCAACTGCCCAGGTTGAGGATCGGGAACGGGTGCAGGTAGTGATCGTCGCGGCAGCGCAGGATGGCGCGTTTGCCGTCATGCGGCATGATGAAGGACAGCGAGCTTTCCTTGACCTTGCGGCCATGCACCGGAATGCCGTAGCGCGCCGCCATGTCGAGGAACATCCGGCCCAGCCAGTCATCCGCCAGCGAGGACAAGAGGTCAGGCTTGACCCCGAGCTTGGCGCAGCAGAATGCCGCCGTGACCGCGTTGCCGCCGAACGACACGGCATAGTCGCGGGCCACGGCCTTGTCGTCCCCGGTCGGGATCGAATCGGCCAGAAACACGATGTCGATATAGGTCTGGCCAACGAACAATGCGTCCATGACTGGTCAACCCCCGGTTCTGGCTGTCTTGAGACGCCGTTCCTTGCGGGCGGCGATGACCTCGATCTCGACCACGAATTCGGGCCGCGTGAAACCCGTGACGATCATCAGCGTCGAGGCGGGAGGCGGGCTCGCCACATGCCGGTCGCGCGCGGCCATGTAGCCGGCCATGTGGGCCCGGTCGGTGACATAGGCGTTGATGCGCACGATGTCCGCCAGCGTCATGCCGGCATCCTCGAGGATGAGACGGATATTGCCGAAGCACAGGTCGGCCTGGGCCTCGGCCCCATCGGGAATGCTGTCATCGGGCCTGACACCCAACTGGCCGGAGGCGAACACCATGCGGCTGCCGGCCTGAACCTCGACGGCGTGCGAGTAGCGTGCAAACGGCGGACGCAGGGCTGCCGGCGTCCGCGCCCGGTTGGTCGCGGCGGCGGTGTTGGGAGAAGCGGTCTTCGGAGGGATGGTCTTGGTCATCAAGGGTCCATACGTATTCATGCAGGGCTGCCCAAGACAGAGATCATGCTGTGCTATGCTTCGGCAAGCGCTTAAGTTGCAAACGCTTGAGATGAACGACACGCGCCGACGTTGAACGGATTGAGGGGAAGCCGGGGAAGCCAGGCCTGCCCGCCAGTCGGGCACGCCGGCTGCCCGCGCGCTGCGCCCGGACCCGCTAGCCTCGCCCAGGAGATTGCCCGATGACCAAGCCCACCATGACCCGCCGCTCCGCCCTCGCCCTTGCTGCTGGTGGCGCATCCGCCCTCGCCCTTGCCTCGGGGGTCCGCGCGCAGGCGCGCGACAAGGTACGTTTCGGCACCAACTGGCTCGCCCAGGCTGAACATGGCGGCTACTATCAGGCCGTGGCCGATGGCACCTATGCCAAGGCCGGCCTCGACGTCGAGATCGTGATGGGCGGCCCGCAAACCAATGGCCGGCTGATGCTGCTGACCGGCCGGCTCGACTACTACATG
>JALORF010000221.1 GCA_025459195.1 Beijerinckiaceae bacterium
ATGCCGCTGCTGCCTGCTGCACTTGTGGCCGCTTTGCTGTCATATGTCATGCCAGTTTCGCCTCCCGGCATGGCGCAGGCGGGCCTCCTTGCGGCGAGTGGCTTGCTGATCTTCACCGCGGCGCTCTTGGGAGCGGGGCGCGTGCGCTCACAAGCGATCGCCCTTTTGCGAGCAGGTCGCGGCGCAGCATGAATGCGGACTGCGATTCAGGAGATCCCTCCCAACACCCCCTGCCCCCCTTCATCGCTTCGGTGCCCGTCCGATCGAGTGATACGTCAGGCCTGCTGCCGCGGCAGCATCGGGCGAGAAGATGTTGCGCAGGTCGGCGAGAACCGGGGTGGCGAGCAGCCCGGCGATGGCGGCGGGCCCCATGGTCTTGAACTCGGCCCATTCGGTCAGGATGACAGCCATGTCCGCACCGGCAAGCGCGTCGCTGGCTGAGGCCGCCATCACCACATCGGGCATCAGCTTGCGCGCATTGTCCATGCCCACAGGATCATAGGCGCGGATGCGCGCCCCGGCCTTGATCAATTGCGGGATGACCAGCAGCGACACGGCCGTGCGCATGTCATCGGTGTTGGGCTTGAAGGTCAGGCCGAGAATGGCGATGGCCTTGCCCTCGACGCTGCCGCCCGCAGCGGCCACAATCTTGCGGACCATCTCGCCCTTGCGGCTGTCATTGACCGCAACGGCCGTCTCGACCGTGCGCAGCGGGATGCCGTGATCCTGCCCGGTCTTCATCAGCGCCAGCATGTCCTTGGGAAAGCACGAACCGCCAAACCCCGGCCCCGCCTGCAGGAACTTGCCGCCGATGCGGCTGTCGAGCCCCATGCCATAGGCCACATCCTGCACATCGGCGCGGATCTCCTCACACAGGTTGGCAAGCTCGTTGATGAAGGTGATCTTCACGGCGAGAAACGAGTTCGAGGCATACTTGATCAGTTCCGATGTGCGCCGGTTGGTGGATACGAACGGCACGCCGGCGGCGATGAAGCGGGCATAGACGCCGCGCATGCGTGCGACGGCATCCTCATCCTCGGTGCCGATCACGATCCGGTCGGGCTTCTGGAAATCGGCCACCGCCGTGCCTTCGCGCAGGAATTCCGGGTTGGAGACCACAGCAAAGCGCGCCGACGGGTTGTGCTTGCGGATGATGGCCTCGACCTCATCCCCGGTGCCCACCGGCACGGTGGACTTCAGCACGATGATGGTGCCTTGGGCAGCATCCGGCGACATGGCTTGGGCAATCTGTGCAGCAGCGGCATGGACCTGGGCCATGTCGGCATGCCCGTCCGACGGCCTGGGCGGCGTCCCCACGCAGACGAACACGACCTCGGCAGCAGCCACCGCCCCTGCCAGATCGGTCGAAAAGGCCAGCGCACCGGAAGCGTGCGCCTTGCGCATCAGGGCTTCCAGGCCCTCTTCATAGATCGGGCAAGTGCCACCCTTCATCAGCGCAATCTTGCCGGCATCGCTGTCCACGCATGTGACCTGATGCCCGTCCATGGCCAGGCACACGCCTGTCACGAGGCCGACATAGCCCGAACCAATCACTGCCAGTTTCAAGCGCCGTCTCCTCGCCGCATGACCGCGCGCCGCAAGATGGCACCGGACGCCGACCACAAACCCAAATCTGCGGCTGTTTTCAAGCAGCAATCACCCCGGAGCCATGCAGGCATGGCAAACCGGGCCGTGCGGCAGCAGCGGATCAGGGGCATCAGCCCGCTTGGTCCTTGCCGGCGGCGGGCAGGCTTGCCAGCAACTCGCACCAGCGCTCGACCGCGTGCGGCAGCGCGAAGCGGGCCTCGAACAGCGCGCGCGCGGCCAGGCCGTGCTGCCGGGCCATGCCTGGGTCTCTTGCGAAGGCCAGAACCGCATCCGCCAGACCCTGCGCGTCGCCCTCCGCAATCACGCGGCCCGTCTGCGTTTCCAGCAGCAGGCTGCCAATATCCCCGTCCGCTGCGCCGATCATCAGGGCCGGTCGGCCCGCTGCGGCGATGCCATAGTACTTGCTCGGCACGATCAACCCTTCCATGTCCGGCCTGAGCGAGATCAGGTGCAGGTCCGGCAGGCTCAGGCTCTCGGCCAGCCTTTCGCGCGGCTGGTAATCCTCGAAACGCACAGTGCCCAGGCCCCGCGCCATCGCCGCCTCGCGCATAGCCTCCATGCCGGCCCCGCCGCCGATGAACAGCCAGCGGATGCGCCGGGCCAAGGCGGCATCATCGCCGTGCGGTTGCGCCGCCATCGCCCCGATCAGCGCGATGGCCTCCAGCAATGTGTCAAACGCATGCGCCCGGCCAAGGTTGCCGGAATAGCCGACGACAACGTGGTCGTCGTAGCCCCAGAGGCGGCGCAGCGCGTTGTCAGCCGGGGCAACCGGCCGGATCAGCGCCCCGTCAGCCCAGTTCGGCATGATGCGGATCGAGGCTGGCGGAGCGCCCTCGCCCGCCAGATGCCGCGCCATGGCTGGCCCGAGCACGATATTGGCCGCAGCCCGCTGCAGCGAACGGTTGCGCAGCCAGCGCAACATCGCCAGAAACCCCCGCGACGCCCCGCCCCGCATCAGCCCGAGCGCCTGCAAGACCTCCGGGAACACATCCTGATGCCAGTTGACCAGCACCGCACCGCGCAGCCGCGCGACCGGTGCAGCCAGCACGGACAGCATGGGCGGGTCGGTCTTGGCAATGATGATGCTGCCGCGCCGCGCTGCCCCCAGCAGGGCCAGCGCTGCTGACGCGTAGAAACTGGCATAGTCGATGGCGCGGCCAACCATGTTCGCCCGCCCGAAACGCGTCGTCCTGACCCGTTCCACCTTCACGCCATGGACCAAGGCCCGCGCCGGCAGCAGCACCGACGGGTCATCATAGCTGAGCCGGCTGGTGATCACCGTGACCTCATGGCCCCGCCCTGCCAGCGCAAAGGCGAGATCGGACAGCAACTGGCTGGTGGCCGAATGGTCGGGATGGAAGAACCGGTTGACGAAGATGAGCCTCATCGCAGCGTCATGGCCTGTCGCAACGCCGCATGCAACGCAGTCGCGTGTCCGTTTGTAAGAGGGCTCCTGTGAACGAACCCATACTCACAGCACAGACGTTCGGCACAAGCTGGACAGGCAAACTTTTCAGGAACGTGGGCCGACAATCAACGCACCGCCACTGAGGCCCTCGATGCGAGCGGCTTCAACGCACATGAGATCGATCACGGCGTCTACACTATGTCGCGCCTGCCAGCCGAGTTGAATTACGGCTTTACTCGGATCTGCTTGACTGATGGCGATGTCGGACGGTCGGCGCAATAGATGATCGAAGCGGACATACGCCTTCCAATCCAGCCCGAACCAAGCAAAGGCGCGGGCAATGAAATAGGCCAAGGACCGTGTTATGCCGGTCGCGATCACGTAGTCGTC
>JALORF010000083.1 GCA_025459195.1 Beijerinckiaceae bacterium
ACCAGCCCTTCCGATGTCCTTGACGGCGAACTGGACCCGTTCATGGAAGCGTCACTTGCCCAGCGTGTCTATGGCACGACTGTCGGCGATATCGGGGATGTCGAGTAAGGTCACCGGCTGCCGCCTTGGTTCCGCCAAGGACAATGGCGTGCTGCAGTCCCGGTCAGGGGGCGTCACCAAGGCGCTGACCGGCGCGCAGGAAGCGCATGGGATCAACGGCATCGCCTTCGATCCTTGTTTCATAGTGCAGGTGCGGGCCGGTCGAACGGCCGGTCGAGCCAACCCGCCCGACAATGCTGCCGTGGCTGACCTTCTGCCCTTCGCTGACAGAGATATGTGACAGGTGCGCATAACGCGTCGTGATGCCATGGCCGTGGTCGATCTCGACCATGTTGCCATAGCCGCCGCTGTATTCGGCCAGCACAACCTCTCCGGCACCGCCGGCCCGGACAGGCGTTCCGTGCTCGGCGCGAAAATCAATGCCGGAGTGCATGGCGAGAGAGCGGGTGAACGGATCGAGGCGATGGCCGAAGGCGCTGGTCTGCTCGGCTTCGGCCCCCATCGGGCGGCGCAGCGGCAATGCGCTCACCACCGAGCGCAGGCG
Organism: Beijerinckiaceae bacterium; assembly: GCA_025459195.1. Taxonomy (GTDB): domain Bacteria; phylum Pseudomonadota; class Alphaproteobacteria; order Rhizobiales; family Beijerinckiaceae; genus Allobosea. The sequence continues at coordinate 605 of JALORF010000083.1, forward strand.
TTCCACCGCAGCGATGCGCGGTTGAAGCCGAACCACAGATGTCTCGAAGGCTCCAAGCCTGGGGTCGAGTTTGGCCGGAATGAACGGGCCACCCTGCGCTGCGTTGCCAGAGGCCGGCGTCATGCGGTCGGGATCAAGGCCGACATCGCCGATCACGGCCCGCAGCGAGGTGTGGGCCGATGCAACCGAGGTTTCGAGACGATTCAAGGCCTTGATCTGGGCTGTGGTCACCGCCGTCAGGCTTTGCTCGACCTTGCCGAGGCGCTCCGCCAGTGGCAGCGCCGGATCGAGGGCGCTCTGGTCCCAGGCGCTGGCCGTGGCCGGGCGGCGCTCCTGGTCACGCCGCAGGCCGGGCATCTCCGGAACCGGCATCGGCCGGGATGAGGGGGCAAAACTGGAGACGCTGCCGGTGGTGCTGGCCGTTGCAGCCGGCTGTGGCGCGATGGCAGCGCGCGCCGGCCGACCGGTCGCCAGTTGCTGGCCACTGACGCTATCGGCAAGGGCCGCGACAATGGCCTGCCTGGTCTCAAGCTGGGTCTGGCGTGTCACGAGTTCGGCCACGCGGGCTTCAACACCATCCTGATCCACGAGTTGCCGGCTGGACAGCTTGTCGATCTCGCTTTTCAGCGCGGCGATGCGGTCCTCATAGACGTATTGCCGCGCTGTTTCGCGCTTGATCATGTGCCCGGCAAAGCTGTCCTTGGTCAGGATGAGCCAGGTCGCGCCTGCGCCCCATCCGGTCAGCAATGTTGCCGCGAAAAGGCCGGCAATGATCGTGGAACGACGAACGGTCACCAGACCGGGATCATATTTGGAAGAGGGCGGAACTTTTGCCACGCGAGTCACCACAACCGGAACGAGTGTGGTGATTACGCCCCAACAGGGTTAATCTTTTCCAAATGCCGGGCACATCCCGGCCTGATGCGACCGTCATCTTGGTGTCACGACAGGCCCATCAGAGGCGCTGCGCTGCGGCCAGAACCTCTTCGGCGTGGCCTTCGACCTTCACCTTGTTCCAGATCGCGGCAATCTTGCCGGCCTTGTCGATCAGCACGGTGGTGCGTTCGATGCCCATGTATTTCTTGCCATACATGCTCTTCTCCACCCACACGCCATAGGCTTCGAGCGCAGCCTTTGCCTCGTCTGAGGCGAGCGTGAAGGCGAGATCATACTTCTTCTTGAACTTGTCGTGGCTGGCGACACTGTCGGCAGAAAGACCGATGATGGTGGTGTCGGCGGCGGCAAACGCCGCACGCATGCCATTGAAGGCGATGGCTTCCTTGGTGCAGCCGCTGGTATCATCCTTGGGGTAGAAATAGAGGCAGACGTTCTTGCCCTTCAATCCGGCCAGCGAGATGGTTCCGCCGCCATCTGTCGGCAACGAGAACGCCGGTGCGGCATCGCCAATCTTGAGAGACATCAGCCTTCCTTTCGTCGGGTTTGTGTTGCTTCACAGCGAACCCGATATAGTGCTCCCTCACGTTTCGTGAAGGTCCGAATCGGTCCACCGATCATCATAACGTCGCGGATCGCCGCGAAGCGCTGGAGGCGCGCCGATTGACGAGCGAAGCAGGGCCCACGGGGGCCGCGTCCGAACATGCGGCCAATAGCCCGCCGGCGACGCATCGCCGGCGCAAGCGTGATCGAGTCGGCCTTGTCGCCGGGGTCGCGACGGTGGTCTGCGTGGTCGGCATTGTGCTGGCGGCAGCTGTCGGGGCATTGTTCCTGTCGGGGGTCGTGCCGCTCGCAGGCCTCCAGCATCATGTCGCTGCCGATCTGCAGCGCAGATTGGGGCCGGACTGGCGCGTGACGGCGGCGAAGGCCGCAATTGTGCGCACAGAGGGGCAAGCTGTTCTCCAGATCCGCAATGCCGAATTCGCGCACGCATCAGGGCTGCGGCTGCGCACTCCGGATACCGATATCCGTTACGATCCGTGGTCACTGTTGTCTGGCAGTCTCAGGATCACGTCCATCGACCTGCACGGGGTCAACCTCAGGCTCAAGGTTGATGGGGCAGGCGCGCTGACGCTCGATACCGGCGATGGCCAAGTGCCTCTCCAGGCTGATGAAGCGGTCAGCGCACTCGGCCCGGTCGAGCAGGCGGCGTCTGCCTTGGGCGCGCTGCTGGACAATGACAGCGTTCTGCCGGGCCTCGACAGCGTGGCATTGACAGGCTCGAAGCTGACGCTGGTCGCGCCGGACGGCACGGAGCGCATCGGTCTGCAGAATGTCAGCCTGCACTTGGATCGCGTGCCGGATGGCCGGACGCTCAGGCTGCGCGGGGCCGCTGCGTCGGGAGCCAAGGACATCGTCGTGTCGCGCAGGCCGGACGGGCAGGGCGGCAAACGCCTCGACATCGCTATCAACGCGTTCCAGATCGACAGCGTCGAACGGCTGGTTGCCGGCCCGGCTTCTGCGGTTCTGACCGGATTTCCGTTGAGCGGGCGCATCAGTCTTGTGCCCGTGGCCGGACAGCCGGCGCGGCTTGAAGGATCGATCAGGATCGGAGCCGGAACCATTGCTTCGCCGGATGGTGGCAAGGAAACGGTCGGGTTCGCAGAGGCCACGGCTGCCTTTGCCGGTGATGCCGCCTTGCAGCGCGTTGAAATCACGCCAATGCAGGTTCGCAATGGCCAGACCGAGCTTGCCATGAGCGGGGTCTTCGAACGCGACCGGAACGACCTTTGGCAGTTCAGGGGTGAGGCCAGTGGGACCATTGCCGGCGAAGGCAAGGACCCGGTGCAGCCGCTGACACGGGCCACCATCGCCCTTGAAGGCAGCGGGCTGAATGTGGCGGTGCTGACGGCGCTCGATCTGCAAGGGCCTGGGCTTGTCGTGCAGGGCAGTGGCCGGCTTGAGCGCACGGCGGAAGGGCCGACGCTCGTCTCGCGCCTGACGGTCACGGACTCGCAGGCAAGGGGGCTGATGGCCGCCTGGCCAGCACCGATCTCACCGATCATTCGCAACCTGTTGGTTGAACGCATCGAAGCGGGAACCATCGATGCCCTGACCCTCGTGACAGACATGTCCGCCGATGCCGTCAGGGCAGCACGGGCTGGCGATCCGACGCCCGATGAAAGCCTGCGGGTCGAGGTCAAAGGGCGCGGCGTCCGGTTCGTCGTCGGCGACGGCATTCCCAAGCTGCATGACATGGCCATCAGCGGTGTTGGCACGGGGCGGACGCTGGCGCTGACGGCGAGCAGCGCGCGGGTCAACCTGCCCAAGGGGCGCAGCCTGCAACTGAGCGACGGCAGTTTTGGCATCGCCGATACCTGGGCAACCAGACCGATCGGCCGCGCTGCCTTCCGCACGGTCGGCGGCGTGGATGCGCTTGCGGCGCTGATGGCCCAACCTGCCTTGCGCGAATCCGCGCCCGCGCAGATCGATCCGGACACGGTGAAGGGCCGCGTTGACCTGCGCACAAGCCTGTCCTTGCCGCTGGTCGACAAGATTGCCGCCAGCGATGTGATCATCCAGTCAACGGGCTCGATTTCCGGCCTTGCATCGACAGCGCTGATCGGGGACGAGGCACTGGACAACGGCAACCTGGCCGCCACCTACGAGCGCGGCAGCCTCAGCCTCAAGGGCGAAGCGCGCATTGATGGCGCGCCGGCCCAGATCGACTTGCGGCAGGATGGTCGCGGCGTCGGCGAAGCGGTGGTGACACTGACGGTGGATCAGGCCATGCGCCAGCGCCGCGGCCTCGGGTTCAACGGCACGGTGAACGGTCCTGTTGCGCTGCGCGTGGTCAAGCCGCTTGGCCGCAAGCCGGATGCGCCGCCGCGGCTGGAAGTCGATCTGTCGCGAACTGTCATCGATGGAGCGCTGCCGGGCTGGTCCAAGCCTGCGGGGCGTCCGGGCAAGTTGACCTTTGCGCTCGTGGAAAACGACAAGGACGAGACTGAACTGGTCGATCTGATCCTTGATTCCAGCCCCGTTCTGCTCCGTGGCAGGGCTTTGCTGGATGACAGCGGCGCTCTGATACGGGCTTCGTTCACGCAGGCAAGACTCTCGCCCGGCGACGATATGCGCGTCGAGGTGCGCCGTGAAGGGCAGACCAGCAAGATCACCGTGCGCGGGCAGGTGGCCGATGCAAGACCGTTCCTGAAGCCGCTGTCGGGATCGGCAGGGCCGAAGCGGCCTGGCGACGGCCCGCCGGACCTTGACCTTGATCTGGCGATCCCGATCCTCACCGGCTTCAACAGCGAAGTCATCGGCAATGCCGTGCTGAAACTGGGTGTCCGCGCCAAGGAACTGCGGCAGATCGAGTTTTCTGGCCGGATCGGGCGCGCGCCGGTGACTGTGCAGCAAGCGCGAGAGGGCGCTGGCCGCATGGTGCGCCTGCGCAGCGATGATGGCGGCGCACTGCTGCGCTATCTCGACATCTACCGACGTGCCTATGGCGGCGAGTTCAGCATCGATGCGCGGCCCACCGAGGATGGCATGTCCGGAGATGTGACCTTCCGGAACTTCCGCGTTCAGGGGGAGCCGGCCTTGCGCCGGGTGATCGCCGAGCAATTCAGCCAACCGGGGCGCGAAGGCCAGGGCGGGGGCAGGGCGCGCGAAGCCGGCAACGATGTGCCGTTCGCCCGGCTCAAGGGCAGCTTCGTCAGGACGCCCTCCCGGATCGAGATCAGGGACGGCGTGATCTGGGGCAACGAGATCGGTATCTCCGGCCAGGGGAGCATCGACTATGCCCGCGACCGGGCCGACATCGCCGGCACATTCGTTCCGGGGTTTGCGCTGAACAATGCGTTCTCGCAGGTGCCATTGCTCGGCCCGCTTCTGGGTGGGGGGCAATATGAGGGTCTGTTTGCGGTCAATTTCCGGGTCGCGGGGCCGGCGAGTGCGCCGACGATGACGATCAACCCGCTCTCGGCCATCGCGCCTGGCATCCTGCGGCGCTTCGTCGATCCGTTTGGCGGTGTGCCGCTGGGCGCAGGAAACGCGCCGGCCCGCGCGCCCTGAGCCGGCCAGCGCAGGCTGTGCACAGCCATGTTGCACCGCCCGGCACAATGGCGTAACGCCTGCGACATGGCCCAGCATGACACCATCCTGATCATCGATTTCGGCTCCCAGGTCACGCAGTTGATCGCTCGTCGCGTGCGAGAGACCGGCGTGTACTGCGAAATCCATCCGTTCCAGTCCGCCGAAGCCGCCCTTCACAGATTGTCCCCCAAAGGCGTGATCCTGTCCGGCGGCCCAGCCTCGGTAACCGATGCGGGCAGCCCGCGCGCGCCGGCGGCCGTGTTCGCTTCGGGCGTGCCGGTGCTTGCCATCTGCTATGGCCAGCAGACCACGGCGGTGCAGCTTGGCGGCAGTGTCGAGGGCGGGCACGCCGCCGAGTTCGGGCGTGCGGATGTGCAGATCAAGGCACCAAGCGCGCTGTTCGATGGCGTCTGGCAGGTTGGCGGCAGCTACCCCGTCTGGATGAGCCACGGTGACCGCGTGACGGTCCTGCCGCAGGGCTTCAGCGTGAAGGCGACCTCCGAGAATGCACCCTTCGCCGTGGCCAGCGACGAGGCACGGCGCATCTACACAACGATGTTCCATCCGGAAGTGGTGCACACACCGGACGGGGCTGCGCTGCTGCGCAATTTCGTGACGCGGATCGTCGGGGCCAACAGCGATTGGTCGATGGCCGCCTATCGCGACGAGATGATCGCCAGAATCAGGGCACAGGTTCTTCGTTGACCACGGCCTGATGCGGCATGCGGAAGCCGAGCAGGTGGTGACGCTGTTTCGCGAGCACTACAACATTCCGCTCGTTCATGTGGATGCCGCCGATCTGTTCATCGACGCGCTGCAGGCTTGCGGGCCAGATCCGGAAGCCAAGCGCAAGACCATCGGCAAGCTGTTCATCGACGTGTTCGAGGCCGAAGCCCGCAAGATCGGAGGAGCGGAGTTCCTGGCCCAGGGCACGCTCTATCCGGATGTCATCGAAAGCGTCTCGTTCACCGGAGGCCCCTCCGTCACGATCAAGAGCCATCACAATGTTGGTGGCCTGCCGGCCCGCATGAACATGAAGCTGGTCGAGCCGTTGCGGGAACTGTTCAAGGATGAGGTGAGGGTGCTCGGGCGCGAACTGGGCCTGCCTGATGCCTTCGTCGGCCGGCATCCGTTCCCTGGGCCTGGGCTTGCCATTCGCTGCCCGGGCGAGATCACCCGCGACAAGCTCGACATCCTGCGCAAGGCAGATGCCATCTATCTTGAGGAAATCCGCAGGGCCGGCCTTTATGACGTGATCTGGCAGGCCTTTGCGGTGCTCTTGCCTGTCAAGACCGTCGGCGTCATGGGCGATGGCCGCACCTATGACCATGTTCTGGCGCTCAGGGCCGTGACATCGGTTGATGGCATGACGGCGGATTTCTATCCGTTCGACATGGCTTTTCTCGGCCGCGTCGCGACACGCATCATCAACGAGGTCAAAGGCATCAACCGCGTAACCTATGACGTGACATCGAAGCCACCCGGCACGATCGAGTGGGAATGACGCGCCTTGGGCAGCCCGTCATGGCGGGGCCATGACCTGAACCGTCCCCTGTAGCGGGCAGGTCACGACGGATTTCGAGGCACTCGGCGCGAACAGTGAGCGGTTTGGTCAGCGTGCGTTCCGTGCCAGCCAATCGCGCATCTGGGCAATCTCGCGCTCCTGAGCGCTGATGACCTCTCCAGCCAGCTTTCTGACCCACTCATCTTTGCCGTGTTCGAGAACCACCCGCGCCATGTCGATCGCGCCCTGATGGTGCGGAATCATGCCCCGGACGAAGTCCACGTCGGCGTTACCGGAGAAGGGGATCGCCATATCGCGATGCATTCTGGCATTCGCCTCCTCGAAGGCGCGTGTCGAGGGCTCCGCCGAGGTTGAAGGCTGGCCATGTCCCTGATGGCCGCTGCCGGGCGCAGCGCGGGTCGCCGGCCCCATCGAATGTCCCGTGCCATGCCCGCCATGCCCGCTCTGGGCCTGGACGCTTGTGCCGAAAGCGAGAGCCATGACGATGGCCAGTGCTGCTGAGGATCTCTTCATGATGCGGGCTCCTGTTCTGTGGCAACGATGTGCCATGTCTCTGATCATGGGCAATCTGGCGCGTGATCGTGACGGGCGCTTTGCGCGGACGTAACGATGTGTTTCAACTGCTCAGGGCGCTGCTCGTCAGAAGCGCGCCTGCGCCGTCGTGCCGTCTGGTCCGGTAATCTGGACCGCCCCCTTTGCCCCTGCCGGCACCGGAACAGATGCCGAGCCGACGAGGCGGTTGCCATCGCCCGGAGCGAGGGCGAAACGTTGTGTTGCGCCGGCAACGATGAGGATCGCATTGGCGCGATAGCCTTGAGCCGGCACCGGACGATCATTCTGATCATACAGAAACACGACCACCTGGGGTGTTCCGTTGGCGACAAGCTCGGCGTGATGGCGCTGGCCAGCATCGACCTTGAGGCCACCATTCGGGCCGGGCCTCGGGTCATGCGCAAGGGCAGGGACGGTGAGCGCAAGGCCAAGTGCTGCTGCGAGAAGAGGGCGGATCATGGGAGCTCCTTGTCGGATCAAAAGGATTCGAGCGGCTTTGCGGGCGAATGCGCGCCGATCGTCGCCGATTGTTCCTGGCGGACCTGGGCCAGAAGCCGCTCCAGCGGCTTCCTGCCGTAGCGCAGGAACAGTGTCGGCGTCAGCACCGTGTCGAGCACTGTGGCGGTCACGAGACCCCCGAAGATGGTGATGGCGACCGGGTGCAGGATCTCCTTGCCCGGTGCCGACGGGTCAATCATTAACGGCACCAGCGCGACACCGGCCGAGAACGCCGTCATCATCACGGGTGTGAGGCGCTCCAGAGAGCCGCGCATCACCAGGTCAGGTCCGAAAGGCAGGCCGTCGTGAAGTGCGAGATTGATGTAGTGGCTGATCTTGAGGATGCCGTTGCGCGTCGCAATTCCGGTCAGGGTGATGAAGCCGATCATCGATGCGACGGACAAGGGCTGCCCGGCCAGCCAGAGCGCCGTGACCGAGCCGATCAGCGCCAGTGGCACGCTGGTCATGATGATGGCGACGAACAGCACCGAGCGATAGCGCGAATAGAGGATGGCGAAGATCATGGCGAAAGACACAAGGCTTAGAAGCCCGATGGTCCGCATCGACTCTTCCTGGGCCTGAAATGTGCCTTCCAGGCTGATGAAAAAGCCAGGCGGCAGTGACTGCGTGGCCATCAAACGCCGGATCTGCGCGACGACGCTGGCCATGTCGGCGGCGCCGTCCGTGTTGGCCATGACAACCAGGCGCCGTTTGCCGTTCTCGCGCAGGATCTGGTTCGGCCCGTCTGTCTCGACAATGTCGGCGATCTGCCGCACCGGGATCCAGCCTGCCGGCGTTTCGATCAGCAAGTCAGCGAGGCCCTGTGTCGTCCGCTTCTCATCCTGCAGGCGCACGACAACATCGAAACGGCGGTTGCCGTCGACGATGCGCGACACGATCCGCCCGTTGGACAAGCGCTCCAGTTGTTCGGTAATGGCCGCCGGTTGCAGGCCATAAAGTGCAGCGCGGGAATAATCGACAATGACCTCGAGTTGCGGGATGCGGACCTGCTTTTCGACCTGAAGGTCGACGATACCGGCAACGCCAGCGAGCTTCTGGCGCAGGTCTTCGGCAAGGGCACGGATCGTATCGAGGTCCTCGCCGAACACCTTGAGCGCGATCTGCGCCCGCACGCCGGAGAGCATGTGATCAAGGCGATGCGAGATCGGCTGGCCCATGTTGGTGGTGACGGGCAGGACGGCGAGGCGGGCGCGGATGTCGTTGACAATCTCGCTCTTCGGGCGGCCATTCGGGTGAAGGTCGACGTCGATTTCGGAGGAATGGACACCTTCCGCGTGCTCGTCGAGTTCGGCGCGGCCCGTGCGCCGCCCGACCAGCTTGACCTCCGGCACCTCCATGATGAGGCGTTCCGCGATGAGCCCGACCCGGTGGCTTTCGGCAAGCGAAATGCCGGGGTTGAACAGCATCGAGATGGTCAAGGTGCCTTCGTTGAATGGCGGCAGGAATGAGCGCGGTAACTGGGTGGCGAAAACACCGGCAGTGATGACGCCGGCAAGCGCAGCCGCCATCAGGGTGCGCGGACGGCGGAATGACCAATCGAGCAGGCGGCGGTTGCCGCGCTTGAGGACCCTGACAATCAGGCCTTCATGGTCATCGAGCCGCTTCAGACCCGGCAACATGTAATAGGCCATGACCGGGGTCAGCGTGATCGAGACAACAAGGCTCGCCAGAATCGAGATGATGTAGGCCTGCCCGAGGGGCGCGAAGAGCCTGCCCTCGATGCCAGAGAGCGCGAACAGCGGCACGAAGACCAGCACGATGACCATGGTGGCGTAGACGATGCCGGACCGCACCTCCTGACTTGCCGAGACGACCACATCGAAAACCGGGCGCGGACGGCTTGCCTCGCGATTCTCGCGCAGCCGACGGAAGATGTTCTCCACGTCCACCACCGCGTCGTCCACCAGCTCACCGATGGCGATGGCAAGGCCGCCGAGCGTCATCGTGTTGATCGACAGTCCCATGAGGTGAAAGATGATCGCGGTGATCAGGATTGAAACGGGAATGGCCGTCAGCGAGATCGCCGTGGTCCGGGTGTTCAGCAGGAAGGCGAACAGGATGATTGCCACCACCACGATCGCTTCGACCAGCACCTTCTTCACATTGCCGATCGACGTCTCGATGAAACCGGCCTGACGGAACAGGACCTGATCGGCCCTGATGCCGTTCGGCAAGGTTGCCGTGATCTCACGAATGGCCTGTTCGACCTGACCGGTCAGCCGGATCGTGTCGATGCCCGGCTGTTTTTCGACGGAGACGATAACCGCCGGGCGACCCTGGAAGCCTGCTTCGCCGCGCTTGAGCCGCGCCGCGAACGCCACTTCCGCGACCTGTCGAAGGGCGACAGGCTGGCCTGCCACCGTCGCCACGATGATGCTGCCGAGATCATCGAGGCTGCTTGTGCGGCCGATGTTCCGGATCAGGAATTCCCGGTTGTATTGATCGGCGAAGCCGCCACCTGTGTTGGCACCGAATTGGGCCAGCGCCGCTTCGACCTGGGCCTGCGTGACGCCGAAAGCGCGCAGCGCAGCCGGGTTCGGCGACACGCGGAACTGCCGGACTTCGCCGCCAATGGGAATGACCTGGGCAACGCCTGGAATTGTGAGCAAGCGCGGGCGGATGGTGAAATCCGCCAATTCGCGGAGGTCCATGGCGGACACTGCGTCTGGTCCCGTCACGGCGATCAGCATGATCTGGCCCATGATCGAATTGATCGGCCCCATCTGCGGGACGATATTCGCCGGAAGCTGGCTTTGCACCAGCGACAGGCGCTCGGCGATCTGCTGGCGGTTGCGGAAGATCTCGGTGCCCCAGTCGAATTCAACGTAAATGATCGACAGTCCGACGCCAGAGGTGGAGCGCACGCGCGTGACGCCCGGCAAGCCGTTCATCTGGGTTTCCAGCGGAAACGTGACCAATTGCTCCACCTCAGGCGGGGCCAGCCCTTCGGCCTCCGTCATGATCGTGACAGTGGGCCGGTTCAGATCCGGGAAGACGTCGACAGGAAGCCTGGTGACCGTGAAGGCGCCGTAGAGAACCAGAGCAGCAGCGAACGCCAGCACGAAGAGGCGATTGCGCAGCGATTGCGTGACCAGAGCGTTGAACATCGCGCGTGCCTCAGCGGATCTGGTTCAGGAGTTCGGCGCCCTGGGTGACGATGCGCTTGCTCGCCCCGATCCCCGAGACGATCAGAACCTGGCTGCCATCGAGCGGCGCGACCCGCACTTCGCGCGGCACGAAGCGTTCGGCATTGGTGTGTTCATAAACGATCGACTGACCATTGGAGCCACGCAGAACGCTGGTGCGCGGCACGGCGATGCCAGAGCGCTCATCGCTGGTCGAGGCCAGAACGGTGAGGAACTGACCAGCACGCAAGCCGCGCGCCGCCCCTTCGACGCTGAACTGGATCGGGATGGCCTGATTGCGGTCCGCCAGGCCCGAGCCGCGGTAGGCGAGGGGCACTGTCCGCCCATCTCCGAAGCGTCCGTTCGCCGAACCGGTGATGGCATGTGCCTCGAAGCTCATGGCCTCTACCCAGAATCGGGCAGGATCGACAATCTGGAAGATGATCGCATTCGGCTCGGCGATCTGGCCGGAAATGGCCTGAACTGCCGCGATCACGCCTGAAACCGGGGCGACCAGCCTTTCCGGCTCGCGCTGGGCCCGTTCCAGATTGGCGCGGCGCGCACGCAGGCCCTGTAGTTCCAGTTCGCCATCTTCAACCTGAGAGCGGGCAATCACGCCCTGAATCTGGCGAAATCGTTCGAGCCGGCGCTCGACAATCGCGATCTGCTGGTCGAGTTCCCGCGACTGCTGCTGCTGGCTGGTCACATCAGCGGCGCCGATGGCTGGCTGGACGAAGGCCAGCACATCGCCGGCGCTGACACGGGTTCCAAGACGGGGAAAGCCGCCCGGCGGCGGCGCGAGCCGCCCCGTGACAGACGCCTGGACATGACCTGCCGCGCCCGGATCGGAGATGACCCGGGCTGGCAATTCCACCGTTCCCGCGAAAGTGCGGACCTCGGTGAAAAGTGTCCTGATGCCGAGGATGCGCTGCGTTGTCTTCGGCACGAAGATCGCGCCGTCCGCGAAGCGTTGCGCCACGTCTCTCTCTGCCAGAGTCGGGACTGAAGAAGGAACCGTTGGGCTGGCGGCCTGCAACGGCCTCGCGCCGGCAACGGCCAGAACCGCCAGCACAGCGATGGCGGCCGGCCGGCTGCTGCGACGGCGCAACAGTCGGGCTGCCAGGAGACCCGCAAAGAACGAGCCTGCGCCGACGATCCACAAGCTCGCGTCCCGTGTTGCAAGTCTCGCCTCGATGTCGCGAGCCAGTGCGGCGCCAACCATCTGGTGCCACAGGCCGCCGGTCGCCGCTTGCATCGGTGCAGGGTCCGGGATCGTCAGTGTGGCGGTGAGAACATCGATCGTGCCCCGGGCCTGAATGGTGAAGGCAAGGTCATGCGTGCCCGGCTGCGCCAGCCACGGAGCGTCGACCAGATAGGCTCCATCGGAGGTCACCATGGCCTTGACGGTGCCGCCAGGGCCATCGACATCGATCTCGGCATCGTGGACGGGCTCGCTGCCCCGGAAAGTATCCAGGTAGATCCTGAGCTTCGTCCCTCGTGCAATCGCGACCAGTTCGAAATCTGCCGACGACGCATCCACCCTCGGTGCGATTGTGATCGAGACGGGCGGGGGCGGGGCCCCATGGTCATGCCCCTCATGGGCTACAACCGGCAAGCCTCCCAAGACCAGACCGAGCAAGATCAGGAACCCGAAACGCATCGAGGAAGTGGTGGTCATGTCGGCCCTGTCGGTGGCTTGATTCGGCGGAACCCTAGCGAGCACAGCACCGGTGCAGGATGTCGGCTTTGTAACCGAATGTTTCAGGCTGGCGGCGCGACCGGAAGCGTGACCGATGCCACAAGGCCCCCATCCGCGTGGTTCGTGAGCGCCAGGACACCACCATGCCCCTCGATGATCGCCTTCGCGATGGTCAGGCCAAGCCCGAAGCCGCCGGTTTCCCGGTTGCGCGAGGGCTCCAGCCGGACAAACGGTGCAAGAGCCCGGCCCACATCGTCTGGCGCGATCCCCGGTCCGTGATCACGAATCGTGACCACAATGCTCCCGGTCCGGTCCTCAACCAGCACGTCGGCCCTTCCGCCATACTTGATCGCGTTCTCGATCAGGTTCCCGAAGGCGCGTTTCAGCGCCAGACGCCGGCCCTCCACACGGGCATTGGCCGCCCCGGCGAGCGTGGCTGCCAGCCCACGATCGAAGGCATCGTCCGTGATCGTTTCCAGGATAGCAACGACATCGACCGGCTTGACCTCCTCGTCTGCCCGGTCCCCGCGCAGGAAAGCGAGGGTCTGATCGAGCATCCGTTCCATCTCGTCGAGATCGGCGGCGATGGCGGCCCGAGCGGCGGGGTCGGCAACATCCTCAACCCGGAATCTGAGGCGCGTGATCGGCGTCTTGAGGTCATGCGAAACCGCCGCGAGCGCCTGGGTGCGATCATCAATCAGCCGGCCGATGCGGCGCTGCATGTCATTGAAGGCTACTGCCAGCGCCCGGACTTCGCGGGGACCGTCTTCCGGCACCATGATCACGGTCTTGCCCCTGTAGAAGTCCTTGGCGGCTGCGGCAAAGCCCGTGATGGGCCTGGTCAGCCAGCGCACCAGAAGCACCGAGATGATGATTGCGCCAAGCGCCATCAGGCTGGTGGAGACCAGAGCCCCGTGCCCGGCAGGCACGCGCGCGCTCCAGGCCACCAGGCTGACATTGATCCATGACTGGTCGGGCAACCGGATCGAGATCAGGGCAAGATGCGGGTCATCGGCAGCGCGGCGGTTGGCTCCGATGACAAGACCATCTTCGGCGATTTCGGGAGCCACGGCGCGCAGGCGTCGCCCCAGCGCATCCCATTCGGCGGCACCAGGTCCGCCCGCCACGGCGTGCTCCGTGCGGCTCCAGTGCGCCTCGATCGGCCCACCCGACAACTCATGCGCCACACCCTCCCGCTCAGGCTCGGGCACGCGCATGACCGTTCGCTTGATGGCCAGGAGCTGGTCTGCCAGACGCGCTTCATTGGCCAGATCGAGCTCGCGCGTCAGGCTGTGCTGATACGTCCAGAGGCTGGCGAGATGCACAAGGCCGATGCCGATCAGAACCACAAAGGCCGTCCGCAGCGCCAGGCTGTCGAAGCGGCGCCAGCCAGTGACAAAGGCGTGCATCGGTCTCCTAGTCACGGAGCACATCCGCTGCGAACAGGTAGCCGGCCCCGCGCACTGTCTTGATCAGATCCTCGGCGCTGTCCAGTTTCCGGCGCAAGCGGCTCACTTGCACGTCAATCGACCGGTCGAATGCATCGGTCGTGCGGTTGCGCGCCGCGTCGAGCAGAAACTCGCGGCTCAGAACCCGCTGCGGAGCTTCGAGAAACGCCACCAGCAGGTCATATTCACCGGAGGACAGATCGACAACAACACCGCGCGGATCGGCCAGCTCCCGTTTGAGCGTGTCCAGTCGCCATCCGCCGAACAGGAAGGCCCGTCCGCTCCGGTGCGACAGGCCGGCATCCGGCGTCCGTGCGCGCCGCAGAACGGCATTGATCCGCGCCAGAAGCTCGCGCGGATTGAATGGTTTTGGCAGATAGTCATCCGCACCGACTTCCAGGCCGATGATGCGGTCCACCTCGTCGCCCTTTGCGGTCAGCATGATGACGGGGAGGGCAGAGGTCCGGCGCAGTTCGCGGCACAGATCAAGGCCGCCTTTTCCCGGCAGCATGAGATCGAGCACGATGAGATCGACCGAGGCGCGCCTGAGGCACTCGACCATTTCGACGCCGTTGCGCGCCGCATGAACGCGGAAGCCATTGGCGCGCAGAAAGCGCGAGACCAGTTGCAGGATTTCCCCGTCGTCATCGACAACAAGGACAGCAGCGGAACCTTCGGGCTGAGCCGTCTGGCCGATTTCCATGTTCGTTGACACCAAGCGGCTCCTGCCATGCCCGAACTTTCGAGTGCCTGTGTCGGCATACGCCTTGTTTGCGCGATTGTAACGGTTTGTGTCCGCCACAGGCTGGTCGAATGCCAGCAGGCTTCGGCCCGTCTCGCGCCCGCACGCTGCATTCTGACCATCCGGCGGCCCCATGGTGCCGGAAACGGACGACAAACCAAGAAAATCAAACATGAATTTCAACGACTTGTCTGAATTGCCGAGACTTGACAGGTCTTTCCGTCAACGTCTAGGTGACGATGGTCGCATGTGTTTGTCCGAATGCGATAATGGCCATTTGCCCGGGAGTGATCGATGCTGCTGCTCGTTTTCGGCCTTGTGCTGTTTCTCGGCACGCATGCCCTCACCATGGCGCGCGGCGTGCGCGCGGGCCTTGTCGGCCGGCTGGGCGAGGGTGGCTACAAGATCGCCTACACGGCCGCATCGCTGATCGGTTTCGCGCTGATCATCCATGGGTTCGGCGTCTATCGTGCATCGGGCTGGGTCCAGATCTGGTCGCCGCCGGTGTGGACGAAGCATCTGGCCTTGCTGCTCAACCTGCCGATCTTCGTTTTGCTGGCTGCCAGCAATTCCGGTGGGCGCATCCACGCCGCCGTCAAGCATCCGATGTTGCTGGCCGTGAAGATCTGGGCCACGGCCCATCTGATCTCGAACGGAGACCTGGGTGGCATCCTGCTGTTTGGTGGCTTTCTCGCATGGGCCGTGATGGCGCGCATCTCGCTGAAGCGCCGTGCCGGCGTGAGCGTGCCGACCTCTCCTGGCAGCTTCACCATGCGTGACTGGTCGGCCATCGGGGCTGGTCTTGTGCTGTGGTTCGTGTTCGCCCGCTGGCTGCATCCGTGGCTGATCGGCGTCGCTGTCTGGCCGGGCCGATGAGGACTGCCGGGTGAGGGCGGTTTGGTGAAGTCCCCGGCATCATCCCCCGTTCCGTTCGGCCTGCACCTGCATGCGACAGATAGGGCGGCGCGAACTGGCGAAATCCGGATGCCGCGCGGCGTGATCAGGACGCCGGCCTTCATGCCGGTGGGCACCGCCGCAACGGTCAAGGGCATGTATCCGGATCAGGTCAAGGCGCTCGGCGCGGACGTGGTGCTCGGCAACACCTATCACCTGATGCTGCGGCCGACTGCCGAGCGCATCGCGCGGCTTGGCGGGCTGCATGCCTTCATGAACTGGCCGTATCCGATCCTGACCGACTCAGGCGGTTTTCAGGTCATGTCACTGTCGCAACTGCGCAAGATCACCGAACAGGGCGTGGTTTTCCAGTCGCATATTGATGGCTCGCGCCACGAGATGAGCCCCGAGCGTTCGGTCGAAATCCAGAACCTCCTTGGCTCGGACATCGTGATGCAGCTCGATGAATGCGTGTCCCTGCCATGCGAGGACAAGGTCGCCGAAAAGGCCATGCGCCTGTCGCTGCGCTGGGCCGACCGGTGCAAGGCCGCTTTCGGAGAGCATTCGGGCAGGGCGCTGTTTGCCATCGTGCAGGGGGGCGCGTCCGTGCCGCTCCGCCAGGAAAGCGCCCGCACGCTGGCCGCCATGGACTTCAAGGGCTATGCCATTGGCGGTCTGGCTGTCGGTGAGCCGCAGGAGGTCATGCTGGCGATGATCGAGGCGGTCGAACCTGATCTGCCCAGCGAGAAGCCGCGCTACCTGATGGGCGTGGGAACGCCGGACGATATCTGCGAGGCCGTGCGCCGTGGCGTTGACATGTTCGATTGCGTGATGCCGACCCGGGCCGGCCGCCATGGCCAGGTCTTCACGCGCTATGGCCGCATGAACCTGCGCAATGCGAAATTCGCCGACGACAACCGGCCGCTGGATGCCGCATCGACATGCCCCGCCGCCAACGGCTATGCGCGGGCTTATCTGCACCATCTGGTCAAGGCCGACGAAATGCTCGGCAAGATGCTGCTGACCTGGGTCAATCTGGCCTACTATCAGGACCTGATGGCCGGCCTGCGCGCCGCCATTGCAGCCCGGCGCCTGGCCGACTTCATCGCTGAGACCAAGGAAGCGTGGGCGCGCGGCGAGACCTGACAATGCGCGAAGCGTGACGCACGGCATCTGAGTCGCGCACCAGCCGCCGGCCTTCTGCAACCGTTTGGTTGAGTGATAAAAAGCGTGACAGATCAGAGCTCTAGTCCTGATAGCTCACATGTTCTGGCCCGCACTTGAGTTCCATAATATGTCTTATGCGAATTGTGTGTAGGGCCGGGCTGGCTTGCTCCCCCGCGCAAGATCGCGGTGCGTGTTCGACAAGACCATGTGCAACGCCTGGACCGTGCCCAGGGCAGCCACCGTGTCCGCCAAGGTGCAACCTGCTGTCAGCCGACGACCGCTTTGGCTGACGCCTGCCTCGCCATGATCTTGCCATGTTTGATTGGGGCATCGTTCATCGCCGGAGCCTGATCGTGCGGTGCCGGGTGATCGCAGGATCAACCGGCCCCGGTCCGAATGCGGAGGAAGCAGCGGACCCGGGCGAGCGTGCCGCCATCACATCCCCGGGCTTGCAGCCCATCCCCATCAGACTGGACCCCATGCCATGACAGACACCACAAACACTCCCCGCACCCTGTCTCGCCGCGCGCTGGTCGTGGCTGGCGGCGCGCTGGCCGCACTCCCGGCGACGGCTGTCGCCAGCGCAGCGCCCGTGGCCGGCATCACGCCGATCGCGGCTCTCTGGGCCGATGCCGAGCGCCTGCGTATTGCTCTTGCCGCGCACAGTGAGGCGATTGCCGCGGCCACCGACGCTGAAGGCATTGCCGGCTGGATGCGTCTTGGCGGCGAAGCCAACCGGCTAGGCGAAGAGCGCCATGGCAAGCTCATCGCCATTCTCAAGGAAACGCCGCGTTCAAGCGCCGATCTGTCGATCATGGCGAAGGTGACGCTCGATGACGATGTCCGACGCGGTGGCTTCAACTGGGCCGGCGAGCAGCTCGCCCGCGCCATGGCCGGCTTCCCAAGTGTCGCAGCGGCCTGAGTTGGCCAACAGCCCTCGCTTGCCTGTTGCCTAGCAGCCTGCAAGGCGACGGCTCGAAAGAATGACGCGGCCAGCCCTGATCGGGCTGGCCGTTTTCGTTTGCTGGCTCAGGCCTTCTTGAGGAACTCGGTGCGCAGCACGAGCCCCTTGACCTTCTCGACCCGGCACTCGACCTCGGCCGGATCGTCCGTGAGGTGGATGCCCTTGACGAGCGTGCCACGCTTCAGGGTCACCGATGTGCCCTTGACCTTGAGGTCCTTGATCAGGGTGACGCTGTCCCCCTCCCCGAGCAAGGCGCCATTGCTATCCCGCGTTTCCACGCTTCACTCCTGTGAATT
>JALORF010000222.1 GCA_025459195.1 Beijerinckiaceae bacterium
GGCTGGCAACCTGCCCTGACGCGCGGCGCTGCGGGCGATCCCGGCGCAAGGCCGGGGTGACGGCGGATGGACGGTCGATGGATGGTGGATCAGAGGGCGTGGATGGACGGCCGCTGGCCGATCTGCCCGCCCGAGTTTCAGCCACGGTGAATCAAGCGTTGCGAGCTTGAGTCATGAACAGGTCCTGAATCATTGATTTGATTGGATAATTCGCAGAATCGCGGTTTCCGGAAGCTGAATCGGATCTCGGCCATCCGGGCTGTTTACGGACAATTTAGCGCGCATTTTAGACAAGTCTTGGCATCTGCCGCCCATGATCATGCCATCGACCAGCACAACAGAACGGCTGGCGCTCAGAGCAGTGGACAACAGACAGGGTGGTTCAGATGGCACGTCAGATGATGGAACAGATCGATGCGGTTGCGGCGGCTCCGGCCCAGATGACGGGGGAAGCCTGCTATGAGCTTGGCCTCGCCCATGCGTCGGGTCGCACGCAGCCGATCGATCTGGTTGCGGCGCACAAGTGGTTCAACGTGGCCGTGATGCAGGGCTACCGCGAAGCCGCCCAGCGCCGCGCGGAACTCGCCGCCGAGATGACATCGGACGAGATCGCCACCGCGCTGCGCGAAGCCCGGGCGTTGATCACCCGTCATTGAACTGACACACCGTCGCGGCACAAGAAGTGGCCCCAAAGCCGCCATGCCGCCAGCCGTCCTGCCAACAGAGGGGCAGTGGCAATCCGCGCTTGTGGGCTTCGGTTGTGGCGGCTATAAGCCCGCTTCCCGAATTCGGACCACATCAAGGATTGTTCCATGGCCATTCAGCGCACGTTTTCGATCATCAAGCCCGACGCCACCAAGCGCAACCTGACGGGTGCCGTGAATGCGGTGATCGAGAAGGCCGGCCTCCGCATCGTTGCCCAGAAGCGCATCCTGATGACGCGCGCCCAGGCCGAAACCTTCTATGCCGTGCATGCCGCCCGCCCGTTCTTCGGCGAATTGTGCGATTTCATGACCTCCGGCCCGGTGGTTGTCCAGGTGCTCGAAGGCGAGAACGCCATCGCCACCTATCGCGACGTGATGGGCGCAACCAACCCGGCCAATGCGGCTGAAGGCACGATTCGCAAGCTGTTCGCGCTGTCGGTCGGCGAGAACACTGCCCATGGTTCGGATGCGCCGGAAACGGCTGCCCTTGAAATCGCGCAGTTCTTCGCGGGCAATGAGATCGTCGGCTGAGCGCATACTGCCTGTTGCGTGAATGGCCGCCGCAAGGCGGCCATTGTCGTTTCAGGCCCCGCTTCCGCCCACAAGAGCGCGTTCGATCGCGGTGATGATGCGCGGGTCGGTCGGCTCGACGGAGGTCGGGAAGACCGCTGCGATGCGCCCGTCACGGCCGATCAGGTATTTGTGGAAATTCCAGCGCGGCGTTTCGGACGGGCGCTGTTGCGCTGCCCAGCGGTAGAAGGGATGGGCTCCCTCGCCGAGCACGACGGACTTTGCCGCGAGCGGAAAGGTCACGCCGAAGCGGCTGGAACAGAAGCCGAGAATCTCCTCGTTCGAGCCCGGTTCCTGACCGGCAAAATCATTGGCAGGAACGCCGACCACGGTCAGCCCGCGCGCGCGATACCGCGTCCAGAGCGCCTGCAAACCGGCATACTGCCCGGTGAAACCGCAGCGGGAGGCGGTGTTGACCACCAGAAGCAGCTTGCCGCGATGCTGGGCAAGATCGATGCTGCCACCTTCGATGCCGTCGAAGCGGAAGGCGTGGGCCGTGACGACCGGTGTGACCGCCTCCACGCGCTCTGCCACCAGCAATGCCAGTCCGCTTGCGAGAACCAACCGCCGATCAGGCATCGTGCGCTCCTCTCCGAAAGACCAACTCTATCCTAGTCTACGCGCAAGACAGCATCGCGGATGCTGCGACACGCTGTCGGCCTGCGCGCCGCCACATGCCACGGCTGATCAGTTCGCCTTGTCCTCGAAGCGCCGTGCGCCCCATGCGGCGGCCAGCCCGCAGCCGGCGAAGACAAGGCCGGAGACCAGCGTCATGACCGGGCGCGCATCGGCATCGCCGCGCACGAACTGCACCAGCGTGAGCAGCAACAGGAGCCCGCCCGTGATCCAGCACAATGCCCGCATCACCGTGAGGCAGGCAATGGCCATGGAGCGGGCGAAGGTGAGGTTCATGCGCCCGTCCACCAGCGCTGCTGCACCGTGAACCGCCCGGCAGCCTGCTCGATGACCTCGGACAGGGAGAAGAGCGTTTCCTCGTCGAACGGCCTGCCGATGAGCTGGAGGCCGAGCGGCAGCCCCTGGCCATCAAGCCCGGCAGGCACGGCAATGCCCGGCAGGCCAGCCATGTTCACGGTGACGGTGAAGATGTCGTTGAGATACATCTCGACCGGATCGGCAGAGCCCTTCTCGCCGATGCCGAAGGCTGCGGAGGGGGTGGCCGGTGTCAGGATGGCATGGATGCCGGCGGCGAAAACGTCCTCGAAATCCTTCTTGATCAGGGTTCGGACCTTCTGCGCGCGCAGGTAGTAGGCGTCGTAGTAGCCCGCCGAGAGCACGTAGGTGCCGATCATGATGCGGCGCTGCACCTCGCGGCCGAAGCCGGCGGCGCGGGTCTTTTCATACATCTCGGCGATGTCGCGGCCCTGTTCGCGCAGGCCGTAGCGCACGCCGTCATAGCGCGCGAGATTGGACGAGGCCTCCGCCGGCGCAACGATGTAGTAGGCCGGCAAGGCATAGCGGGTGTGCGGCAGGGAGATGTCGACGATCTCGGCTCCGGCGGCCTTCAGCCAGGCGATGCCATCGGCCCAGAGCTTCTCGATTTCGGACGGCATGCCATCGAGGCGGTATTCCTTCGGGATGCCGATCTTCATGCCCTTGACCGAGCGGCCGACGGCCTTTTCATAATCCGGCACGGCAATGTCGACGGAGGTGGTGTCCTTCGGGTCATGGCCCGACATCGAGCGCAGCATCACGGCACAATCGCGCACTGTCTTGCCGATCGGCCCGGCCTGATCGAGCGAGGACGCGAAGGCGACGATGCCCCAGCGCGAGCAGCGGCCATAGGTCGGCTTGATGCCGACCGTGCCGGTGAAGGCCGCCGGCTGGCGGATCGAGCCGCCCGTGTCCGTCGCGGTCGCGGCAAGGCACAGGTGGGCAGCCACGGCGCTGGACGAGCCGCCGGAGGAGCCGCCCGGTACAAGGTGGGCGCCTTCGACGCCCGCCTCTCCCACACCAACGTTGCTCCCAGCGCGCCGCCAGGGGTTGATCACGGGGCCGAAGGCCGATGTCTCGTTCGACGAGCCCATGGCGAACTCGTCATTGTTGAGCTTGCCGAGCATGACCGCGCC
>JALORF010000223.1 GCA_025459195.1 Beijerinckiaceae bacterium
ATCATGGAGCTGGAATCGATGATCGGCAGGGCCGAGATCATCGATGTCTCGAAGCTGTCGGGCGACCGGATCAAGTTCGGCGCGACCGTCAAGCTGATCGACGAGGATACCGAGGAAGAGCGCACATACATGATCGTTGGCGAGCCGGAAGCCGATGTGCGCTCCGGCAAGCTCTCGATCGGCTCGCCGATTGCCCGTGCCCTGATCGGCAAGACCATCGGCGACACGGTGCAGGTCTCGACCCCCGGTGGCGGCAAGTCCTACGAGGTGACCGCCGTCCGTTTCGGGTGAGGCCGGCCTGTCGAGGCTGGTTTCTTGATGTCGCCATGATCGCGCGGAACTCTGTCGCGCTCTGGCGTGATGCGCGCGTTGGCAGGATGGGATGGCGAGCATGCAGATGATGTCCCGCCGCAGGGTGTTGGCAGGCGCGGTCGCGCTGCTGGGAGCGGGTGCGAGCCGCGCAGCCGAAGCCGGCACGCAAGACTTTGGTCGCATCCGCGTTGATGTCTCGGCCTACCGGGCAAACGCTGGCAGCGTGGCTGCCGCCCGCATCGCTGCAGCGCTTGATGCTTCTCTGCGTCGTCACTTTGCCGGGCGTGCCGGGGTCCGCAATGCGCCCGATCTGGTGGTGAGCATCAGGACCGTGCGGTTTGCGTCGGTTTCCGGAGGCGGTGCCTTCGGCTTCGGGTTTGGCAGCGGCGACAGCGACGAGATGGATGGCGAGGCGCTGATCGTGCGCGGCACCACGGTTGTGGGCCGGCATCCGCAATTGCTGTCGCAGGATGCAGGCCATGGCGGCTCGGGGCTCGACATCGACGGCGAGCGCCTCAGGCTCGCCAACCTGTGCAACAACTACGCCGCCTGGCTGGCCCGCGCGCTGTAGATCAAGCCGGATCAGAGCGGGGCTGCGCCCTCATCCTTGACCTGGCTGATGGCAAGCGCCGTCCGGACATTGCGCACATTGGGCAAGGCGGTCATCTCGGCAACGAAGGTCTGGAAGGCTTTCATGTCCGGCGCGACGCACTGGAGCATGAAATCCATGTCGCCGGACAAGGTCCAGCTTGCGCGCACGGCTGGCATGGTGCGGACATGGGCGATGAAGGCGTCCAGATCAGGCCCGGCCTGGCTGGCCAGATGCACGAAGGCAAAGAACGGCACCTCGAAGCCGAGCCGCTTCTCATCGACCAGCGCCCGGTAGCCCTTGATGAAGCCGGCTTCCTCAAGCGCGCGCACGCGGCGCAGGCATGGCGGCGGCGACATGCCGAGCCGTGAGGCCAACTCGACATTGGTCATGCGGCCATCCTGCTGGAGCAGCTTCAGGATCAGGCGATCGGTGTCATCGAGACGGGCGGGCAAAGGGGGAAACCTTGACGTGGCCGGGCACTCCGGAGAGTGCCGCGGTCCAGCTTCTGATGGTGGCGCGGGCTGCCTGGGTGATGACCGCCCCGGCAAGTTCTCTTGCAACGTCTGAAATGCTGGCAAGAACAGAGCCATCAACACGCCATTGCGCCCGACGCCGGCAAGGTGCTGGCATAGCCCCGCGATCTTTGCCACACAAGCGGCAGCTTGCCGGGCCTGAACTGCCGGCTTGCACTGCCCTATCCGAATGGAGGCTGCTGCGTGCCGCCCACAGCCTGGATCCTCACCGACGGCAAGGCCGGCGATCTTGCCCAGTGCGTGGGCGTGGCCGAGGCCATGGGCCTTGAGGCCGAGCCGCGTGTGGTGAGGCCGGCCGCGCCCTTCACCTGGCTCATGCCGCGCGGGCCGATCGATCCGCGCGAGGGACCGGGCAGGCCTGGCAGCCCGATCCGCCCACCTTGGCCAGACCTGCTGATCGCTTCGGGCCGGCGGACGGTGCCCTATGTGCGGGCCGTGAAGCGGCTGTCCGGCGGGCGCACGTTCACGATCTTCCTCAAGGACCCGCGCACCGGGGTGAAAGCGGCCGATTTCATCTGGGTGCCGGCCCATGACCGGCTGCGTGGCCCCAACGTGATGACCACGCTGGTCTCGCCGCACAAGATCAGCGCCGCTGCGCTCGCCGCTGCGCGCCAGAACCCGCCGGCGCGGATCGCGGCGCTGAAGGACGGCCCGCGCGTGGCCGTGCTGGTGGGGGGCGACAGTCGCCATCACAGGTTCAAGCCGGAGGACATCACGCGGCTGGTGCAAAGCCTCAACCAGCTTGCCGCCAGCGGTGCCGCCCTGATGGGCTCTCGTTCGCGCCGCACCCCCGAAGCACTGGCTGGACTGGTCGGCGAGACCTTCGCCAGGGCCGGGGGCTGGTGGTGGGATGGCACAGGCCCCAATCCCTACATCGCGCTGCTGGCCCATGCCGACGCCATTGTCGTCACCGCCGACAGCGTCAACATGATCGGCGAGGCGGCGGCGACCGGCGTGCCGGTGCTGGTGTTCGAGCCGTCGGGAGGCCATGGCAAGATCGGCAAGTTTCTCAACGGGCTGGCCGATCACGGAGTTGTGCATCGCTTCGAGGGTAACCTTGTCGGCGCCCGTTACGAACCCATAGATAGCACCAGAGCGATTGCCGATGCCGCGATGGCTGCCTTTGAAGCCCATCGCCTGACCTTGAAGGCCTGAGGAGACCACCATGGCCCATGTCCATGCCAGATTGATGATCGTCGGCTCCGGCCCTGCCGGCTACACCGCCGCGATCTATGCCGCCCGCGCCATGCTCGAGCCCGTGATGGTGTCCGGCTTCCAGCCGGGCGGGCAGTTGATGATCACCACCGATGTCGAGAACTATCCCGGCTTTGCCGATGTCATCCAGGGTCCGTGGCTGATGGAGCAGATGCAGAAGCAGGCGGCCCATGTCGGCACGAACATGATCTCCGATCACATCTCGAAGGTCGACCTCGGCAGCCATCCGTTCCGGCTGTGGGGCGATGGCGGCGATACTTATTCGTGCGAGGCGCTGGTGATTGCCACCGGAGCGCAGGCCAAGTGGCTCGGCATTCCCTCCGAGCAGAGCTTCCAGGGCTTCGGTGTCTCGGCCTGCGCGACCTGCGACGGTTTCTTCTTCCGCAACCGTGAGGTGGTCGTGGTTGGCGGCGGCAACTCGGCGGTGGAAGAGAGCCTCTATCTTGCCAATCTGGCCAGCAAGGTCACGCTGGTGCATCGCCGCGACAGCCTGAAGGCCGAGAAAATCCTTCAGGAGCGGCTGCTGAAGCACCCCAAGGTCGAGGTCGTCTGGGATTCAGCCGTGGACGAAATCTGCGGCGTGCTGCCCGGCGGAGAGGGCACGCCCGGTGTCACGCATGTTCGGCTGAAGAACCTCAAGACGGGGGCCTTGTCCGATGTGAAGACGGATGGCGTGTTCAT
>JALORF010000084.1 GCA_025459195.1 Beijerinckiaceae bacterium
CTTGTTGGCTTTGATGGCGACGACCTGCTTGACGGTGGTGATGGCAATGACACTCTCGAAGGTGATCAAGGCAACGACACGCTGCTCGGTGGCAATGGTACTGATCAGCTTGACGATCAGGGAGGTGTGGCTGTCATCGATGGCGGTGCCGATGATGATGCGATCTTCATCGATGCTTCATCGCTTCTCCTCCCGGCAACCGATGTTTTGGGTGGCAGCGGCATCGATTCCGTCACCATCTCGGCTGGACCGGCGCTTTCGCTTGCCGATATCCTCGGCAGCCTGAGCCAGGTTGAGCGGATCGATTTCAGCGCACCCGGTGTCAGCGCCGACCTGTCAGCGTTCAACCATGACCTGTCAGCGTTCAACCATGCAGCCGCGACCAGCCTGCTGGGGGCGTCGGGCCCGGGCCTCAATCTCGACCTCGTGCTGAACGGCGATGACCTCTTCAGTATCAACGATCCGGTGGGAGACGGGTTCTCTTTTGCGCAAGTCGGCAATGTCTATACGTTCTACAACAGCGAGGTGTTGCAGGACGTGACGACCGAGATTGCGAAGGTCTCGCTGGTTTGATCGCGAGGGGCTATTGGCGCAAGGCTTCCGAGCGCAGCCGCTGCACAGGCCTCAGGAGATAGCCCAGCACGGTATGCTGCCCTGACAGGATATCGACCTGGGCCAGCATGCCGGGGATCACGGGCCTTGCGGGTCCGAACGCCGCTGCATCCGCCTCCAGACGGACACGGAAATAAGGTTCGCCCTTGTCGTCGTTGAGGGCATCGGGCGAGATGTCGAGCACCTTGCCCTTGAGGCCGCCATAGACCGCAAAGTCATAGGCCGAGACCTTGATCACGGCAGGCAGGCCCGGCCAGACATCGGCGCGATCCTGCGGCGAGAGCCTTGCCTCGATGACGACGGTGGCATCGAGCGGCACAAGCTGCACCAGCGGCTCGCCGGACTTGACCACGCCGCCGATGGTGTCGACAAAGAGCTTGTTGACGGTGCCGGCGACAGGGGCCACCACTTCGGTGCGGCGGCTGCGATCTGTCATCGCCGAGATCGATTCCTGCAACTTGGCGATCTGGATTGCCGTCTCGCGCTGTTCCTTCTGGGCATCGGCCCGGAAGCGGAGGGTGATCTCCTCAGCGCGGCGCGAGAGCTCGTTGACGGCGGATTCCAGCCTCGGAATATCGTGGACGAGGCTGGCAAGGCGCGCCTCGATCTGCTGCAAGGTGCGTTCGTTATCGAGCAACTCATTGTTCGACACGGCCCCGATCCTGGCTAGCCGGCGCATGCTCTGGAGGCGCTGGTTGACCAGTTCCTGCTCGCGCAGGGAGCTGTTCTGCCGTGTCCTCATCTCGGCCAGTTCGAGCTTCTTCTGTTTCTGCTGCTCCTCGGCCACCTGCAACTGGGCCTGCAAGCCATCGAGGCGGGCGCGGAACAGGGAGGTTTCCTGCGCCACGATCTGGGGCAGTTGGCGGGCCAGCGTCTCGGGCGCAATGAACATGCGCTCGCCGCTGGTTTCGGCTGCAAGCCGGATGGCCTGCACCTGCCGGGCCTTCAATTCCAGTTCGTTCTGCTGCAACTCGGCGCGCGAGAAGCTGTTGTCGACACGGATCAGCGGCGCGCCGGCGGCCACGCGCTGGCCTTCCCTGACGAGGATCTCCGAGACGATGCCGCCTTCCAGATGCTGGATGATCTGGTTGCGGGTCTGCGGCACCACGCGTCCGGCGCCGCGCGTGACCTTGTCGAGCGTGGTCAGGGCAGACCAGCCGAGCATGAGGATGGTGCCGGCCACGGCGGCATAGATCAGGTGCTTCTGGCCACGCGACGCGATGGTGTCGCAGCGCCTTGGATAGGTGAAGCGGGTTTCGGCCGCTGCGGAACCGCCTGCGCCTTGCGGGCGGTCACCAGCAGACGCCGAGGCCAGTCTGTCGCGGGATGCGCGGATCATTCAAGCAACTCGCATGGCAGGACAACGCAACTTTCGATGGTGCGACGACCCTGACAGGCAAAGATTTACGGTCTGTTAAGCATAAACCCGCGACACCTGACGACGCGGGCTGAACGCGTCTGGGCTGGTGCCGGATGCCTGCCGGGGTCGTGCCATGTCGACATCATCGCTGCCGGAGGAGCCTGCCACGGACAATGCGCCGCATGCTGCGCTGAGGCGGCTGCACGCGCAGTTTGGCGTCAGGGAGCGCACGGCCGCACAGCAGTCCAGCCGGGATGATCGCACCGGCGTGGCGGACCGCGACCGAAGCGGAGAGGTTTTCGGCGGCGATGTCTTCGATCAGCTCCGGTTCCTGGCGGCGATGTGGCACCTGACGCCGCAGGGGCAGGCCGGAGCCGGACGCCCGATTTCGCCATTGCCATCTTCCGGTTCTGCCGCTTCCCCGAGCGTTTCGCCATCACCGGGCCCGGCCTCGATCGCGGTCGAGGCGGAGCGGCTGGGGCTGGACGTGGCGTTCAGGCAATGCACGGCGGATGGCCTGACCGACCAGGATCTGCCCTGCCTGGTGCTGTTGTCCTCCGGGCAGGGTTGCGTTGTTCTTGCAAGGTCCGGCTCCGGCATGCTGGTGGTCGCAGGGGCGGCTGGCGAGCAGCGGATCAGTGCCCGCCAAATCGCCGGGAGCGCGTCGGGCACCATCGTCACGGTGCGCCCGGCCTCAGGGCGGCATGGCGCGGCACCGGTCGGCCACGCTGATGTCACAGGGCAGACGGCCTCTGGCGCTGGCGTGGCGGCGTCATCGGGGCCGGCGACGACCCCTCAGCCGGCTGCCGGCGTGCTCATGCGTCATCTGGCTGATGCCCTTTCCGGGCAAAGGCCGCTGCTGATCCAGCTCATTCTCGCCTCGGTGATCATCAACCTGTTCGGAATGCTGCTGCCCCTGTTCTCGATGGCAGTGTTCGACCGCGTCATCCCGCATGCGGCAATGGAGACGCTCTGGGCGCTGGCGCTCGGGATCGGCCTGGCCCTGATCCTGGAAGTGGCGCTTCGGCATGCGCGGCTCAAGCTGTTCGATGCGGCGGGCCAATCCGTTGCCCATGCCCTTCAGGGCCGGCTGATGAGCCGGCTCATGGGCGGGCGGCTGGATCATCTGCCGCGCGGTTCTGCCGCCATGGTCCAGCCGATGAACGATCTCGAAGCGATGAGCCATCTGGCACCGCATCTGCTGATCAGCCTTCTGGTCGAACTGCCTTTCTTCGTCGTGCTTCTGGTCCTGATTGCCTCGATTGCGGGGCCGGTGGCCCTGGCACCGCTGATCGGGGCCGGCCTGCTGCTGGGGCTGCATGTCCTGGCGCATCACATGGCCCGCGCCGCCCATGGCCAGCAGGGTGGCCATATCCAGAAGCATCAGCAACTCTTGATCGATGGCATCAGTGCGGCCGAGCGCATCCGCATCACCGGGGCCGGTCCGCTGCTGCTGGCGCGCTGGGATGTGTCATCGGATGCGGCAGGATATGCCGCGCACCATGCGCGCTACTGGTCCGGACTGGCCGCCCAGGCCAGCGGCACGCTGGTTCAGGCAGTCGTGATCGCGAGCATCATCATCGGCGTCTACCGGATCGATGCGGCGCTGATGACCATCGGCGCGCTGTCCGCCTCGATCCTGCTGGTCAACCGGGCGATGATGCCGATCAGCACTGCGACCGGCCTGTTCTTTCGCGCTCTCCAGGTGCTTCAGACAGCAGCGCCTGTTGCCGGGCTGATGCAGGCGCATCTGGAAAAAGGCGGCGAACAGGGCCATGTCGCGGCGCATGACATCGAGGGCGACATCGAGGCCCGGCGCCTGTGCTTCAGCTATCCCGGCGAGGTCCGGCAGGCGCTCAGCGAGGTGTCCTTCGCGATCCGGCCCGGCGAACGCGTGGGCATCATCGGCAAGGCAGGCTGCGGCAAGTCCACCCTGCTTCGGCTGCTGGTCAGGCTGCACGAGGCACAGTCCGGCAAGCTCTCGCTGGATGGGCGTGACATCCGCCAGTTCGACCCGCAAACCGTGCGGCGCGCCATCGGTTACATGCCGCAGGATGCCCATCTGTTCGATGGTTCGCTTGAGGATAATCTGGTGATGGGACTTGGGCAGGTGGATCGCGGCGAGATGGCGCGGGTTGCCCGCATTTCCGGCGTGGAAGCGTTTGCCAGCCAGCATCCATCCGGCTTCAGTCTGCCTGTCGGCCCGGGCGGCGAGCGCCTTTCGGGCGGTGAGCGCCAGGCGGTCTCATTCGCCCGCGCCCTGATGGGGAGCCCGCGCCTTCTGGTCCTGGATGAACCGACGGCAGCGCTCGACAATGCGGCCGAAGCGCGCGTGATTGCGGAACTGGGCAAGGAGTTCGGCAGGGAACCCGGCCAAACCAGCCTGATCGTGGCCACGCACAGGCTGCCGGTTCTGGCCCTCACCGACCGCATCATCTGGATGGATGGTGGCCGGATTGTCGCCGACGGGCCGAAGGCGGAGATCTTCGCCCGCTTCGGCCTGGCGGCCTGAGGCTTAACCAAACCCTCACCACATCATGGCACAAGCTGGAGTGTGAAGGTGCCGGTGCTTCCAGCCCCCGGTGCCGAATGACGGACAGTTTGCCTGAGCCTGACGCGGTGCTGTCAGGGCCGGCAGCCAGCGGGGTTGCATGGCACACGCCAAGGACGAGGCGAACGAGAACCACTGGCCGGGCTATGTCGACGCCCTGACCACGATGCTCATGGTTCTGACATTCGTGATGATGATCCTCGGCATCGCCCTGTTCGCGATGTCGCAGAATGTCTCGCGGGTCATCGTCGAGACCATTGCCCGGGCTGCCCAGGTTGAACCCAAGGGCGAAGCTGAAACAGTGCCCGAACTCACGGACCGCATCATCGACACCCTGAAGCGCCAGCCGCCGCGACCGCCGGTCTCTGGTCTGGAACGCTCGATGAGCGAACAGGGAGCGGCGCGCGAGGCTGGTGCTGGCCTCCGCCCGGCACCAGGACAAGCACGAGCAGAAGGCATGACACCGGGCCAGGATGCCGGGCGCAGTCCGGCGCAGGTGGTCGATGGCGGCAATGCGTCCGGCCCGGCGCGGAATGCGGCACCCGCCATGGCCGGCGAGGACAAGCGTGTCGTCTCGGAGCGTCCCGCCTTCGCGCCCGGCACGCCGGAGCCTGTCACAGCCGCCGTGCAGGGTGCCGGGCTCATTCTGGAGTTCCAGCCGCGGGCAACGCGGCTTGACGATGCCAGTTCAGCCAAACTCACAGAGGTTCTGGCAGCGGAACGCATGTTCCGCGATGCGGCCGCGCTGGATGTGCGCGCGTCGATCGACCGCTCCGCAGCAGGCCTCAGCGACGCGCGCCGCGTGGCCTATTACCGCGCCATGCTGGTGCGTTCCGCGATCCTCAAATCGGGCATTCCGGCTGACCGGGTGCGCGTGCTGATCGACGAGATCGACACGGCGAATGGCGATGCGTCTGCGGAGCGTGTTCGCGTCGTGCCACGGGCCACAGGTCCATCGGCGCAGCCCTGAAATCCTGTCTGACGTTACGCAAGCACCCCGATCTTAAGGGAATGTTTGGCATGAACATCTAATCCTGACGGACATGGACCGGGTGGGTCCTGTCGTGACTGTTCCGGGTGGGTTGTTTCCATGGGCCGTTTCCTGTCTGGCCAGTCTCAGATCGAGACTGTCCTCAAGCAGCAGATTCTCAAGATCTTCGGGTCCTTGCTGGCGCTGGCGCTGCTGGTGGCCTGGGCGCATGATTTCGTCTGGAGCGGCATCCGTTCGAACATCTATCTCAACGGCACGATCATCGTGGTGTTCCTGTTCGGGGTGTCACTGGTGCTGCGCAGCATCTGGGCGCTGCGCAACGAGGAGGTGGCCTTCAGCGCGCTGCAGGAGGCCTTCGACGATTCGCGCCAGGAACGGGTGCAAGGGGAACGCGACCCCTACTGGCGTCACCAGCGCGGCCTGAAACCTGGCAAGGTCTTCGGACGCCCTGTCGTGCTCGGACACATGTTCGAAATCACCTATGACGAGCTGATCCGCTCCAAGGATGTGCGCATCTCGGTGTCGACGATGCAGAACATCGTGCAGGGCATCGACACCAAGCTCGGCGAGCAGCGCTCCTTGAGTGTCTACATCACGGGCCTGCTGGTCTTTCTGGGGTTGATTGGCACGTTCATCGGTCTGATGGAGATGGTCGGCTCGGTCGGCAACATCATCGGTTCCCTGCAGGGTCTGCAATCGGCATCCGGCAATGCCATCCAGCAATTGCTGAAAAGCCTGGAGGAGCCGCTGCGCGGCATGGCCACCGGCTTCTCGTCGTCGCTGTTCGGACTGTTCGGCTCGCTCGTGCTCGGTGTGATCAGCCGCATGGGCTCGACTGCGCATGGGGCGATGAAGGACGAGTTCGAAAGCTGGCTGGCCAGCATCTCGCAACTCGAGAACCGCAAAGGCGGCGAGACAGTCGAACTGGCCCGCCTGATCAGCAGCAATCTGATGGGAACACCTCCCGGACCTGCCGGGCAGGCTGCCGGAGGCGGCGGCCAGGGCCAGCCAGCCATGTCAGGCTATGCGGGACACTCGCCGCTGTCGGATGTGGGCATGGTGGCAACGCTGTCGCAAGGGTTCGGGCGCTCCAACGAAGGCATCACCACGCTCAATACCAGCATGGCCAAGCTGATCGCGACCCAGGAGAACACGGCCGAAATGATCCGCCAGATGGCGAGCGGCATTGACCGGCTGGCGACGGACGCGGCGCTGACGCGCGAGCACCTGATGCTGCTGACCAGCCAGACCGGGACGCAGGCCGAGTATCTCCAGGAACTGGTCAATCTCAACCGCACGCTCGAATCCCGCCTGACCTCCGGTTTCAACGGCATGGCCCATGTGATGGAAGTGACGGGCCAGGCCTATCTCGATGGCCTTCGCCGCCTGACCGCCGAGAACTACGAGACCAATGCGCGTCTGGCCAAGCTGCTCGACATCAAGGCTGCCAGCGACCGCATCACCGAGATCGCGACGGGGATCGAATCGAAGGTCAAGGGCAGCTTCGGCACCATGAGCACGATGATGGAGCGCACGGCCGTTGCGCTGGAGACCAGCGTGGAACGCCTCGCGGACGGGCAGCGCGAGATCAAGGAAGCGCTCTCGGGCGGGGTGGGCGGCACCGTCGGCATGTCGTCCGATTTCGAGCAGAAGCTGACGGCCGGGTTTTCCGAGATGTCGCGCTCGTTCGAGACGGTTTTTGCCGCCTATTCGACCATCGTCAGCCGGGCGCTTGCGACACAGACACTGGACGGCGGACAGGGCGGTTCCGAGCGCGTGCTTCAGGCGGCCTGGGTGCCGAAGCCCGAGACGCAGCGCGCCGGAGCCGAGCCCGCGAGCCCGGAACTGGAGGAGGAGCGCCGCCGCCAGTTCTACGAGATGGCCGCGCGGCAACTGCGCAACCCGCCGCAGGCAGGCTGAAGACATGGTGCACCCTGACCTTGCCCGTGGCTGCTTTTCCGACCGATTCCGTGCCCTGACATCACCGGTGAGACGCTGACATGAGCGAAACGATCTCCACCCTTCGCCAGCGCCTGCGCAGCGGGCCTGTTGCTTCGGCCGGTGCCGCCATCCCCGCACGCCGGCAGTTCGCCTTGCAGACGGAAGGCATGCTCACTCGGCTGCTCAAGCGACCGGCGGCCTGGGTGCGGCGTCACGAGCGCTTTGCCTGCTGTATCGTGGCGGTGCTGGACATCATCGACAAGGATGTGCCCATCGACGGCCTCGTGACTGAAATCTCGCAAGGGGGTCTGCTGTTTCGCCCGGCCACGCGCTTCATCTTCGACAGGCGCGGCAGTGCAGTGCTGGTCCGCTTTGGCGATGAGGAACTGGCGGGTTCGATCGTCAACGTCAAGGCAACGGGCTATGGCGTGCGCTTCCACGAGGAGGCACAGCCCGAGCATATCCAGGCGTTGCTGGCCCGTTTCGGGCTCTCGGGTGATGATGCCGTTGGCTGAGGTGTTCATCCTGGCCTGGTTGGCAATCAGCGCCCGGAGCCTTGCCGGGCTGGTGCCGCCTGCTGCCCGTCACCGCGCTGGCTTGCTGCTGCCCGGGGTCCATCATGTTTGAGCGGCTGAGGCGGCTGTTCGGCAGGTCAGCACCGGGTGTCGGGGCCGCGCACCCGCGCGAGTTGCTGAAAGCAGCCACCAACACGCGGCTGGCGGTCATGGCCCTGCTCGTCGCGTCGGTCTGCATCGTGCTGACCATTCGTTATGACACAGCCACCGAACAGTCGACCCTTGAGCGCGAGCGCCAGCTTGTGGGGCTATCCTTCGACCAGGTTCGCCTGAACCTGACCGCGCACATGGCCGGCATTGCCAATGGCTTTCAGGTTCCGACGGGGCGCAGCCTGAAGGAGACGCTGGGCAGCGTCCACACCTCGATCGTGGAGCACACCCTGGTCGCGCCTGCCTCGCTGGAGGTCTTCCTGCTGCAGGATGGCGCGGCGATCGAGGCGATCAGCCCCGGACATGCCGATCCGCGACTGCGCTTCGAGACCATCCGCGAACCTGTCGCCCGCATGACCGGCCCGTTTGGCAAGGGTGCCCTGTTCAGTCATTCCGACATGGTCGTGATCGGCGGTCAGGTCGCCGTGATTTCCCATGCGGTGTCCAGTCAGCCGCTGGTGCGGGCGCCTGGCCGCGTCGCCGGCACGCCGCCCTCGCTGGTTGCGGTCTATTGGCTCAATGAAGCGGCCCTCGCCAAACTGCGCACGCAATTGCTCTCTCCGTCCTTGACGATCGTGCCTGTCGGCACGGCGCTTCCGGCTGCGTCCACGGCGGTCACGATTGCCAATGGCGACGGCGATGCCCTCGCCCGGCTGAGCTGGAAACTGGCCGATGACCGCACCAATGTCCGGCTGCAGGGCCTGCTGCTGGCTGCCATTCTCGCCATTTCCGCCATCTGGATCGGCATTGCCTCGCGCCGCAAGCGGCAGGAAGTGCACCAACTGGTCGGCGAGGTCGAGGCGCAGGTCTACGACGTCGCCATGCGCGATCCGCTGACCGGCCTGCTCAACCGCGCCTCGTTCAAGCGCAAGCTCGAAACGCTCGTGGCGGCGCGCTCCGACAGTGAACTGATCGGTGTCGTCTACGTCGATCTCGACCGGTTCAAGCAGGTCAACGACGGCTATGGCCACCTGAAGGGCGATGAACTGCTCTGTGCCGTGACCGAAAGGCTGCGCGACCTGACGGACACCGGGTTGACCGTGGCCCGGCTCGGCGGTGACGAATTCGCGCTCATCGTCGAGGACAGGAATACGCCCGAAGCGATCATGGCCCTTGCCGAACGGGCCTGCGAATGTCTCGGCTTCCCGTTTCAGCTTGGCGAGGTCGAAGCGCTGATCGGCGGCTCGGTCGGGGTATCAATCTGCCCGCTCGATGGCGATGAGCATCAGGAACTGCTGCGCCGCGCCGACATCGCCATGTATCGGGCCAAGACCGGGGGGCGCAGCAACACGGTCAGGTTCGATGCCTCGATGGACAACGACGTTCAGGAACTGCGCGCGCTCGAGGCTGACCTCAGGCATGCGATCGAGCGCAACGAGATGTCGCTCGCTTACCAGCCGTTCTGGGCTTCCGATGGCCAGACCATTGTCGGCGTCGAGGCGCTGCTGCGCTGGAACCACCCGAAGCGGGGTCAGGTTTCGCCTGCCTTCTTCGTGCCCATTGCCGAGGAGGCCGGACTGATCCACGAGATGGGCGAATGGGCCATCGCCACCGCCATGCGCCAGACCAAGCCCTGGGGCGGGGTCATTCTGGCCGTGAACGTCTCGCCGATGCAGTTCAAGCGGCCAGGGCTCGCCGATCGGATCAAGGAGATGATTGGCGAAACCGGGTTCGAGCCTGAGCGGCTGGAGATCGAGATCACCGAAGGCGTGCTGATGGATGATGCCGAAGCGGCCGTGAAGTTCATGCGCGGCTTCAAGGAAATCGGCGTGCACATTGCACTCGACGATTTCGGCACGGGTTTCTCCTCGCTGAGCTATCTCAGGCGCTTTCCCTTCGACAAACTCAAGGTCGACCAGTCCTTTGTGCGGGCGCTTGGCTCGGGGCCCGGCACGGCGGCCATCATCCACAGTGTCATCGCGCTGGGCCGGGCGCTGGGCATGACCGTGCATGCCGAAGGTGTCGAGACCCTCGAACACCACATCTTCCTGCGCGCCGCAGGCTGTCACCATCTCCAGGGCTTCCTGTTCTCGAAGCCGCTGGCGGCCGCGGACATGGAATTGCTGCTGGCCAGCCGGACCGTCCGCCCCGCGCCGAAATCGATGCTGGCCCGCGCCGCCGCCGCCGTCCATGTTCCGCCGCCGAGGATGGAGGCTCTTAGCGTCGAACAGGCCGGGCCTGATCTGGCCGCGCAGCTCAGGGCCAGGGTTGCCGAAATGAAGCAGGCCCTGGGCGATCCCGGAGAGGCGCGCGGCACCATCGCCGATCCGCCGGCAGGGCGGGCCACCGAGGCAGGCCCGCAGCGAGACGATTTTCCGCGACAGGCCTCGATAGGCAAGCCCGGCGCTGAGAGCCAGGCCGAGCCGCCGTTGTCAGGCCGCGTTGCTCCGGGCCGTGGCCAGCGCCGCCACTGCGTCGGCAGTTGCCGCCGACAAGGTCCAGCCCAGATGCCCGTGTCCGGTGTTGTAGAACACCCGCGGGTTCTTGCCGCGCATGACGCGCGGCATCATGTCCGGCATCATCGCTCGATGCGCTCGGCCCTGATGTCCTTGTTGACGCCGTTGAACTCGGCTGTTCCGGCGACCCGGAAACGTGTCTGGCCAAGGCGGCTCGTCACGATCTTGGCCTTGTCGTCGAGCAGGCTGACCCAGGGGGCCGCCTTCTGGTCCTCCGGCTCAGGCAGGCTGACGGTGATGGAATAGCCCTTCACCGGATAGACATTGATCCTGTCGCCGAGCGAACTGGCCAGATCGCGCGAGAGCACGCCTGAACAGATCACGATCTTGTCGAACTGGCTGGTCTCGTCCGGGTGCTCCTCGCCATCAAGGCGCGGCTCGGTGGAACGGTGGCGCACGCTGACCAGATCGGCATCCGCCTTGACCTCGCGCACCTCCGTCGCCAGCCGCATCGTCACGCCAAGGCGTTTGCAGGCATCAGCCAGCCCATTGGTGAACTTGTGGATGTCACCGGTGAAATCTGTCTCGGTGTAATAGCCGCCATACAGGTCACCCTTCAGGGCCGGCTCGATGCTGCGCATTTCCTCAGGCGTCACCGCCCGGCGGACGAGACCGCCCTTGGCGAGGATGGCGGTGGTGCGATGTGCGACCTCGAAATCCGCCTTGTTGTGATAGAAATGCAGGATGCCGCGTTCCTCGCAATCGAAGCTGATCCCGGCTTCCTCGGCCATGCGCGTCAGGTGGGCGCGTGCCTCGATGGCGAGGCGGACCGTGGTGATCGTGTTCTCTTCATTGCGCGGGATCGCGGCAATGAACTCCGCCATCCACGAGAGCTTGTGCCAGGACGGCGTCGGGTTCACCAGCAGCGGTGCGCCCGGCGTGAACATCCACTTGATGCCCTTGAGCACGGTGGACCAACTGTTCCAGACTTCGGCATTGGAGGCGGAAAGCTGTCCGCCATTCGCGAACGAGGTTTCCATCGCGGCGTAAGGGTGCTTGTCGAACAAGGTCACCACGCATCCGCGCTTGGCAAGGTTGTAGGCGGTTGTGGTTCCGGTGATGCCGGCGCCGATGACGGCAACACGGGGCTGCGAGATTTCGCGCATGGACGTTCTCCTGCCCGCACCATCGTGCGGGTCCGAACGCCCCCTCTGTCATTGGCCTGAGAGCATCACCGACCCCTCACCACGAGGTTTCGGCTTACACCATCGGCGGGAGCTGCTGCTCCGCTTTTCAGAGTCCGTTTCCTTGATCAGCGGTCCGGTGGCCTGAGAGTTTCCGGGGCGGTTGCTCCTTCGGCGATGCCGGCTTTTGGCCGCATCTCTCCCGCTGATGGCTCAGCATGTAGCACACCCACGCAGGGCAGCAAGAGCGCGAGTGCCAAAGTTTTGGGCGGTGCCGGGGCGGGCTGCCCAAATCACGTGCGGGAGCGTCAGGGACAAGCCCTGACCGGTCACGGGTGGACCATGGCATCGCATGGTCGCGCGGTGCCAGAGGCCTGACCGCATATGCCAGCATCACGGCCGCACGTGCGGATAAATCAGGCAAATGGCCGATGCCCGGCGTAAGGGCCATCATCCCGCAGGAGTCAGGCAGCGGAAATCGAACGGTTGTATAACTTTCAGATACAACCATAACGTTATGTTAGGAGATGCCCGTCTAGGTTGCATACACCCCGGCAGCAGCTTGGGGTTGTAGCATCACCCAGAAAGGTAGTCCCATGTCCGATATCTCGCTTGGCCGCGGCATCCGCCAGAACCTGTTCTCCCTGCAGCAGTCGTCCGACCTGATTGCGACCACTCAGAACCGCCTTGCCACCGGCAAGAAGGTCAATACCGCAATCGACAACCCGACCAATTTCTTCACTGCCCAGTCGCTGAACAGCCGTGCCAAGGATCTCAATGGCCTTCTCGACGGCATCTCCAATTCGCTGAAGACGGTCGAAGCCGCCGACAACGGTATCCGTTCGATCACCAAGCTGGTCGAGAATGCCCAGTCGGTTGCCCGGCAGGCCCGCGCGCTCACATCCGGCGGCACGACCCAGACCCTGACGGCTGGTGCCGATGCGGTGACCGGCGCTGCGGCGGGTGCAGCCAATGGCGGGCAGCTTTCGCTGTCCTTCACGCCGACCGGCGGATCGGCCTCCAACATCGACATCGCCATCGGTGGTGGCAAGACGCTGGATGAGTCGATCACCGCGATCAACGATGCGTCGTCCAACCGCAGCGCCAGCGGCAGTCGTCTGGTCACCGCTTCGAAGGATGGCAACAAGCTGGTGCTGACCGCGGCCAATGGCGTGGTCACTGTCAATGCCGGCGTCACTGCGCTGGCAACAGCCGGCCAGTCGGATGACGAGATCATCACGGCGCTGGGGCTCGGCACGCCGGTTGCCGGCACTGCCAAGCTCGATGCCGTCGGTGAACAGCGTCAGGCCCTTGCCAAGCAGTACAACGACATCCGTGAGCAGATCACCAAGCTGGCCCAGGACTCAGGGTTCAACGGTGTGAACCTGCTCAACAGCGACCAGCTTTCGGTGGCCTTCAACGAGCGCACCGATGCCGACAAGGCCCAGTTGACCATCAAGGGCACGGACTTCACGGCGGGCAAGGATGACGGGACTTCCGGCCTCAAGCTGAAGGCCATCGATGTCACCACGGTCAACGGTTTCCAGAAGAACACCGATCTGGATGATGTCGACAGCCGTCTGAACGCAGCCCTGTCGTCACTGCGTTCGACAGCCAGCACATTCGGCTCGCAGCTTGCCATCGTGCAGACCCGCAAGGACTTCACGAACGAGTTGGTCAATACCCTGAAGTCCGGTGCCGATGGCCTCGTCCTGGCCAACAGCAACGAAGAAGCTGCCAACCTGCTCACCCTGCAGACCCGGCAGCAGCTTTCGAGCCAGGCTCTCGCCCTGGCCTCGCAGCAGGAACAGAGCGTGCTTCGTCTTCTCGGCTGACACCCAGGCCGCAGGAGGAGTGGCCATGGCTCCGCAGCCCATGGTCCAAGGCCGCTCCTCCGCAGAAGATCACCCCACCCAGGAAGCACGTTCCGTGCGCGGGGGAGCCCAGTCGGCTCCCCCGCCTTTCTTGTTCGGGATGGGCACAAACCTGCACGCCATGGCCAGCATCCGGCAACCCGCGACGCGTTTCAGGTTTTCTAGGGCACAAGGCTTCCGCACCATCCGCATCCCTGCACTTCGGGACATGCATCCCATGCGCGGTTGCAGAGCGGGATCAGGCCATGCCCAAGCCCTGTGGAGCCATCAGTATCCTGTCGCGCTTCCGGATTGTCGCGGGAACGCCTTGTCCTGGCAGAACGACGCTGCGCTGCCTTGCGGCATGTTGCTGCCCGGCGGAAAACCGCCTGATCGGTCCCGCTCTGCCAGCCATCGGTGCGTGGGCGTCAGTCCACCAGTTCCGCAGTCATGCTGTTCAGCAGATACTCGGCGCGATCCTGCAGGGACTTCGGCGAGAACGGCTTGCGCAGCACGAGG
Source organism: Beijerinckiaceae bacterium (assembly GCA_025459195.1). Classification (GTDB taxonomy): domain Bacteria; phylum Pseudomonadota; class Alphaproteobacteria; order Rhizobiales; family Beijerinckiaceae; genus Allobosea. The sequence goes on from JALORF010000084.1 coordinate 14,133, forward strand.
TTGATGGCATTGTTCGAGGCATGCAGGACGCTCGATTGGGTCGGCAGCGACATCAGCGAGAGCACTGGCATCTTGCGCCGCGCCAGCTTGGCCCGCCGCACGATCAGTTCGAGCAAGGCCCCGTCATTGCCGATCAGGACATCCCAGTCCGCGACCAGGAGATCGAAAGGCTGGCTCAGAAGCAGCGACATCGTGTCGATCGACGTCTCGGCTTCGAACATCTCGCTCAGGCGGGCCGGCAGCACATGCTGACGGATGACACGCCGGTAGAACGGGTTCTTGTCGGCGATCAGGACTCGCGGAATGGTCTGGCTGCTCGACACACGGCACCTCTCGGCGCAACAATGCCTGATAGATGTATTTTTTCTGTTTACATCTTTTTGTATTTTCCAGATGACAACCTGTCAGGACGCCGGGCCTGATCCTGACCGCCCTCCAGGCTGATCTGCTCAGCCATCGGCAGGGTGCTGCAGAAGGGCATGTCGATCGTGCATAGATAGGCGATTATATATGAAATACAACTAAAAGTAATACTCCCTCAACCAATCCCTGCGAGTCTCCGGTTGCGCCTAAACCGCTGACAAGACTCATGGATTGGTTGCCATGCCGCTGCTGCTTCCCGAACGACCCCACCCGCGCGACCTGCCGGCTTTCCAGAGCGCGATGATCGAAGCGCTGGAGAGCGATGACGGCATCCGCATCGATGCCGGTCAGGCGGTCCAGCTTCCCCTGGCCTGGCTGCAACTGCTCGTCTCGGCGGCGCGCACCGCACAGGCGCGCGGTGCCAGTGTCACGGTCCTCAACCCGTCCTTTGCCTTCCTGTTCTCGTTCGAAGCCCTGGGCCTCGATCCGGAGCGGGACTTCTTCACGCTGGAGTATGCCCCATGAAAATTCTTGCGATCGACGACACGGCCACCTTGCGGACCTTGCTGAGCCATTGCCTGCGGGATGCCGGGCACGAGGTGGTGGAGGCCGAGAACGGCGCCGACGGCATGGCCAAGTTCGAAGCCTGCCAGCCTCAGCTCGTCATCACCGATCTCAACATGCCGGTCATGGACGGGATCGAGTTCACCCGAGCCTGCCGCGAGCATCCGGACGGTCAGGCAACGCCAATCGTGATCCTGACCACGGAAACGGGGGCTGATCTCAAGTCGGAAGGACGCCGCGCCGGAGCCACGGCCTGGATGGTCAAGCCGTTCGTGCCCGACACCCTGCTCGCCCTCGTGGCGCAGCTTGACCGCTGAGGCTGGCCATGGACCCGATGGCCCTGCTGAAGCAGTCGTTTCTCGAGGAGTGCGACGAGCTTCTGTCTGCCCTGGAGCGCTGTCTTCAGGAGATGGACACTGGCGCGACGGACACGGAAACGGTCAATGCCGCATTCCGGGCCATTCATTCGATCAAAGGCGGGGCAGGCGCGTTCGGGTTCACCGAGATCGTGCCGTACGCCCACGGTTTCGAGGCGGCGCTGGATCTGCTCAGGAACGGCAAGGTCCGGGTTGCCGATGCGCCGCTGGGGCTGTTCCTGCGCACGGCGGATGCTGTGGGGGCTTGTGTCGGTGCAGCCCGCAGCGGTCAGCCAGCACCGCAGTTTCCTGACCTGATCGAGGCCCTCCGGCAATTCGTTTCCGGCGGTGGTGCGGCAGCGGCCGCGCCGGTCATGCCGCTTGCGGCGGCGGCAGCGCCGGAGCCCCCGCCGGTCGAGGCTGCCTGCGGCCACCACATCCGGATCACGCCGCATGACGACCTGTTCCGCCGCCTCGTGGAACCACCCCAGATTCTCCAATCGCTGGAGACGCTCGGCGAGCCGGTGCTGACCTGCGATGTCTCGGCTGTGCCGCTTCTGGCCGCGCTCGATCCGGCCCGTTGCAACCTGCGGTTCGATGTCATGCTGGACAGTGCGGCGACGCGCGAGCAGGTCGAGGATGTGCTCGAGCGCTGCTTCGATGCGGACGAACTGGCCTTCATCTCACCGGCGGCGCCGGCCGTCGTATCGCCGCCCGCCGTGGTGATGCGGGGCTCGGCAGACGGCATGACGGGAAGCGTCAGTGGCGCTGCTGCTGCGACGGCCGGCGACGAGGCCATGCCTGCCGGGTCAGCCGGGTATGAAGCCGCAGCGGTGGCGGCCCCTGCGGTCAGTGCCGGCGACAGCGCCCTTGCGGCGGCGCGGCAATTGCCGCTCATGTCACCGCTGCCCGATGCCTCCGGCGTGGTGCCGACCTTGAAGAACCGTCCGGCCATGGTGCGCACGATCCGGGTCGATCTCGACCGGGTCGACCGCCTGATGAACCTCGTCGGCGAGATCGTCATCACCCAGTCGATGCTGATCGACCGCAGCCGCGACCTGCCGGTGCTGCATGCCCTGCAACTCACAGAGGGCATCGAGGCGCTGACGCGCCAGACCCGCGAGTTGCAGGATCAGGTGATGGCGGTGCGCGCGCAGCCAGTGAAGACCGTTTTCCAGCGCATGCCGCGTGTGGTGCGCGACCTCGCCACCATGCTTGGCAAGCAGGTGCGGCTCGCCACGTGCGGCGAGGACACCGAGGTCGACAAGACGATCATCGAGGAACTGGCCGATCCGCTGACGCACATGATCCGCAATGCGCTCGATCACGGGCTGGAGAATCCCGACGAGCGCATCAGCGCCGGCAAGCCGGTGGAAGGGGTGGTCACCTTGTCCGCCGAGCAGCGCGGCGGCAGGATTGTCATCACCATTGCCGATGATGGGCGCGGCTTGCCCCGCGACAAGTTGCTGGCCAAGGCCATCAGTCGCGGCGTGATGGCAGCGGATGCCAAGCCCAGCGCTGCCGAGATCGACGCGCTGATCTTCCATGCCGGCCTGTCCACAGCCGAGGCCGTGACGGATGTCTCGGGCCGTGGCGTCGGCATGGATGTGGTCAAGCAGAATGTCGAGGCGCTGGGCGGGCGCGTCACGGTCGAATCGGAGCCGGGCAAGGGCTGCACATTCGCCCTGTCACTGCCGCTGACGCTGGCCGTTGCCGACGGCATGGTGGTGAAGGTCGCGGGCCAGCGCATCATCGTGCCGATCAGTTCGATCATGGAGACGCTCCAGATCGCCAACTGCCGGCCCGGAAGTCTGCCGGGCGGCTCGGAAATCGTTCGGCTTCGTGGTCAGGTCGCGCCGCTGATCCGGCTGGCGGACCTGCTTGAACTGGGCGGCAGCGGTCAGGAGACCGTGGTGATCAGCGCCGAGACGGATCGCGGCGAGATCATCGGCATCGCGGTTGACGAGATTCTGGGCCAGCAACAGGTGGTGGTGAAAAGCCTCGAAGCCTCGTTCGGACCTGTTGCCGGCGCTTCTGCGGCCACGATCCTCGGCGATGGCATGGTTGCCCTGATCCTCGACATCGATGCGCTGCCGGCCCTTGTCGCGCGCCGTGGCCAGCGCCCGCAACCGGACCAACCCGTCCTCGTTCCCCATGCCGCGTGAAGGAAACCCCATGAGCGAGTTTCATGCCCCCGCCGATCAGGCCGCCAATGCAACCATGCGCAAGATCGTGACCTTCCGGGTCGATCAGCGCACCTTCGGCATCGATGTTGCCGCTGTCCGCGAGATCAAGGGCTGGCATCCGGCCACCCCGCTGCCGCATGTTCCGCCGCATGTGCGCGGCGTGATCAACCTGCGCGGCATGATCCTCGCCGTCTATGACCTCAGAGCCCGGATCGGCCTCGGGATCACGGCGGCCACCCCAGCCCATGTCATCCTGGTGGTGGATGTCCATGAGCGCGTTGCAGGGCTCCTGGTCGATGCGGTGTCCGACATCATCGACGTCCCTGCCAGCGCGGTTCGTCCGCCGCCGGATGTGCAGACCTGCGACCAGATGCTGAGCGGCGTGGTGATCGTGGGCGAGGAGGTCGTGTCGCTGCTGGCGCTCGACCGCGCCGTCGATGCCAACCCGCTGGTCAATACCTACCCGACCCTCCCTTCCGAAGCGGCCTGAGCCGTTCCCCCGTATCCTCCCAGGAGTTCAGATCATGCGTTTCAACCTTCTGTCCGCCAAGGATGGCACCAGCGGAGTGCCGGCATCGGGGCGGCTTGCACAACTGTCCATGAAATTGCCGCTGTTCGCAGCCATCGGCCTGACGATTGCGATGGCCAGCGTTGCCAGCGTGGCGATCTACATCGCAGCCTCGACGCTCTCGCATTCAACCCGCGAGAATTTCCGCGACCAGTCGAGCTACCGCGCCAACATCATCAAGGGTCACTTCGATCGCCAGGTGCATGAGCTGAAGCTGGTTTCGACAGCCGGCGGGGCGCGCATCTCGATGAACGGCTTCGATGGTGCCTACGAACAGCTCGACCGCCGCGAGGTCGCCAGCCTCGTGGCGCGTTATACCACCGGCAACCCGCTGAAGACAGCGCGGCAGGATTACAACGGCGACGGTGATGAGACCTACTACGGCACCGTCCACCGCCGCTATCACCCTTTCCTGCGCCAGACCAAGGTCGAACTCGGATTCTATGACATCTTCCTGATCAGGACCGACGGCACCGTGGTTTATACAGTGGAGAAGGAGAGCGACTTCGGCACCAACCTGATCAGTGGCCCGCATCGCGATTCCGGGCTTGGCAAGGCTTTCCGCAGCGCATTGCGTGATGCATCCGAACAGAAGGTGGCTTTCGCCGACTTCGAGGCCTATCAGCCAAGCAACGGCGACCCCGCCAGCTTCATGGCGCGCGCGATCCTCAACGAGGCGCAGGAACCTGTCGGCGTGATTGCGGTCCAACTGTCGATCAAGAGCGTGGCGAACCTGCTCTACAACAAGGTTGCCGATGGCAATGATGTCATGCTGGTCGGCCCGGACGGCAAGCTTCGCAGCCAACTGAAGTCGACCCAGGAAAACACCGTGCTGACGCGTCAGGTCACCGGTTCCCACATTTCCGATGCGCTCGCCGGAAAGGCGAACATCGACTATGGCCTTGATGCGGATGGCGAACAGGCCCTGCTGGCGGCTCAACCCGTGTCGATCTTTGGCAACAACTGGGCCCTCGTGGTCAGCCGCCCGACGGTGGAACTGAACGCGCCGATCCGGGACAAGATGGCGCTGATCATTTCGGTGACACTGGGCATGCTGGTCCTGATGGTGCTGATCGCGGCCCTGTTCGCACGCACAGTGACGGGCCCACTCCAGCGTCTGAGTGCGGCCGTGGGCGGCCTGTCGCGTGGTGAAAGCTGCGACATCCCCGGACTTCAGCGCAAGGACGAGATCGGCGAACTGGCCCGCTCGTTGCAGGTCGTCCACACGGCCGGCATGGATGCCATGCGCATCCGCTCGTCGCTCGACAAGGCCAATGTCAACCTGCTCGTGGCCGACCAGAACAACCGCTATGTCTACGCCTCGGGCGCTGCACTGACATACTTCCAGACCTTCGCCTCTGACATCCAGAAAGCCTGCCCTGACTTCTTGCCGGACAACATCGTCGGTTGCTCCCGCGAGGACATGCGCAAGTATCTCGGCATCGACAGGGTCAAGCAGACGGTGAATGGCACCGGCTACAGCGTGCGCAGCACCTTCGGCGACCGCACCATCGATCTGAGCGCCGTGCCGGTGCTCAATGACAAGAACGAGTATCTCGGTGCCACCGTCGAATGGCGCGACGTGACGGATGAGTTGCGCACGGCGATGGAGGTGGCTGGCATGGTCAACGCCGCCGCCGTCGGGGATTTCAGCCAGCGCCTGCCCATCGAGGGCAAGAGCGGGCCGATGCAGGAGATCTGCGACGGCTTCAACCGGATCTCCGAGACCGTCGAGACATCCATCGGTGCCATCGGCGAATCCTTGCAGCATCTGGCCCAGGGTGACCTGACCTTCCGGATGCAGCAGACCCTGATCGGCTCGTTCGAGGAACTGCAGACCCATGTGCAGACCACGTTCGAGCGCCTGACCGAAACCATGGTGACGATCCAGTCCACCGCCGAGGAGGTCGCGAACGCCGCAGCCGAGATCAACGCCGGCTCCAACGACCTCGCCAAGCGCACCGAACAGCAGGCCACCTCGCTGGAGGAAACCGCCGCGACGACCGAGCAGCTTGCGGCATCGGTCAAGCAGACGGCCGAAAGCTCGCGCAAGGCAACCGAGCTGGCCGAAGATGCCAGCAATGTGGCGGCCCGTGGCGGCACCATTGCCAGCGAGGCGGTGGATGCCATCGGCCGGATCGAGAAGGCTTCCCAGCAGATCGCCGAAATCGTCGGCGTGATCGATGACATCGCCTTCCAGACCAACCTTCTGGCGCTGAATGCGGCCGTCGAGGCGGCCCGTGCCGGTGAGGCCGGCAAGGGTTTTGCCGTGGTGGCCTCGGAAGTGCGCACCCTGGCGCAGCGATCCGGCCAGGCTGCGAAGGACATCAAGGGTCTGATCGCCAATTCGAGCGAACAGGTCGCAGGCGGGGTCAAGCTGGTGCATGGCGCCGGAGAAGCCTTGCACCAGATCGTCGAAGCCGCCAGCCGCGTGTCGGCAACCGTCTCCGAGATCTCGTCGGCCACCGCCGAGCAGGCCAACGGCATCGAGGAGATGAGCCAGACTGTGGCCCATCTCGACGAGATGACCCAGCAGAACTCCGCCATGGCCGAGCAGAGCGCAGCGGCTGCCGATGGTCTGCAACAGCAGATCGTGACACTGCGCTCGCTGGTTGCGGCCTTCAAGACCGGCTCTGCGGCACCAACCAGGGCTGCCGGTGAGCCGCGGCTGCTCCAGACCCTGGTCAGTGCCGCCTTTGCCGAAAAGGCCTCGGAAGCACGGCAGGGTCCGGCTGCGCGGCCCCGGCGCGATGATGGCTGGGATACGCCGGCCCCGGCAAAGCGTCGCGGCGGCACGGCTGTGGCCGGCAACTGGTCAGAGTTCTGAGCCATGCACGCGAGCAGCGCCGCACCGGCGGCTGACCTTCACCTCAGCGATGACGATCTTCGCTTTCTTGCGAAGATCGTCCACCAGGCCTCCGGCATCGTCATCCGCGACAACAAGTCGGCGATGACGCGGGGCCGGCTGGTGCGCCGCGTCAAGGCCCTCGGTCTGAACTCGCTGGCCGACTACATGGCGCTGCTGCGTGGCCCTGCGCTTGACCGTGAAATGCCGGAATTGCTGAATGCGGTGACGACCAACCACACCTCGTTCTTCCGTGAGCGGCACCATTTCGACCAGTTGGCAAACGAAACCCTGCCGGCGCTGCTGGCCCGCAATCCGCAGCGACTGCGCATCTGGTCGGCGGCCTGCTCGTCGGGCGAGGAGCCCTACAGCATCGCCGCCATCCTGCACCGCGCCTTGCGCGCCCATCCATCTTGCGATGCACGGATTCTGGCAACGGACCTCGACACCGAGATCGTCGCCAGAGCCAGCGCCGCCGAGTATGCCGACGATGTGATCGCGCGCGCCCCGCCTGATCTCAAGCCATTGCTCGGCACCGTGCCTTCAGGCCGGGCCGGCCATCAGGTGATCAACCCTGCCCTGCGCAAACTGGTCACCTGCCGTCAGCTCAACCTTCTGGAGCCATGGCCCTTCCAGGGTCCTTTTGACGTCATCTTTTGCCGCAACGTGATGATCTACTTCGATCCTCCGACCAAACGGACCCTTGTCGACCGCTTTGCCGACATGCTGGCCAGCCATGGCACGCTGTTCATCGGTCACTCGGAATCCCTCGGGCCGAGCCACGCACGCCTGCGCATCGCCGGGCGCACGGCCTACACGCTGATCGGACGTCACGATGCCTGAAGCACTCACCCGCGCCGCTGGCCAGACCGGACCGGCGCGCAGCTATTTCGATGCGCGGTTCGATGCCCTCGTGCATCCGGTTGCGCCCGGCGCGCACGCCATCAACGGCAAGCCGTCGGAAATGCTCTCGACCGTGCTCGGCTCGTGCATTGCGGTGTGCCTGCGCGACGAACAGCGCCGGATCGGTGGCATCAACCACTTCATGCTGCCGGCCCTGGCCGATGGCCAGAGCCAGAACCGCGATGCCATGCTGTATGGCGACACGGCGATGGAAGTGCTGATCAACGCGCTGATGCGCGCCGGCTGTGATCGCTCCAGGCTCGAAGCCAAGGTCTTCGGCGGGGCGCGGATCGCGGCCGCGTTCGACCAGTCCGCCATCGGCGAGCGCAATGCCCAGTTCGCCGTCGACTTCCTGTCGCACGAGAAAATTCCGGTCCGCTCGCGCGACACTGGTGGCGCGAGCCCGCGCCGCATCCTGTTCGAACCATGGAGCGGTCGGGCGCTGGTGCAGCACATCGATCCCCTTGCCACCGCCGATCTGGCCAGAACCGAGGCGCGCCATCAGGCCGCGATCTCGGTCCGGCGCACGGCCTCCAGCGTGGAGATGTTCTGATCATGCCAGCGTTCAAGATCATGGTGTGCGACGATCAGGCCACGGTGAGGCGGCTGCTGATGCTGCTGCTGTCGCAGATCCCGGACACAGAGGTGGTGGCCGATGCCGCCGACGCCGAGACGGCCTGGTCGACGCTTGTGCATACGCCAGTCGACCTCATGCTGCTCGATCTGGAATTGCCAGGGCGGCATGGCTTTGCCCTGCTCGAACGGATCATGCGCGAGTGCCCCGTGCCGGTGCTCATCAT
>JALORF010000004.1 GCA_025459195.1 Beijerinckiaceae bacterium
CCGGATCGACCCGAATTTCGGCTCGCTCTACGACCTGTTCGCCACACTGTTCAAGGAGCCCTGGGTGGTGCAGCGCTTCCTGCCCAAGGTCACGGAAGGCGACAAGCGCATCATCCTTGTCGATGGTGTGGTGAAGGGCGCGATCAACCGCGTGCCGGCGGAGAACGACATCCGCTCCAACATGGTGCGCGGCGGGGCAGCCAAGCCCACCGACCTGTCAAGGCGCGAGATGGACATCTGCGAGCGGATCGGGCCGGACCTGAAGGCGCGCGGCCTGATCTTCGTCGGCATCGACGTGATCGACGGCAATCTCACCGAAATCAACGTCACCTCCCCTACCGGCTTGCGCGCCATCAAGCGGCTGGGCGGGCCTGATCTGTCGGTTGATGTGTGGGATGCGATCGAGGGGAAGGTGGGTCACTGAGCATCTGGCGCCGTCATGCCCGGCCTTGAGCCGGGCATCCACGCTGTGAGACGGCCAGTATCGGAAACGTGGCCAACAAGACTTGGCCGGCAAGACGTGGCCAGCAAGACGTGGCCATCAAGACGTGGATGGTCGGGTCAAGCCCGACCATGACGGCCAGACAGTCGATGTCTCAATACCCCACCTCGTCCACCCGCATCCCCATCGCATCGACCATCAGCAATCGCCCGACGAGGCCTTCGCCAAACCCGGTGATCTGGCGGATGACTTCCAGCGCCATCATCGAGCCCATGATGCCGGCAAGCGCGCCGAGCACGCCGACTTCAGCACAGGTTGGCACAACGCCAGCGGCAGGGGGATCGGGGAAAAGGTCGCGGTAGGACGGGTTGGGCCGGCCGTCGGGACGCATCTCGTAGGGCTTGAGCGTGGTCAGGCTGCCGTCAAAACGGCCGAGAGCCGCCGTGACCAGCGGCCTCATCTCGGCCAGGCAGGCATCGGCCACCAGATAGCGTGTGGCGAAGTTGTCGCAGCCATCGGCCACCAGATCGTAGCCGGCGATCAGCGCGCGGGCATTGTGGCCGTCAAGGCGGTGGGCGTGAGGTTCGACGCGGACGTGCGGATTGAGCCGCAAAACGGCGTCCGCTGCGCTCGAAACCTTGGGCCGGCCGATATCCGGCGTGCCATGCAGCACCTGACGCTGGAGATTGGAGAGCGACACCACGTCATCATCGACCACGCCGATACAGCCGACGCCGGCAGCGGCCAGATACAGGATCAGCGGGCTGCCGAGGCCGCCGGCTCCAACCACCAGCACGCGGGCCGCAGCAAGCCGGGCCTGACCCGGACCGCCGATCTCCGGCAGGACCAGGTGGCGGGCATAGCGCTCGATCTCGGCGGCATCGAAACTCATCGGCTTTGCCTTCCCTGCTGCGCCCCCTGATGAGGCGTAAAGCGCGGCAAAGCGCGCCGCAATGTGGAAAATGCAGGCAAATCCGCACCGGAGCCTTGCTGGGCCTTTGCCGGGGCCTATGTGCCATGCCATCGTAGCTGCCAGTCACGGCGGCCTCACGTGTTCCGTCGTCATTTGGGAGGTATCACATGCGTTTGAAAACACTCGGCCTGGCGCTCGCGGGCGTCGCCATGTCTGCGGTCGCTGCCATCGCGCAGCAGGCCGTCACCCCTGCCGTGGTCTATGACCTTGGCGGCAAGTTCGACAAATCCTTCAACGAGGCGGCCTACACGGGTGCCGAGAAGTTCAAGGCCGAAACCAAGGTCGAATATCGCGATTTCGAAATCCAGAACGATGCCCAGCGCGAACAGGCCCTGCGCAACTTCGCCCAGCGCGGCCAGAACCCGATCGTGGCGGTCGGCTTCTCCTTCCGTGCGGCGCTGGAAAAGGTTGCGGCAGAATTCCCCAACACCCGCTTCTCGATCATCGATTCGGTCGTGAACCTGCCGAACGTGCAGTCGATCGTCTTCAAGGAGCATGAAGGCTCCTATCTCGTCGGCGTGCTGGCCGGCCTTGCCTCCAAGAAGAACACCGTCGGTTTCGTCGGCGGCATGGACATCCCGCTGATCCGCCGTTTCGCCTGCGGCTACGTTCAGGGCGTGAAGGCTGCCAAGCCGACCGCAACCGTGATCCAGAACATGACCGGCACGACCGGCGCTGCTTTCCGTGACCCGGTGCGCGGCGGCGAGTTGGCACGCGGCCAGATCAGCCAGGGCGCGGACGTGATCTATCATGCCTCCGGTGCGACCGGCATCGGCGTGCTGCAGGCGGCTGCTGATGGCGGCGCACTCGGCATCGGCGTCGATTCGAACCAGAACGGCCTGCACCCGGGCAAGGTCCTGACCTCCATGCTCAAGCGCGTCGACGTTGCGGTGCACACCTCGTTCACCACCGCCCGCGCCGGAACCTGGAAGGCCGGAACCACCGTTCTCGGCCTCGCCGAAGGCGGCGTGGACTGGGCTGACGATGCCAACAACAAGGCTCTGGTGACCGCCGAAATGCGCGCTGCCGTGACCAAGGCCTCCGATGACATCAAGGCCGGGCGCGTTGTCGTGCATGACTTCATGTCGAACCAGGCCTGCCCGGTGCAGTGAGCGCCATTGCCTGGATTGCAGGTGCCATGATCGGCGCTGCAAACCTGGCGTCGTGACGCTGCGACAAGCTCTTGTGACAACTGAATGGCCGGGGCACACTCCGGCCATTCGATTTTGAAAGTCCTGCATGACCCCTCCCGCCATCCAGATGACCGGCATCGACAAGCGCTTTGGGGCAGTTCACGCCAACAGCGCGGTCAACATGACGGTGCAGAAAGGCACGGTGCACGGGCTGATCGGCGAGAACGGGGCCGGCAAATCGACCCTGATGTCGATCCTCTACGGGTTCTATGCGGCCGATAGCGGCTCCATCGCCATCAACGGCACGCCGAGCCTGATCCGCACGCCAGCCGACGCGATCCATTCCGGCATCGGCATGGTGCATCAGCACTTCATGCTGGTGGAGACCTTCACCGTGGTCGAGAACGTGATGCTCGGCGCAGAAGGCGGTGCTTTCACGGCCCGTGGCGCAGCGACCGTTCGCAGCAAGCTGCTGGAGTTGTCGCAGGCTTATGGCATGGACGTGAACCCTGATGCGGTCGTCTCCGATCTCGCGGTCGGTGCCTTGCAGCGCGTCGAAATCCTGAAGGCGCTGGTCAAGGGTGCCGACATCCTCATCCTCGACGAGCCCACGGCCGTGCTGACGCCGACCGAGGTCGACAACCTGTTCGTGCTGCTGCGCCGGCTTGCCGCCGAGGGCAAGACCGTCATCATCGTCACGCACAAGCTCAAGGAAATCATGGCCGTGACCGACCGCGTGTCGGTGATGCGGCGCGGCGAAATGGTCGGAACGGTCGAGACGGCCAGCACCAGCCCTGCCGATCTGGCGGAACTGATGGTCGGCCGCCGCGTGGTTCTCACGGTCGAGAAGGGCCCTGCCAGACCGGGCGGCGTGGTCCTCGATGTCCAGGACCTGAGCATGCGCGATGCGCGCGGCACGCTCAGGCTCGACCATGTCAGCCTGTCGGTGCGGGCTGGCGAGATCGTCGGCATTGCTGGCGTCTCGGGCAATGGCCAGTCCGAACTTCTGGAAGCCATCGCCGGCATCCGCAAGCCATCCTCAGGGCGCGTCAGCCTCAATGGCGCAGCGCTCGATTGCGGCGGGCGGGACGACCCGAGGACGCTGCGCGCCAAGGGGCTGCGCCATGTGCCGGAGGATCGCCACCGGATGGGGCTGGTCAAGCCGTTCGAGGCGGCCGAAAGCGCCATGCTGGGCTGCTCCGACGAGGAACGCTTCGGCAAGGGGATATTTCTCGACCGGGACCTGGTGAGGGCCGATTGCGCGGCCAAGATGGCGGCCTTCGATGTGCGGCCCGCTGACCCGGGCCTGCGGACGGCGCTGTTCTCGGGCGGAAACCAGCAGAAGATCGTGCTGGCGCGCGAGATCGAGCGCGACCCGCAGCTTCTGCTGATCGGCCAGCCGACGCGCGGCGTCGACATCGGTGCGATCGAGTTCATCCACAAGCGCATCATTGCCCTGCGCGATGCCGGCAAGGCGATCCTGCTGGTCTCGACCGAACTCGACGAGGTGCTGGCCCTGTCAGACCGGGTGCTGGTGATGTGCGGCGGCAAGATCACCGGCGAGCGCCTGCCGGACCAGACCAATGAGCAGGACATGGGGCTTCTGATGGCAGGCGTGATCTCCGAACAGCCCGGACAGGCGGCATGAGCGGCCGCCCCGCTCCGCTGTGGCTGACTGCTGGCGTGGTGCCACTGGTCAATGTCGTTGTCGCTTTCCTCGCGGCTGGCCTCGTCATCGCGCTCATCGGCGAGAACCCGCTGGAAGCCTTGCAGATCATGCTGCGCGGCGCGCTCGGCTCGCAATACGGGCTGGGCTACACCTTGTATTACACGACCAGCTTCATCTTCACGGGCCTTGCCGTGGCCGTCGCCTTCCATGCCGGCCATTTCAACATCGGTGGCGAGGGGCAGGCGCTGATGGGCGGGCTGGGCGCAGCGCTTGTGGCGCTGACGCTGCCATTCCTGCCCTGGCCGATCCTGTTGCCGCTTTGCGTGCTGGGAGCGGCGCTGGCCGGCGCTGCCTGGGTGCTGATCCCGGCCTACCTTCAGGCCTATCGCGGCAGCCACATCGTGATCACCACGATCATGTTCAATTTCCTCGCCGCGACGCTGCTGGTCTACCTGCTGGTGGGGCCGATGAAGATGGCGGGCTCGATGGCGCCCGAGACCGCCAAGTTCGTGCCCGGCGCAACCTTGCCGCTGATGAACCAGATGGCAGGCTGGTTCGGCCTGACGCTGACGCGCACGCCGCTGAACCTGTCCTTCGTCTTTGCCATCGCGGCTGCGATCATGGTCTGGGTGCTGATCTGGCGGACACGGCTCGGCTACGCCATCCGCACGGTCGGGGCCAATCCGGATGCGGCTGTCTATGCCGGCATCTCGCCGGCCCGGATCACCGTGATCGCGCTCCTGATTTCCGGCGCGCTGGCCGGCCTGATGGCGACCAACGAAATTCTCGGGGTGCAGGGACGGCTGATCAACGAGTTCACCGCCGGGGCCGGTTTTGTCGGCATCGCGGTGGCGCTGATGGGCCGTGGCCATCCGTTCGGCATCGTGCTGGCGGCGCTGCTGTTCGGCGTGCTCTATCAGGGCGGGGCGGAACTGGCCTTCGACAAGCCCAAGATCACCCGCGAGATGATCATCGTCATCCAGGGCTTCGTGATCCTGTTCGCCGGCGCGCTCGAAATGATGTTCGCCGACAGGATCACGGCGCTCTACCAGCGCTTCGCAGGCCGGGCGGTGAGCGCATGAGCGAAGCGTTCCAGATCATCCTTCTGGCCGTGGATTCCGCGATCAGGCTGTCGGTGCCGCTGCTGTTCGCCTGTCTGGCAGGGCTCTATTCGGAGCGCGCCGGCGTGGTCGACATCGGGCTTGAGGGCAAGATGCTGATCGGGGCCTTTGCGGCAGGGGCGACTGCCAGCCTTGTGCCCAACCCGTGGATGGGCCTCCTGGCGGCGGTGTTCGCCTCGGTGCTGTTTGCGCTGGTGCACGGTTTTGCCTCGATCACGCAACGCGGAAACCAGATCGTCGCAGGCGTCGCCATCAACGTGCTCGCCTCGGGCCTGACGGCGATCCTCGGCAATGCCTGGTTCAATCAGGGCGGCCGCACGCCGCAATTGCCCAGCGGCGCGCGCTTCAACGAGATCGTGCTGCCCTTTGCCGAAAGTGCGCGCGCCATCCCGGTATTCGGGACGATCTACGCTGAGGTGATTTCGGGTCATTCGGTGCTGGTCTATGGAGCGCTGGCGCTGGTGCCGCTGACATGGTTCATCCTGTATCGAACCCGCTGGGGCCTGCGCCTGCGGGCCGTTGGCGAAAACCCGGCTGCGGTCGACACAGCCGGTCTTTCGGTCACCGCGCTGCGCTATTCGGCGGTGATCATGGCCGGCATCCTGTGCGGCTTCGGCGGGGCCTATCTGGCCATCGCGCAGTCGGCCGGGTTCATCACCGACATGACGGCGGGCAAGGGTTTCATTGCTCTGGCAGCGCTGATCTTTGCCAAGTGGCGGCCAGTGCCGGCGCTGGGAGCCTGCTTCCTGTTCGGCCTGCTCGATGCGGTAGCGCTGCGCATCCAGGGTGTCAGCTTCCCCGGCATCGGACAGGTTCCGGTGCAGGCCATCCAGGCGCTCCCCTATGTGCTCACCGTCGTGCTGCTGGCCGGCTTCATCGGCAAGGCGACGCCGCCGAAAGCGGTGGGCGTGCCCTATCTCAAGGACCGGTCATGACAACGGCCATGAGCCCCGCCCTGACAGCGCTGTTCGAAGCGGCGAAGGCCGCACAGGAACGGGCCTATGTGCCCTATTCGAAGTTCCGGGTCGGGGCCGCCGTGCGGGCGGCCAGCGGCGCGATCTATGCCGGCTGCAATGTCGAGAATGCGGCCTATCCGGTCGGCAACTGTGCCGAAGCCAGCGCCATCGCCGCGATGATCATGGCCGGCGAGACCAGCATCACCGAAGCGCTCGTGGTTGGTGACGGCACCGGCCTGTGCACGCCGTGCGGCGGCTGCCGCCAGCGCCTGCGCGAATTCGCCGCGCTGACGACACCCGTGCATGTGGCCGATCGCGCTGGTATCCGCCGCAGCTTCACGGTCGATGAGCTTCTGCCCGCCTCATTCGGCCCCGACAATCTGGCGTCCTGACAAAGGCGAGCAATCCATGGCCTGGCGCGATCATCCCGAAAGCCTGTTTGATGAGGCGGCGGCCTTCGTGACCACGCGCGGCATCGCGGCACCGGACCTGGCGATCATCCTTGGCTCCGGCCTTGGCTCGCTGGCCGACGAGATCGAGGATGCCGTCAGCATTCCCTTTGCAGAGATTCCCGGTTTTCCGCGCGGGCAGGTGTCGGGCCATGCCAAGGCGCTGGTGTCGGGGCAACTCGAAGGCCGCCGCGTGATCGTGTTTGCCGGCCGCTCCCACTATTACGAGGGCGGCGATCCGGCGGTGATGAAGGTGCCGCTCGGGCTCCTGGCCCGGCTCGGTGCGCCGCCGGTGCTGGCCACCAATGCGGCCGGCTCGGTCAATCCGGCCATGGCCCCCGGCGATGTGGTGGCCATCAGCGACCATATCAGTCTCGGCGCGCCCAACCCGCTGGTCGGCGATACGGACGAGCGGCGCTTCGTGCCGATGGCGGAGGCCTACAGTCCCTCGCTGCGGGCGCGGCTGCAACGCGCCGCAACCCTCGCTGGCCAGGCGCTCGCCGAAGGCGTCTACATGTGGTGGAGCGGCCCCAGCTTCGAGACGCCGGCCGAGATCAGGCTGGCGCAGCGCGTTGGTGCCGATCTGGTCGGGATGTCGACCGTGCCGGAGGTGATCATGGCCAGAAGGCTCGGGCTCGAGATCGCAGCCTTGTCCATCGTCACCAACTATGGCACCGGCATGCAGGTGGTTGCGCCGAACCACATGGAAACCAAGCATGTGGCCGATGCCGCCGCGCCGCGCCTCAAGCGGCTGGTGCGAGCCTTTCTGAAGGAGAGCGAGCATGGCTGAGAGCAAGCCCGGGGCCGATGTGCTTCTGGCACGCCGCGCGTTGGCACTGCTGGATCTGACAGACCTCGGTGATCAGGCCAGCGAGGCCGGCACCCTGCAGCTTTGCGCGCGGGCCGTGGCGGCACCGCAGGCAGTGGCTGCCGTGTGCATCTGGCCGCAATTCGTCAGCCTCGCCCGGCGCACACTGGGCAACAGCGCGGTCAGGGTGGCGACCGTGGTGAATTTTCCTGCCGGCGGCACCAATGTCGGGCGCATTTCCGGCGACACGACCGAGGCCATCGGCGACGGGGCCGACGAGATCGACCTGGTGATGCCCTACAAGGCTTTCCTGCAAGGTGATGCGGAGATTGCCGCCGACATGATCGCCGAGATCAAGGCGATCTGCGGATCGACACTGCTCAAGGTCATTCTCGAAACCGGAGCCTATCCCGATATCGCCAGCATCCGGGCGGCCAGCGATCTCGCGATCCGGGCCGGGGCTGATTTCATCAAGACCTCGACGGGCAAGATCCCGCAGTCGGCCACACCCGAAGCGGTGCGCGCCATGCTGGAAGCCATCAAGGCCAGCCATCAGCCCGTGGGCCTGAAGCCGTCAGGCGGTATCCGCACGCTGGCGGACGCAAAAGTCTATCTCGATCTGGCGGACGAGATCATGGGTCCGTCCTGGGCCAACCCGCGCACCTTCCGGTTCGGAGCCAGCGGGCTGCATCAGGTGCTGGTGGATGTGATTGGCGGCCAGGCAGGCAGCGAAAGCGGCGACGGGGTTTATTGATGGGTTTTCTGCCGCAGGAGATCATCCGCCGCAAACGCGACGGGGCGGAACTGACGCCAGCCGAGATCGGCCAGATGATCGGCGGGCTCACCGATGGCCGTGTCACCGAAGGGCAGGCCGCGGCCTTCGCCATGGCCGTGTTCTTTCGCGACATGACCACGCGCGAACGCGTGGCGTTGACCGAGGCGATGCGCGATTCCGGCACTGTTCTGGACTGGAGCGACCTGCCGGGCCCCGCGCTCGACAAGCACTCGACCGGCGGAGTGGGCGATACGGTGTCGCTGATGCTGGGGCCTGCGGTTGCGGCCTGCGGCGGCTTTGTGCCGATGATCTCGGGGCGCGGGCTTGGCCATACGGGCGGCACGCTCGACAAGCTCGACAGCGTGCCGGGCTACATCACGCAGCCGGACAACGCGCTGTTCCGCAAGGTGGTGCGCGAGACCGGTTGCGCGATCATTGGCCAGACCGCCGATCTCGCACCGGCAGACAAGCGCCTCTACGGCATCCGCGACGTCACGGCGACGGTGGAATCGGTGCCGCTGATCACGGCCTCGATCCTGTCCAAGAAGCTCTCCGCCGGCCTGCATGGGCTGGCCATGGATGTGAAGACCGGCTCCGGTGCTTTCATGCCCACGCTCGAACGCTCGCGGGAGCTGGCGCGCTCTCTGGTCTCGGTGGCCAATGGGGCCGGGCTGGCGACCACGGCCCTGATCACCGACATGGACGCGCCGCTCGCCGATGCTGCGGGCAATGGGCTCGAAGTGCGCTATGCCATTGACTACCTGACCGGCGACCGGCGCGAGGCGCGGATGCACGAAGTGACGCTGGCTCTTGGGGCGGAAATGCTGGTCCTTGGCAACCTCGCCACCAGCCTGCACGATGGCCGCAGCCGGATGGAGCGCGCGATCGCTTCGGGGGCGGCGGCCGAGGTGTTCCAGCGCATGATCAGCGCGCTGGGCGGTCCGGGCGACCTGATCTCGCGCCCTGATGCGCATCTTCGCGCGGCGCCGCTGGTGCAGGCTGCATGGGCTTCACAGCCGGGCTTTGTCAGCGCCATCGATACCCGCGCCATCGGGATCGCCGTCGTGGAACTGGGCGGCGGGCGCGCGCGCGCCGAAGATGCGGTCGACCACGCGGTCGGATTGACCACGCTGGCGGGGCTGGGCGACGAGGTCGGCCCGAACCGGCCTCTGGCGATCATCCATGCCCGCGACGAAGCCTCCATGGCCCGCGCTGCCAGCCGCTTGGCGGCCGCCTACACGGTGTCGGAGACACGCACCGCGCCTCCGGCATCGGCCATCATCGAGCGGATCGGCGCATGAGCCTGCTGATCGCCATGACCGGCTGGGATCTGGAAAGCTGGCGGCAGCGCTTCCAGCGGCATCTGCCGGGCTTCGAGATCGTTGCGCTGGGCGAGGCGTTCGACCGGCGCAATGTGCGCTTCGCGGCGAGCTGGAAACACCCGCAAGGCGCGCTGGCCGGCTTGCCGCGCCTTGAAGCGATCTTTTCGCTGGGAGCCGGCGTCGACCATCTGTTCGCCGACCGGAGCCTGCCGGATGTGGCGCTGGCGCGGGTGGTGGACCCCGACCTGACGGCGCGGATGAGCGAATATGTCGCGCTGCACTGCCTGATCGCCTTGCGCCAGCAGCGGCGCTATGACCGCCAGCAGCGGGAGGCGGCCTGGATCGACGACCGGAACCAGCCCGCCGCGCGCGATGTCCGCGTCGGCATCCTGGGCATGGGCGTGCTCGGCCTCGATGCCGCCGGCAAACTGATGGCGCTGGGCTTCGATGTGGCCGCCTGGAGCCGGACCGCGCGCGACGTGCAGGGCCTTGCCAGTTTCGCTGGCGCGGAGGGGCTGAAGCCGTTTCTGGCCCGCACCGACATCCTGGTGAACCTCTTGCCGGCCACGCCGGACACGGACGGCCTTCTCAACCGCAGCCTCTTCACCGAGCTGGCGCGCGACGGGCGGTTGGGCGCACCGGTGCTCATCAATGCCGGGCGCGGGGCCTCGCAGGATGAGGACGACATCCTCGCCTGCCTCGATGACGGCACCTTGAGCCACGCCACACTCGATGTGTTCCGCACCGAGCCCTTGCCTGCCACCTCCCGCTTCTGGACACATCCAGCCGTCACGGTCACGCCGCACAATGCGGCAATGAGCGACCCGGAGGCGATCTGCGCCCTGATCGCCCGCCAGATCGACCGGCTGGAACGCGGCCTGCCGCTGGAATACCCGGTCGAGCGGGCGCGGGGGTATTGACGGGCCTGTGGCGCGCCAAGCGCCGATTTTGCTGGCCTTGCCAGCCATTCTCGCCTATAGCGCAGCCGTCCGGAGACATGATCTCCGGCGCCCGACCCTGCTGGACGACATCCCGGCCGGGCCGTTTCTGAAACCCCTTTTCGAAAGGATGACACGATGTCGATTTCGGCAGAGCGCAAGACCGCGCTCGTTTCTGAATATGCCACCAAGGCCGGCGATACCGGCTCTCCGGAAGTCCAGGTTGCGATCCTCACCGAGCGCATCAACAACCTGACCGGTCACTTCAAGAGCCACGTCAAGGACAACCATTCGCGCCGCGGCCTGCTCAAGATGGTCTCGCAGCGCCGTTCGCTGCTCGACTATGTCAAGGGCAAGGACGAGGCCCGCTACCGCAGCCTGATCGAGAAGCTCGGCATCCGCCGCTGATCGATCACCCGGCCCGGGATGGTGCTTCGGCACCGCCCGGGTTTTTGCCTTCCGGACAGGCGCACAGGGTGCCTGCCCGTTTGAACCAAGGCCGCTGCCCCCGGGCGCGCACAGGGCCATGGTTCGGTCCATCAAGCCACTTGTCCTCCGGGAGGCAAGCGTCCATGGACAGGATCGCCAACCACTGGATCGCTGCCAGTCGTTCGCCGTCTTGCCCATGGTTGCCAGTCCCGGAATGCAGGCAGGCTTGCACCTGCGCCCGCGATGAAAGCTGAAAAACCATGTTCGATATCCAGACTGAAGAACTGATCTGGGGCGGCCGCAAGCTGACCCTGGAAACCGGCAAGGTCGCCCGCCAGGCCGACGGCTCGGTGATGGTCACCTATGGCGAGACCGTGCTGCTCGCCACCGTCGTGTCGGCCAAGGAGCCGAAGCCGGGCATCGATTTCTTCCCGCTGACCGTGAACTACCAGGAAAAGGCCTTTGCGGCCGGTCGCATCCCCGGTGGCTATTTCAAGCGCGAAGGCCGCCCCAGCGAGCGTGAAACGCTGATCTCGCGCCTGATCGACCGCCCCATCCGCCCGCTCTTTGCCGATGGCTACCGCAATGACACGCAGGTCGTGGTGACCGTGCTCCAGCACGATCTCGAAAACGATCCGGACGTGCCGGCAATGATCGGTGCCTCCGCCGCCCTGACGCTGTCCGGCGTGCCTTTCATGGGCCCGGTCGGCGCTGCCAAGGTCGGCTACATCAACGGCCAGCTCAAGCTGAACCCGACCTCTGCCGAACTCAAGGAATCGGATCTCGACCTCACCGTCGCCGGCACCCAGGATGCGGTGCTGATGGTGGAATCGGAAGCCAAGGAACTGGGCGAAGAGATCATGCTCCAGGCCGTCATGTTCGGCCACAAGCATTTCCAGCCCGTGATCGACGCGATCATCCGCCTCGCCGAGAAGGCCGCCAAGGAGCCGCGCGACTACACCGCGCCGGATCATTCCGCGGTCGAGAAGGCCCTGATGAAGATCGCCGAAAAGGATCTGCGCAAGGCCTACAAGATCACCACCAAGCAGGATCGCTACAAGGCCGTGGACGCCGTCAAGGACAAGGTCATGTCGACCATGTTCCCCGAAGGCGGCGAAGCCAAGTTCGACAAGGACCAGGTCAAGGCCGTGTTCAAGGACGCGCAGGCCAAGGTCGTGCGCTTCAACATTCTCGATGACGGCATCCGCATCGATGGCCGCGACGTCAGGACGGTCCGCAAGATCGTGTCGGAAGTCGGCATCCTGCCACGCACCCATGGCTCGGCGCTGTTCACGCGCGGCGAGACCCAGGCGCTGGTCGTGGCCACGCTCGGCACCGGCGATGACGAGCAGTACATCGACGAGCTGGAAGGCACCCGCAAGGAAACCTTCCTGCTGCACTACAACTTCCCGCCCTATTCGGTCGGCGAGACCGGCCGCATGGGCTCGCCCGGCCGCCGCGAAATCGGCCACGGCAAGCTCGCCTGGCGTGCCATCCGCCCGATGCTGCCGGCGCACCACGAGTTCCCCTACACGCTGCGTCTGGTCTCCGAGATCACCGAGTCGAATGGCTCGTCCTCGATGGCCACAGTGTGCGGTTCCTCGCTGGCGCTGATGGACGCGGGTGTTCCGCTGAAGCGTCCGGTCGCCGGCATCGCCATGGGCCTGATCCTCGAAGGCAAGCGCTTTGCCGTGCTGTCGGACATCCTGGGTGACGAAGATCACCTCGGCGACATGGACTTCAAGGTGGCGGGCACCGAGAACGGCATCACCTCGCTGCAGATGGACATCAAGATCGCCGGCATCACCGAAGAGATCATGCAGGTGGCCCTGACGCAGGCGAAGGATGGCCGCCTTCACATCCTGAGCGAGATGGCGAATGCGCTGACCTCGGCCCGCTCCGAGCTTGGTCAGTTCGCACCGCGCATCGAGACGATGAAGATCCCGGTCGACAAGATCCGCGAAGTCATCGGTTCGGGCGGCAAGATCATCCGCGAAATCGTCGAAAAGACCGGCGCGAAGATCAACATCGAGGATGACGGCACCGTCAAGATCGCCTCTGCCGATGGCAAGTCGATCGAGGCCGCCATCAAGTGGATCAAGTCGATCGTGTCCGAGCCGGAAGTCGGCGTGATCTATGAAGGCACGGTCGTGAAGACCATGGAGTTTGGTGCCTTCGTCAACTTCTTCGGTGCCAAGGACGGCCTGATCCACATCTCCGAACTGGCCCCGCAGCGCGTGGCCAAGGTCAACGACGTGGTCAAGGAAGGCGACAAGGTCAAGGTCAAGCTGCTCGGCTTCGACGAGCGCGGCAAGATCCGCCTGTCGATGAAGGTCGTCGACCAGGAAACCGGCGAGGACATCACCGACAAGATCAAGGCCCAGCGCGATGCCGAGCGGGCCGAGCGCGGCGAAGGCCCGGAAGAGGAGCGCGAGGAGCGCTCCGAGCGTCCGCGCCGGGATGATCGCGGGGGCCGCGACCGTCGCCCTCGCCGCGATTGATCCATCATCACGCCAAGATCGATGGCCGGGCCGCAAGCCCGGCCATTCTCGTTCGCACGCTGTCCTGATCAGGAAACCGGATGACCAGACTGCGCCCTGACACGCTGGCCATGACCGCGACCCTCGCCATGCTGACGGCGCTGGGGCCGCTGGCGACGGATTTCTATCTGCCGTCCGTGCCGGAGATCGCGCGGGTTTTCGATGCCGGCACCGCCGGTGCGCAAGCCACCTTGTCAGCCTTCCTGTTCGGCTTTGCCGCCGGGCAGATCATTTACGGGCCCCTGTCCGACAGGCTTGGCAGGAAGCCCGTGCTGCTGGCAGGGCTTGCGCTGTTCATCGCAGCGACGATCGCCTGCGCCCTCGCCGTCTCCATCGACATGCTGATCGGCGCGCGCTTCGTCCAGGCGCTTGGGGCATCAGGGCCGATCGTGCTGGGCCGCGCCATGGTGCGCGATCTGTATGAAGGGCCGCGCGCAGGCCAGGAACTGGCCCGCATGGGCATGATCATGGGCGTGGTGCCGGCGATTGCGCCGGTTCTGGGCGGCGTGCTCCAGGATGCGTTCGGCTGGCGTTCGACCTTTCTCGCCTCGCTGGCCTTCGCCAGTGCGCTGGCGCTGTGGATCACGCTGGCACTGCCCGAGACCAACACCCGCAAGCTCAGCGAGCCGCTCTCGTTGATGGCCATCATCAGGGGCTTCGGCACGTTGCTGCAGAATCGCGCCTACCGGGCCTATGTCGGGCTGGTCAGCCTTGCCTATGGCGGCTTGTTCGCCTTCATTTCGGGCTCGTCCTTCGTGCTGATGGGCGTTTACGGGCTGTCGCCGGTGGCCTTCGGGCTGTCCTTCGCCTTCGGTGTCCTCGGATTCATCAGCGGCACGATCCTCGCGCAGAAGCTGGTGCCGGCGCGCGGTCTGGATGGGGTGATCCGCATCGGCGTGATGTGCCTGGCCGGAGGCGGGGTGCTGATGCTGGCGTTGACGGCATTCGGCACAGGCTCGTCGCTGGAGATCACAGTGCCGATGGCGCTCTATGCGATGGGCGTCGGGTTGACCATGCCGCAGGGCCAGGCCGCCGCGATGATGCCGTTTCCGGAGCGGGCCGGCTCGGCGTCCTCGTGCCTCGGCCTGTGCCAGATGATCTTTGCCGCCTGTGTCGGACTGTTGATCGGGCGCGTTCTGACCGGCTCGGCCCTGCCGTTGCCGATCATCATCACGCTGATCGGGGTCGCGGCGCTGGTGCTGTTTCAGGCCACGCGCGGCATTCGGGCGGAAGCGCTTGCCGGCAAGGGCTGATCGGTCAGCCCCCGAAAAGCCGTTCGAAGAAGCTCTTTTCCTGCGGCGGCACACGGCCACGTTCGGCGCCGACGGCGGCGGGCGGCATCGGGCGGGCATTGGCCATGGGGGCACCCTGGGGCTGTGGCGCTCCGAACGGCGCAAAGCCCGGCGATGTGCGCCAGAGCCCGCCGGGCAGGCCTTGCGGCTGCGCGCCCTGCAGCGCCGAGCGCATGAACCGGCCCCAGATTTCCGAAGGCAGGCCGCCACCGGACACCCGCTTCATGGGGGAGTTGTCGTCATTGCCCAGCCAGACGCTGGCCACGAGCCGGCTGGTGTAGCCCACGAACCAGGCATCGCGGAAATCCTGCGTCGTGCCGGTCTTGCCGCCCGCTTCCCAGCCCGGGATCTCGGCCTTGCGCCCGGTGCCGGTCAGCAATGTCTCGCGCATCATGCCGTTGATCATGGGCAGGCGCGCGGCATCGATCACCGGGCCGATGCCGGAACCCTCGCGCTTGTAGAGCACCTTGCCGTTGGCTGCCTTGACCTCGCGGATGATGTAGGGCGTCACGCCCTGTCCGCCATTGGCGAAGGCGGCAAAGGCGGCCGTCATCTCCAGCGGCGTGACCTCGGAGGTTCCCAGCGCCAGCGAGGCATTGGCCTGAAGCGGCGAGGCGATGCCGAGGCGCTGCGCCACACGCACCACCGAACGCGGCGAAACCTCCTGCCCGAGCTTGACCGCCACCGTGTTGAGCGACAGTGACAGGGCGGTCTGCAACGTGACGGGGCCCCGGAAATCGCGCGAATAGTTCTCCGGCGACCAGCCACGCACGGTGACGGGCGAATCGTCCCGGATCGTGTCGGGTGTCAGGCCGGCCTCGATGGCGGCGAGATAGACGAATGGCTTGAACGACGAGCCGGGCTGCCGGCGCGCAGCGGTGGCGCGGTTGAACTGGCTGCGGGCATAGCTGCGGCCACCAACCAGCGCCCTGACCGCGCCATCAGGGGCCATGGCCACCATGGCACCCTGCGAGACGCCCTGCTTTGCTCCCTCGCGGGCCAGCGCCTCCGTGAGCGCTGTTTCCGCCGCAAGCTGGATGCGCGGATCGATCGAGGTCAGCACGGTGACATCGCCCTCGACTGCTCCGATGAAATCATCGAGCACATCGATCACATAGTCGGCGGAATAGGCGATGGTGTTGGGGCCGTCACGCTCGACCGCCTCGGCCGGCTCGACCAGCGCTGCCTTGGCGGAGCCTTCGGTGATCACGCCCTGCTCGACCATGGCGGCGATCACCATCTGGGCGCGGCGCTCGGCTGCGGCCGGGTTGCGGTTCGGTGCCAGCCGCGAAGGGGCCTGCACCAGACCGGCCAGCATCGCCGCCTCGGCGACGTTGACCGCGCGGGCAGACTTGCCGAAATAGCGCTGGGCGGCGGCCTCGACCCCGTAGGCACCCGAGCCGAAATAGACGCGGTTGAGATAAAGTTCGAGAATCTGGTCCTTGGTGTAGGTGCGTTCGAGCCAGACCGCGAGGATCGCCTCCTGAATCTTGCGCGAGAGGGTCCGGTCCTGGGTGAGGAACAGATTCTTGGCGAGTTGCTGGGTCAGCGTCGAGCCGCCCTGCGCGACGCCGCGCGAGCTGAGATTGCGCACCATCGCGCGGGTGATGCCGATCGGATCGAGCCCGAAATGGCTGTAGAAGCGCCGGTCCTCGATAGCCACGAAGGCCCGAGGCAGCGTCGGCGGCAGTTCCTTGATCGACACGGTGCGACCGCCGGTTTCGCCGCGATTGGCAATCAGCGTGCCATCCGCCGACAGGATGGCGATGTTCGGCGGGCGCTTGGGCACCGTGAGCTGGTCGATGGGCGGCAACTGCGCCGCATGGTAGGCAATCACGCCGCCAAGACCCATCACACCCCACAGGCCAAGCACGAGCGACCAATAGGTGAGCCGCCCCAGAAGCGAGCCCCGCCGGGCACGCTTGCGCTTGCGCGGCGGGTCAGGCTCCGCACCCCGGCCGCCACGACCGGTGCCCTGCGATCCGCGCGATCCGCCAGCCTTGCGGTGTGGCGCGACACGGTCCTCGGCCGACAGGCGCAGGTCTTCGCGCACAGGTCCGCGCGATCTGCCGTCGCCAAAGGTCGGTTCGCGCCGCGTCCCGTCTCGGTCAGCCATGTCTGCTTGCGCCTTGCCCATGCATCCAGCCTTGCCGCAGCCAGCGCAGGCTGGCCGGACAAGGGCTTTCAGGGACAGTGAAACATGGCGCTTTTAAGGGTGGGTTAAGCCTGACCCTTTGCCGGGGCCTAGACGGCGGCGCTGGCGCTGATCCACTTCGACAGGTCGCTCTTTGGCGCTGCGCCGGCCTTCTGCGCCACCAGCTTGCCACCCTTGAACACCATCAGCGTCGGAATCGAACGGATGCCGAGCTTGGCGGAGGTGGCGGGATTTTCGTCGACGTTGAGCTTGACGATCTTGACCTTGCCGGCCATCTCGGCGGCGATCTCGTCGAGGGCCGGGCCGATCATGCGGCAAGGGCCACACCACTCGGCCCAGAAGTCGACCACGACCGGCTCGGTGGACTTGAGGACATCAGCTTCAAAGCTGGCATCGGTAACCTTTGCGGCGGCACTCATGGGGCTCTCCCGGTCTTTCCGTGTGGCCGCGAACAGCCGCGGCACATGTTGATCGCAAGCTAGGAATGCCGCGCCTTGCGGTCAAGGCTGGCGGGCGCCACGTCACGGGTCCGTGACCCTCGCCAGGGCTGCATCGAGCTGTGCAGCGCCGGCTTCCAGCACCACCGGGCCCGACGTGTAGATCACCAGCGCGCGGATCGGCCGGCCCGGATAGAGTTCGGACAGCAGCGCGCGGTAGGTGGCAATCTGCGCCAGCGTGCGCTCGCCGATGGCCGCAGCCTCGCGCGGAGGCCGCCGTGTGGTCTTGAAATCGGCCAGGACAATCTCGTTGGCGGTCACCAGCAGCCGGTCGATCCGGCCTGCCACTGCCAGCGGGCCGGCCGGCGTCGTGATGTCGCCGCCGATCTCGACTTCGGCCAGGCTGCCCTCTCCGAACAGGTCGGCCATGGCGGGCTGGTCGAGCACGGACAGCGTCTGTTCGACAAGAGCGCTGCGCTCGACCTCCGGCAGACCCGGCAGGTGGCGCTGTGCCAGCCGCGCCGCAACCATCGGGCGGGCTGCGAGGCTGACGGAGGGCAGCCATTGCAGCAAAAGATGCACCAGCCGCCCGCGTTCGGCGGCGGCCGCCAGGATGGCGGAAGGAGCACCCTCATCAGAACTGGCGAGGACCAGATCGGCAGCGGCCAGTGCACTGGCAGGAGCCAGCGGCGGGCGGACCACAACCTCCTGCGGCAGGCTTTCGGTCAGCCAGCCGGGAGCCGGGCTGGACGGAGCGCGCGCCTTCTCCGGCGCAGCCTCGGGCGAAGGCTCGGGCGAGGTCTCGGGCGAGGGGCGCGCCGGCGTCACCTTGAAGCGGCGTCGGCCGATTCCGGACACGGCAGGTGCGATCCGCTCAAGTCCCGCCTGGGTGCCGGCCAGACCGCTTTCGATCATGCCATACCACGATTGCGGCAACGAACCGGCCTGCAAGGGCCGGACCCCGCACACGATCAGGCGATTCTCGGCGCGCGTCATCGCCACATACAGCAACCGGTGATGCTCCTCGATGGCGCGCGTCTGCCTGAGCAGGCGTGCCTGCCGGACCGGCGGCGGGTCATCAGCGCCGCGCGGGGACCAGATCGTCACCGCAGCGTCAAGATTGGAGCCGGGCAGAGGCAGATCGAGCAGCGGGCTTTCGTTCTGCCGTGTCGGTGGCATGCCGACATCGGCGATGAACACCGTCCCCGCTTCCAGGCCCTTGGCCCCGTGCACGGTCATCACGCGGACCTCGCCGGAGGCGGTCGCCAGATCGCGCTTGACGTCATCGGAACTGGCCTCGACCGCATCCAGAAAGCGGCGCAGCGACGGGCCCTCGCGTTGCTCGTGGTCCAGCGCGCGCGCCAGGAAGGCGTCCATCGCATCGGCGGCCTCGGCTCCGAGCCGGGCCAGCATCAGGCGACGGCCCCCCATCACCGAAAGGACATGCCCGTAGAATGCGAACGGTCCGAGCTGGCACGCAAGCTCCTCGATGGCGACCAGCCGGTCATGGGCCTGCCGGTCATGGGCATGCGCCGAAGCGCCAAGCGCTTGTCGCAGGGAGCCGGTCCGTCCCGGAGCGATCCTGAGAAGGTCCGCGTCATCAAGGCCGAAAAGCGGTGATTTCAGCACTTCCGCGAGCGTCAGATCGTCATCCGGCAGCAGCACGGCGCGGCCAAGCGCAACCAGATCCTCGACAGCGATGTGGCTGGCCAGCTTGAGCCGGTCCATGCCAGCAACAGGAACGCCGGCATCCTTGAGTGCGCGCACCACGATGCCGAAGGCGGTCTTGCGGCGCGGCATCAGGATCAGCACATCGCCGGGATCGAAGGGCTGGCCGAGATCATCATGCCCGTCCCTCATCCATCCATGGATCGTCTCGGCGATGGCGCGTGCCATCTCCTGGAGGGGTGCCTTGCGTTCGGGCGTATCGACGGGAAGGTTCCAGACCTCCTCGTCGGGCCTGTCTTCGGCCTCGACCAGATCCCACAGGTCGACCGCTCCACAGTCATCGGCGCGGACGGTTTCGTGCACGGTCGCGGTTTCGGATGGGTCGGATGACAGGCCCGCGAAGGCGTCCGGCTGCGCAAACACCGCATCGACGGCCTCGATCACATCCCGGGTCGAGCGGAACGAGACAACCAGGCGCGTGTCGTGGAAGGTGTCGCCCTTGTCGCGCACGCGCCGGCCAAGGTCACTGCGCTGCTTGCCGAACTCCGCCGGGGCAGCGCCCTGGAAGCCGTAGATCGACTGTTTTTCGTCCCCAACCGCGAAGATGGTGCGGGCAAGGCGCGGGTCGCGCTGGCCTTCACCGGCCAGGAACTCGGATGTCAGGGCATTGAGGATGGCCCACTGGTCCTTGCTGGTATCCTGGGCTTCATCGACCAGCAGGTGGTCGAGGCCTGCATCGAGCTTGTAGAGCAGCCAGGCGGCATTGCCATTCTGGAACAGATCGCGCGTCCGGATGATCAGATCGCCGAAATCCAGCAGGGCGAGGCGCCGTTTCGTGGCGGCATAGTCGGCCAGGATCAGCCGCATCAGCCCGAACAGGCTCTCGCTCAGCGCCCCGGTGTTGAGGGCATTGATGCGGTCGAGACCGGCGCTGATGGCCTGCTGCGCGGCGGCCAGCCGCCCATCCAGCGACGGATCGGCCGTCAGCACGCCGGCAGTCGCGATCTTGGCGCGTGGCTGATCTTCCTTGGTCAGCAGAACCGTGCGCCAGATGCCGAATGTGGCCGCTCCAGCATCGGGTCCGGCGCTGGCCAGCCGCCATGCGGCCTGCCGCTGCGTCCAGTCTGCCCGATTCCTGGCGGTGCCGTGGGCGATGAACAGCGCTGCCAGATCATCCATGGCAACATGCTGCTGCACCTCCGACACGGCCTGCCGATACAGGCCTTGCAGGGTCCAGGCGGGATCGATGGCCAGTGCTTCGTCGATGTCTGCCTTGATCGCCTCGCCGGAGCGGACCTGACCGTCGGCATCGAACAGGAACTGCGAGGCCCCGAGCGCCCGGTCGATCAGCGCGCGGAAGCGCTGGTCATCGATGGCGCCGGCAATCAGGTCGAGCGACGCCTTCAGCGCGGCACCGTCCGGATCACCGGCCCGGTCGCCGGCCAGCCGCAATGTCCGGTCGATGGCAGCCTCGATGGCAGCCTGCCGTTCCGTCTCGCTGATCACCTCAAAATGGGCGGGGATGCCGGCCTCGAATGGCGCGCTCTGCAGGACGCGCGTGCAAAAGGCATGAATGGTCTGGATCTTGAGCCCGCCTGGTGTCTCCAGCGCCTCGGCAAACAGGCACCGCGCCCGCAACTGCTCGGCAGCCGTGGGCGCGCGGTCAAGCAGCACGGACAGGTTCGCAGCCAGCGCCGCGTCATCGTGGCGCGACCAGGCGGCGAGCGTGTCGAACAGGCGGTTGGCCATGTTGGCCGCCGCGGCTGTGGTGTAGGTGAGGCACAGGATGCGCGAAGGATCGACGCCGGTCAGCATCAGCCGGAGCACGCGCCGGACCAGCACGGTGGTCTTGCCGGAGCCGGCATTGGCCGACACCCAGGCGCTTGCGGCAGGATCGGAGGCGCGGGCCTGCTTGTGCCGCGTGTCAGGCGGCACGAGGCGTGGCTTTGCGCCCGGCATGGACGGGGACGAACTCATCCTGCCTCATCCTCGCTGTCATGGCCGGCAGCGGACCATTCCTTGACCCTGGCAAGATGGTCAAAGTCACCGTCGAAGCGCGCGAATTGCGCTGCGAAGCGCGAGGTGAAAGGCCGTTCGCCAGAGCGGAAGCCGGCCACCATGCGCTTGAAGCCCTCAAGATGCTCAGCCGCACGGGCGGCCAACTCGCCATCCGCGACGACCGCCACCTGTTTCAGCCCATTCTGGTCAGGTTTGAGCGCAACATAGACCGCGCTGGCCACGGCGGCAGGGCCGAAGCCGGCCTCAGTGCGCGCCGGATCGCCCGGCACGAAGGGTGCCAGCGGCCCAAGGGCGGCCTCGAGCAGCAATTGCGGAGCCAGCGCGGCCTTGATCTGCTTGGGCGTCGGCACCGATCCGCTCTTGAAATCGATGATGGCGAGCGCACCACCCGTCAGCGCTTCGATGCGGTCTGCCCTGGCCGACAGGCTGACATGGCCGCCATCGGCGAGCAGCAGGCGGCTCTCGATGCGGAACTCGGCCCCGACGCGCCGGGCAAGCTGGCGCCGCTCCTGCTCCCAGGCGCTGATCGCCGGCACGAGCCGGACAAAGCGCGGCCACCAGAAGCCCTGCACATCGGGCTCATGCCACAGATCCTGAAACACCCGGCGTCCGATGCGCAGCAGTTCGGCGGCAAGGTCGGCAGGCAAGGTGTCGGGCCATGCCCTGGCAAAGGCTTCCATGACGCCGTGGAGCAGCGTGCCGCGATCGGCTGCGCCCAGTTCGACCATGCCAGGCTCCAGCGGTGCCAAATCCAGAATGCGGCGCGCGAACACGGCATAGGGATCACGATAGAGGGTCTCCGCCTCGGTGACGCTGAAGCGGGTCGGCTGGAGCGAGAGGGCAGGCTTCGGTGCCGGCCTCCGCCAAGGCTCGACGCGGGCCGGCTGATCCAGCAGCGCCGCCACATCGGCCAACTCCTGCCCGCGCTGGAGCGCTGCGCGCCAGAGCGGCGGCGGCGTCACCGCCTTGAGCCGCTGCCAGAAGCGGGACGGCAAGGTCTGCACCCCGCCGCCCTTGACCGCGCGTGTGATGATGGCGTGCGGGGCGCTGATCGCGCCGATGAAGTCATGCGCGCTCTGGCCAATACGCCGCTCGGGCGAGGACAGGCCCAGTTCGGCCCGCATCGGACGGTTGAGAAAAGGGTCGGTGCGCGTGGCAGGCGGCCAGATCGCCTCGTTGAGGCCGCCCAGGATCGCCAGTTCGGGCGACATCAAGCGCGCTTCGAGCGGCCCGAGCAGCATGACGCGCGGATGCTGCCTGCCGCGCAGGCGCACGACACGGCCGGACATCACCACGCGGGCGATGCGGCCAAGATCAGCCAGCGTGCCCGTGAGCCCTTCGCAGGCGGCGGCCAGATCGCCGAGAACGGCTGCCATCGCAGCGCCGTCCTCGCCGTCGAAGGCAAGACTTTCGCCGCCTTCTGTCCGGGTCAGGGCTTCAAGGGCCGTGCGGATCAGCGCCAGCGTGGTGACAAGATCGACCTCGCCCGCCGCGTCTGGCCTCTGATCCATCAGCGGTGACAAGATCTCGACCAGCCTTGCGCAGACCGTGCTGGCCGCCAGCACATCATCCGCCAGCAGGCGGCGGCGCGGGCGCGGGGCCCGGAAGTCCGCAATCCGGGACGGCATCGCAGCCACAGCCGCCTGAAGGCCGTCCAGTCCGCGGAAGGCGCGCGCACCGCGCACTGCACCGATTTCCAGCGCCTGCCGGCCCTTGCTGAACAGGCCGGGTGCAAGGCCAAGGATGACATGACGGTGGTGCAGCAGGTCCAGAATGGCTGTGCTCGCCGCCCCGGTCTGCACCAGATCGAGGACGAGCCCGAACAGGTGCCCTGCCACTGTTCGCGCAAGGGGCTGGCCGGCGGAATCGTCGACCGTGACCTGCCAGCGGCCAAGCTCCAGCGCGACACGTTCGGCCAGCGCACGATCCGGCGTGATCAGGGCAATCGATGCCACATCGGTCAGCAGCGCCTTGCGGATCGCCAGGGCGATGATGACAGCCTCGTGCCGTTCGTCGGCAGCCTCGATGATGGTCAGATCGTCCAGAGCGGTGGCCAGCGCGGCTGGCTCGATGCGCAGGCTGATACCCTGCCACGCCGGTGTGGTTCCGGCTGGCCGCAAGGCCTCGTGCACCAGTCGGCCCCTGATCTGCTGCGGGCTGGCCGGGCCCTGATCAAGCGGGCGGACATCGGCGCGCGTGGCCTGCATCGTCTCAAGCAGCCGGAGCAGTTGCGCCTGGGGATGGGAGGCCGCGCGATCCGCAGAGCTGGACGCAGCAGCATGGAGCGCCGCCCAATCGGCCTCATCGCTGGCCAGATCGAGATCGGGCAGGATGACGGCGCCTTTGGGCAGCCGCGCCACCGTTGCCATCAGCCGCGCCGTGGCCGGCATGGAGCCGGTCGAGCCTGCCACAATGACCGGCCCGGCTGCCCTGTCTGCGGCCATGCGCTTCGCCTGAGCGCCCAGCAGATCGTTGCGCCAGGCGACCGGATCGACCTCGCCGCGCTGCTTCAGGACATCCGGCCAGACTTCGCCGAGGATGCCGAGAAAGCGCGCGGTGATCTGCCAGTGCTGGTCAAAGCGCTTCGCATCCACCGAGCCCAGCCGCTCATAGGGCACGTCCTCGGCCTGCATGGCATCCAGGATCGCTGCCAGATCGCCCGCGAGGGCGAAGGCGCTGCCCATGCTGTCGGCGGCGAATGATGTTGTGGTGACAGCACCGCCCGGCCCGCCCGGGGCGCTGGCCCTGCTGGCCGCCTGCACCAGCCGCGCCAGCAGGACCTGGCGTGTCAACGGATGGATCGGCAGGTTGCCGGAGCCGACAGCGTCTGTCAGCATGCCATCTGACGGTGCGCCGTCGGCCAGAAGATCGTGCAGTTCCGCCTCGCCCGGATCGCCGAGCGGCACGAGGCGCGGCAAGATCAGGGCCTTGCGCCCGCTGGCCCTGACCAGAACCGGGGCGAAGGCCCGGGCGGCGCGCCGTGTCGGCAGATAGACGGTCAGGCTTGCCAGCGCTGCCGGGTCCGCGCCATCGATGCCAAGATCGAGCCGGTCCTCGAGAATGGCTTTGGCAAGCCCTTCAAGGAAGGCCGTGCCGGCTGCAAGGTTGTAAAGGTTGGGCCGCTCCCTCAGCGCTGCTGCGGCCATGGCGATGTCAGGCCCGGTCCGGCCGCCGCGCTCAAGCGGCACAGGCGGCGAAGCGCTGCTGCGCCTCGGGAATGGCTTCGGGCGTGCCGACATGCAGCCATTCGCCATCCATGACATGGCCGAAGAGCCGGCCTTGGGCAATCAGGCGGTCGAACAGCAGATTGAGGCTCCATGGCCCTGCCGGGGCATCCGCCAGCAGGCCGGGCTTGAGAATGGCGACGCCGGCATAGATGTGCGGCACCTGTTCTCCGGGCCTGCGCCGCGCCAATCCACCATCTGCGGCGAGGTGGAAATCGCCGGCCCCGTCATAGCCCATGCTGCGGGCGACGTGCGCCAGCATCAGCAGCATGTCCATCCGCGCAGGCTGCCAGGCATCGGCAAGTCGCTGGAGGTTCGAGACGCCCTGCTCGACCCAGAGCGAATCCGAGTTGAGATGAAAGAACGGCTCCTGCCCCAGCAGCGGCAAGGCCTTGGTGACACCGCCCCCGGTCTCCAGCAACTCGGCACGCTCGTCCGAGATGGTGATGCGAGGCCGGGTCCGGCCCGCCAGATGCGCCTCGATCTTGCCGGCCAGATGATGGACATTGACCACGGCGTGGCCGACACCGATGGCGGCCAACCGGTCGAGGGCGTGATCCAGCATGGTCTTGCCGCCGATCTCGACCAGCGGCTTGGGGAGCACGTCGGTGATCGGCCGCATGCGCTGGCCAAGGCCAGCCGCCAGCACCATGGCGTGGCTCGGAACGAAACGTGCGGTCATGACGGGGCGTCCCGGTGGGCTGGAATCACTGTCCGCAGCTTAACCCGAATGGGGGCCGTGAAGCAGCGGAAAAAGCGGCTCACGCGCCCGCAAACAGACGCGGCAGATGGGTCTCGTACCAGCCCTTCAGCCCGGCCAGCGCCGGATGCTGGAGGTCGCGGCGGAGATAGGCCTCGATGCGCGGCAGGTGACGCAAGTAAGCCGGCTTGCCATCGCGCTTGTCGAGGCGTGCGAAAATGCCGAGGATCTTGGTGTTGCGCTGCGCGCCCATGATGGCATAGGCCGTTGCGAACGTGCCCAGATCGAAGCCCGGATCCTGGGCCCGCCGCAAGGCGGCGTAGCGTGACAGCAACTTCAGTTCCAGCTCCGGCGGCACATCGACGCGCGCATCCTGCCCCAACGAGACGACATCGTAGGCCGGATGTCCGATCACGGCATCCTGGAAATCGATGATGCCGATGCGCGCGACGCCCGTGCGCCCCGGCAACCAGATCAGGTTGGGCGAATGGAAATCGCGCAGGACCCAGGTCCGTGGCCCCTCGGCCAGAATGTCGAACAGCGGCGACCAGGCGCGGGCAAACTCGGCGCGGGCCACGGCGGGCAGGGTGACCCCGGCGATATGGGGGGCATACCAGTCCAGCAGGAGCTCCGTCTCGATGGTCAGCGCGTCGAGGTCATAGTCCGGGACAAGATGCTCGCGGTTTTCGGCGACCGGCAGGATGGTTGGCAAGGGCCGCGCATGCAGGATCGACAAGGCCTCGATCGCCACCTCATAGCGTTCAGGCACAGGCCCGCTCTCATCGAGCACGGTCCCGGAGCCCAGATCCTCGATCAGCAGCAGGCCGTTGACCAGATCGCTGGCGATGATCTCGGGCGCGGACAGATCGAGCGCGCGCAAGCCCTTGTCGATGGCGACGAAGGCATCGACCCGTTCGGCCAGCCGGGCAATGGCGCTGTAGGGCCTGCCACCGCGCACGGGCGGACCGTCGGCGCGTGGTGGCGAGATCATCAGCACGGCTGTCTCGCCATCGGGCCGCCTGAGCCGCTCATAGGCGCGGGTCGAGGCATCGCCGAGCATGTGCAGACGCGCGGCATCCCCCCAGCCGGCCGCGTCGATCAGCCGGCGTGCTCCAAGCGTCAGGCCAAGCCGATCGGCCCAGGCCGGGCCGGGGATCAGGGTGACGCGGCGGGTCTCGTCACCGGCATCGGGCTCGAGTTCGAAAACGATGTCGAGGCGGGAGGCGGGCTCGAGCATGTCGCCGCCACGATCAGGCCACTCGATCAGGCCGATGGCGTCTTCCAGCGCCTCGGCCAACCCCAGTTCGACCAGCTCGCCGCTGCCCTTGAGCCGGTACAGATCGGCATGCAGCACCCGGCCACGGGGCGTGTCATAGGCCTGCATCAGGGTGAAGGTCGGGCTCGGCGCTTCCAGCGTCGGGTCATCGGCCAGGCGGCGGATCAGGGCGCGGGCAAAAGTGCTCTTGCCGGCCCCAAGGTCGCCGGACAGCGCCACGATATCGCCCGGGCGCACGATGCCGGCAATGTCGTCGGCGAGGCGGAGCGTTTCGGCTTCGGACTGGAAGGTCAGGGCCCAGGAGCGGGCGAGATCGGCGGGGCTGGTCAAGACCGGTGTTCCGTCTGGCAAGGGCATTGGCAGTGCGCCTTGCCATCAGGCCGGCGAGGATGGCGGCAGCAAGGCGAAAGCCTGCGAACCAGCGCGCACGGCAACGGTCCGGTCATTCTGCAGCTTCGTTCAGCAGCGGCGGATCGGCCGGCACGCGGCAGGTGACAGTGGTGCCTGCGCCGGGCCGCGACTGGATGTCGACCGTGCCGCCATGCAGCGAGATGAACGACCGCACGATGGCAAGTCCCAGGCCGATGCCGCGATGGCGAGAGCCGGCCGTGTGGGTCTGGAAACGGTCGAAAATGCGGTCCTGGATGTCTTCGGGAATGCCGCGGCCATGATCGACGACCTTGAACACCATGTCGCTGCCTTCGCGAAGGGCATGGACCTCGACGACCTGTCCGCTCCGCGAAAAGCCGATGGCGTTGGACATCAGGTTGTAGAGGGCCTGCCTGAGGCGCTTGGCATCACAGAGAAGAGAGCCGGCATCAGCGGCAATCACCTGCTCCAGGGTGATCCCGGTTTCGGCGAGTCTCTCCTCAAGGCCGCGCACGGCACTGCCGACCAGTTCGGCCACGTCGGTCTGCTCGCGTTCAAGCTGCAACTCGTCATTGTCGATCGAGGCCAGGTCGAGAATGTCGTTGATGATCGTCAGCAGCGTGCCGGATGAGCGCAGGATCAGTTGCGCATACTCGCGCTGGCGCGGATTGAGCGGGCCGGCAATCTCTTCACCGATCAACTGGGCAAAGCCGATGATCGTGGTCAGCGGCGAGCGCAGCGCATAGGAGACGTGGTGCACGAAATCGTCGCGCAACTGGGCGGCCTTGACGAGCGCCTCGTTGCGCTCGGTCAGCGCCAGTTCGACATTCACGTTGTCGGTGACATCGGCAAAGGTCAGCAAGGTCGCGCCGTCAGGCAATGGGGCGAGGGCGCAATCGACCACCGATCCGTCCTGCCGGACCATGCGCGAGGCCAGATCCTCACGCCGGTCGCGCACGCCGACGACCGCGCCGCGCAAGGTGGCCCAGGCGTCCTCCGCAGGGCACAGCAGACGGCACAGGGCGACAACCTCGTCGATGTGCGGATGGGCATCGAGAACGGCAGGCGAGAGCTTCCACAGCACGGCAAAAGCCGGATTGCTGAGCTTCAGACGACCGTCGGAGCCGAACACGGCAACGCCCTCGCGCAGACCATCCAGGGTCTCGCGCTGGGTGCGGGACAGGGCATTGACCTTGGATTCGAGCGAAAAGCGCTCGGTGGCGTCATCGAACAGATGAATCACCCCGCCTTGCGGGTTCGGGCTGGTGGTCACCTGGATGGCTCGGCCATCGGGCAGATACCACCAGTCCTCGCTGGTCTCGATGGCGGTGTAGGCTTTCAGCCGTTCGGCTTTCCAGTCCTTGTAGGCGCCGGCCTCGGGCAGGCGTCTTTCGGTGCGCAGGCGATCGAGAATCTCGCTGTCGCTGGGCTGGGTGTCGAGATAGGCCGGATCAAGCGACCAGAGCTTCTCGTAGGCGAGATTGCGATAGGTCAGGCGCTGGCGTGAATCGAAGGCGGCAACTGCCGTCGGCAGCCGGTCCATGACCTTGACATGGGCTTCCATCTGCCGTGCCAGATCGACGCGGAGGGCCTCCAGCTCACTGACATCGACGGCATGGCCGGCATAGCCCTGCGCGACGGGCCGCTCGACCAGATCGAGCATGAGCCGTTGCCCTCCGACCACGGCGGGTGCGCGCACCTGGAAGACCTCGCCCCGGTTCCGCGCAGCGGCGGCGCGCTCGCGCTCGTCGCGGCCCATCAGTTCGTGGCGGGCGGCCAGCGCATCGGCCGGGCTGGCGGCCTCGACCGCGCGCGCATAGGCGGCATTGACCCAGGCCAGTTCGCCACTGCCATCGCGCAGCCAGGCGGGATAGGGGCTGGCATCCATCAGGGCCGACAGACGCGCTGTCATGGCCCTTGAAACGGCGCGGTCCTGCTCGGACTCGAGCAGGCTGCGGCGCGTTTGCGAGACATCGCGAAGGTGCAGCACCGCGCGGCCTGAAACCGCGCGGCCGCGGGCCTCGACATAGTGGCCGGCCCGGCTGTGCACCCCGTGATCGAAAGGCTCGCCCCGCGCCTTGAGCTGATCGACCGCATCGCCCAGCAGCTTGACCTGTTCGGGGCTGGCCCAGGAGCCGAAGGCCAGCGGCGACATCCGCGTGCCATTGACGAGCAGGAATTCCGGCTGGCCATGAATCTCGGCCTTCGCAGCCGGGGCAGCCCAGATCACGGTGACCTGATCCTCGGTGGAGCCGAAGATCTCGGCCTGCTCGGCACGCGCCATGGCGCTGTCGAGATCGGCGGCAAGCTGCGCCTCGCGCCGGATCCAGCGTCCGCGCTCGCGCACATGGAGGATCGCCGTCGTGGCTGCGAACACGGCGAGCCCGACCACCATCGACATCGAGAAGGCCCCGAGCGCATCCGGGAACAGGGCCCGCGCAAGCTCACCGGACTGGAGGGTGGCGCTTTGGGCGGCGGCAGGCATCGCTCCGGCAAGGCCAGCGGCTGAGGCGAGGGCCAGGCTTGAGACGACACGGCGCAGTTCGGCATGGCGGGACCGGCTGGCCTTGCCCTGCGCCTGGCAGGGCACCGTGGTCGCCTGCGTGATCTGCCTTGCGCTCGTCATCTCACCTGCTGCCGTTGCTGAACCAGGGTGGAGCCGGGCGCGTGGTCTGGCGGAAACCGCTGTCTCCGCCACGCTGGCTCCGCACACATCACGCGACCTGAAAACCGATCCGCCAGATACCGGTCCGCCCGGTTGCCCTGCATCGGGAACCGCGCCATCGAAGGCAGGCTTCCGCGCCAAACCGGATCCGAACACCGAATCACCGTTCCACACTAACCAGCCTTCGATTCCGCCGGGAAGTGGTTAAAGCAGGGTAAAAAACGGCAACGACCGCCGCCCTTGCCGGGCAGCGGTCGCAACATATCGACATCTTGTGGGTGCGCCAGAAGCGCACCCCACATCTTGTCAGTAGCGGTAGTGATCGGGCTTGAAAGGGCCCTGCTCCGGCACGCCGATATAATCGGCCTGTTCCTTGCTCATCTTGGTCAGCTTCACGCCGATCTTCTCGAGGTGGAAAGCGGCGACCATTTC
Organism: Beijerinckiaceae bacterium; assembly: GCA_025459195.1. GTDB lineage: Bacteria > Pseudomonadota > Alphaproteobacteria > Rhizobiales > Beijerinckiaceae > Allobosea. The sequence continues at coordinate 29,793 of JALORF010000004.1, forward strand.
GTCGAGATGCTTGGGCAGCGTGTAGACCTTGCGCTCGTACTTGCCGGGGTTGGTCCACAGTTCGATCTGGGCCAGCGTCTGGTTGGAGAACGAGGCCGACATCACGAAAGACGGGTGACCCATGGCGTTGCCGAGGTTCACAAGGCGGCCTTCCGACAGCAGGATGATGCGGTTGCCCTTCGGGAACTCGATCTCGTCGACCTGCGGCTTGATGTTGTTCCACTTGAAGTTCTTGAGGCCCGACACCTGAATTTCGTTGTCGAAATGGCCGATGTTGCAGACGATCGCGCGGTCCTTCATGGCGCGCATGTGATCGACAGTGATGATGTCCTTGTTGCCCGTGGCAGTGACATAGATGTCGGCGCGGGGCAGGGCATCCTCGATGGTGCAGACCTCATAGCCTTCCATGGCGGCCTGCAGCGCGCAGATCGGATCGACTTCCGAGACCAGCACGCGGGCACCGGCCTGGCGAAGCGAGGCGGCCGAGCCCTTGCCGACATCGCCAAAGCCGGCAACGAAGGCGACCTTGCCGGCCATCATCACGTCCGTTCCGCGGCGGATCGCGTCGACGAGCGACTCGCGGCAGCCATAGAGATTGTCGAACTTCGACTTGGTGACGGCGTCGTTGACGTTGATGGCCGGGAACAGCAGCTTGCCCTGCTCAGCCAGCTTGTAGAGGCGATGCACGCCGGTGGTGGTTTCCTCCGACACGCCCTTGATGGCGGCAGCCACGCTGGCAAACCAGCCCTTGGGCTTGCTGGCCAGCATCTTCCTGATCAGCGCGAAGAAGATTTCCTCTTCCTCGGATTCCGGCTTGTCGAGGAAAGCGACATCGCCCTGCTCGGCCTTCAGGCCGTAATGCACCAGCATGGTGGCGTCGCCGCCATCATCGAGGATCATGTTGGGCGTGCCGCCTCCATGCCAGTCGAACAGCTTGGCGGTGTAGTCCCAGTATTCCGTCAGGGTCTCACCCTTGTAGGCGAAAACCGGAATGCCGGCGGCGGCGATGGCGGCCGCTGCGTGATCCTGGGTCGAGAAGATGTTGCACGAAACCCAGCGGATGTCGGCACCGAGCGCCTTCAGCGTCTCGATCAGCACAGCGGTCTGGATGGTCATGTGCAGCGAGCCGGCAATGCGCGCGCCCTTGAGCGGCTGCTTCGCGCCATAGGCTTCGCGGATGGCCATCAGACCCGGCATTTCGGTCTCGGCGAGGTCGATTTCCTTGCGGCCGAAAGCGGCAAGCGACATGTCTTTGACGATGTAGTCGTTGAACGTGGTCATGGTGTCCTCGGCAGGCGCGGCTTGGGCGCGAACAGGTCGGCGATCGATCGATCCCGGCAGGCCGGCGGGGCGGCCCATCCGGACCCACCAGCAATGGCGCGGGCTCTAGCACGGCTCCCGCGCCAAGGCAATAAAGACATAAAGATTTCTTTATGTGTCCGGAAGTGCCGGATCACTCGCCTTCGCCGAACTTGTCCGCGATCAGGGCGGCGATGGCATCCAGTGCCGCGTCTGCGTCTGGTCCTTGCGCCGCGACGCTGATCGTCGTGCCGATGCCGGCGCCGAGGGTGAGCAGGCCCATGATCGAGCGGCCACCCACCACCTCGTCGCAACGTGCGATCCAGACATCACAGGTGAAACGGTCAACGGTCTGCACCAGCTTGGCGGTGGCGCGTGCGTGCAGGCCCTTGCGGTTGACGATCATGACCTGGCGCACCTGTGCGCCTTCAGGGAAGCTCGCTTCGGGGCAGTCGCTGTCAAGTTCCATGGAGCATTCCGGCATGCGGGTGCCCCGGCATCACCCAAGTGGCTGGCCTTTGACCCGATGTCATGGTTTCACAGGATCTAGCGACCCGCAAGCAAGCGGCTGGCGATGTTGATGTACTTGCGGCCGGCATCCTGGGCGCAGCCGACGGCATCCTCGATGGGCTTGTCCTCGCGCACCGAGGCGAGCTTGATCAGCATCGGCAGGTTGATCCCGGCCAGAACCTCGACCTTGCCGCCGTTCATCGCGGAAATCGCCAGATTCGAGGGCGTGCCTCCGAACATGTCGGTCAGCACCACGACACCTTGACCGGTATCCACGGCGTGGATCGCATCAAGGATATCGCTGCGGCGGCCCTCGATGTCGTCATCGGGGGCAATCGCGATGGTTTCAATCTGTTTCTGGGGGCCGACAACATGTTCCAACGCGGAACGAAATTCTGTTGCCAGGTGCCCGTGCGTCACAAGGACGAGGCCGATCATGTCAAACCCTGAAGGGGTGCGACAGGCACCCAAAGAGCCGCCGGTATATGCGCCATGCCGCTCGCAAGTGCAAGATCGACAATCGGCGAAATTACCGTAAGGGCCCGTCCTCGTCGAACAGCGCCAGCGCGGCCAGCACCAGCCCTGCATCGGCAGCCCCGCGCGAGACGGCCAGCCGCGGCAAGGTCAGACCTGCGATGACGGTGACCAGATCCTCCGCATCCGGCAGGCGTGGCGGGGTTTCGGCCTGGCAATCCACGACCAGCCTCACCCTGGCCGCCGCTTCGTGGCTGGCGGGCACGAGGCCAAGGCCGCGCCGCTCGATCAGGCCGGCAATGGCCGGCACCGCACTGGCCAGCAGCCGTCCATGGCAGGCCCTGAGTTCAGTCCTGTCATCGGCAACAAGGCGCGCAAAGCGGCCGCCTGCCTTCGCCTGTTCGAGCAGGGCGAGACACAGGGTGGTCTTGCCGCTGCCTGCCGGCCCGCGCACGAGCAGGCCGCTTTCGCCAATCACGATGCAACTGGCATGCAGGCGGACAGGCGCAGGTGGCGGGCTTCCGGTCATGCGCCGCCATGACGCTGATGGAGCTGCGGCGCAACCGGCAAGGTAATGATGAAGCGGGCACCAAGCCGCACAGGCTCGCCATCGGCATCCACGGGGGGCGTTGTGCCGGTCGCTACCCTGTTCTCCGCCCGGATGGTGCCGCCATGCGCTTCCACAATCTGCCGCGAGATCGACAGGCCCAGCCCCGAGTTCTGGCCGAAACCCTGTTCGGGCCGGTCCGTGTAGAAGCGTTCGAACACCCGTTCGAGCGCATGGTCCGGAATGCCGGGGCCGTCATCCTCGACCACGATCACGATTTGCGCCGGACCGCGCGACAGCATGACGCGGACATCGCGGCCGGGCGGCGAGAAGGAGCGGGCGTTGTCGAGCAGGTTGACCAGCACCTGCCCGAGCCTGCCGTCATGCCCCTGCACGACCCAGGGCGCGGCAACAGGCTTGCCGTCACGACCGGGCTGGGGCGCAGCAACAGACAGCGTGATCGGGGCCTGATCGGGCTTGCGGATCTCGTTCTGCATGCCGACGACGGTTTCGAGCAGGCGCGCCAGATCGACAGGCCCTGTCTCGCCCCTGGCCAGTTCCGCATCGAGCCGCGAGGCTTCGGAAATGTCGGTGATCAGCCGGTCCAGCCGGCGGACATCGTGGTGGATCACGGCGAGGAGCCGGTCGCGCGCCGGCTCGGAGCGCGCCAGCGGCAGGGTCTCGACGGCACTGCGCAGCGAGGTCAGCGGATTCTTGAGTTCGTGGGCGACATCGGCGGCGAAGCTGCCGATGGCATCAATGCGAGCATAGAGCGCGCTGGTCATGTCGCGCAGGGCACCGGACAACTGGCCGATCTCGTCGTGCCGATCCGTGAAATCCGGGATTTCCTGACGTGACTTGACCCGGCGGCGCACGCGCACGGCGGCCTCCGACAAGCGGCGCAAGGGCTCGCCGATGCCATTGGCCAGCAGGATCGAAAGCACGATCATGACCAGAGCCGTCACGCCGAAGACCTGGAGGATGACGTTCCGTTCGGAGGCGATGACGGCATCGATGTCGCCGCCTTGTGTTGACAGCAACAGCACGCCGCGCACGTTGCGCTGGCGCTGGATCGGCACGGCAACCGAGACGATGGTATCGCCCAGCGCATTGACGCGCACAATGCTGCGCTGCTGGCCCTGAAGGGCACGGGCTACTTCCGGGATCGAGCGCCCGCCTGCCACATCGTTCTCGTCATGACTGGAGATTTCGGCTCGCCCCAGCCGGCGGCGCAGACTGTTCCAGGTGCGTTCGACGACCGGCAGATCATCGCGCACCACCGGCTCAAGCTCGCGCCGCAGGATGCCGCCGCGCGCCGCGAACATGCCGGAATCAACCACCAGCAACCCTTCGCGGTCATAGACGCGGGCCCGGGTGCGGGTCGGGGTGACCAGCCGGCGCAGCAAGGGGCCGACCCGTTCGGGGTTGATGGGGAATTCCAGGATCGATTGAGGGTCATCACCAAGGCCCGAGGTCTCACCGGCCTGCAGTTGCAACAGCTTGTCAGGATCGATGGCGATGGAATCCGTCTCGACCGTGGCCGATGCGGCAATGGCGCTGGCGATGATCTCGCCTTGCGTCTGCAGGCTCTGCACGCGCGCCTCGATGAGGCCCTCGCGAAACTGGTTGACGTAGAGCAGCCCGACCAGCAGCACCACGAGGCCTGCCAGGTTGAGCACCAGAATCCGCCGCGTCAGGCTGGAGGCGAGCCTTGCCGCGAAAAACTGCGTGACCACGCGAAGAGCCTTGCGCAGCCCTGCAAGGCCGCTGCGCAGGCGCGTGGCGGAGGCCGGTTTGTGGCTGCGCAGCGCGGTCATCGGCGTTGACCCCGCCCGCCATGCCTGATCCGTGACCCGCCAGCATGCATGGTGACGTCAGCTTTCAGAGAAACGGTATCCGACGCCGTAGAGGGTCTCGATCATCTCGAAGTCGTCGTCGACCATCTTGAACTTCTTGCGCAGGCGCTTGATGTGGCTGTCGATGGTGCGGTCGTCGACATAGACCTCATCGTCATAGGCGGCATCCATCAGCGCATTGCGGCTCTTCACCACGCCGGGGCGCTGGGCCAGCGATTGCAGGATCAGGAATTCGGTGACGGTCAGGATCACCGGTTCGCCCTTCCAGGTGCAGGTATGGCGCTCGGGGTCCATCTTGAGGTTGCCGCGCTCCAGCACCTTGGCGTCGTCGCCACGGGGGGCTGCCGGCAGGTCCTTGGCCCCGGCCCGGCGCAGGATCGCCTTGACGCGCTCCACCAGCAGGCGCTGCGAGAAGGGTTTGCGGATGAAATCGTCCGCCCCCATCTTGAGGCCGAACAACTCGTCGATCTCGTCATCCTTGGAGGTCAGGAAGATCACCGGCATGTCGGACTTCTGGCGCAGGCGGCGCAGCAGTTCCATGCCGTCCATGCGCGGCATCTTGATGTCGAAGATGGCGAGGTCGGGCGGATTCTGCTTCAGGCCTTCGAGCGCGGAAGCCCCGTCGGTATAGGTGTTGATGCGGAAGCCTTCCGCTTCGAGGGCAATCGACACGGAGGTCAGGATGTTGCGGTCGTCATCGACCAGGGCGATGGTTGGCATCAAGCATGTCCTGTTTCAGCCGCTCCGGAATTGTGGCGGCACCGCTTGGTTTGACGCCGACGGCGGCGAAACCATGGCCACAATCTAGCGATCCCGCGACCAAAGCGCTACGTTGCCGGACAAATTAGCCCGAACCGCGCTGCTCAGGCGCTGAAAGGCCTGCAAGTGAGCACAGGTCACACGATCCGGACCACCGATGACGAGGCCAGGAGGCTGGCCCGCAGCCTGATGCGTGCGAGCCCTGTCGCCAGCCTCGCCACCCTGCACGCCGGGGGCTTTCCCCTCGCGACCCTGACAAGCGTCGCCAGCGATGTCGATGGCACTCCGGTGGTGCTGGTCTCGCAATTGTCGGGGCACACCGGCAATCTGCTGGCTGATCCGCGCTGCTGCCTGCTGTTCGCGCGCGCCGGCAAGGGTGATCCGCTCGCCCATCCGCGCATCAGCGTGATGGCCGAGGCGCAGGTGATCGAGCGTGGTTCCGGCGAGGGACAGCGCATCCGGCGGCGCTTTCTGGCGCGCCAGCCCAAGGCCGCGCTCTATGCCGATTTTCCCGATTTCCTGTTCATGCGCATGCGCGTGCAGTCAGCCAGCCTGAATGGCGGTTTCGGCAAGGCCTACGAGCTTGGCCCCGCCGACGTGCTGACCGACATGGTCGGTGCTGAAGGACTTGTCGCGGCAGAGCAGGACATCATCGGGCACATGAACGCGGATCACGCCGACGCCGTGAGGCTGTATGGCACCGTGCTGGCCAAGCGCGAACCCGGGCCATGGCGACTGCTGGGGGTCGATCCGGATGGTTTCGAGATCGGCCATGGCAGCGATCTTGCCCGGCTGGAGTTCGATCAGCGGGCCGGCGGGCCAGAGGATGTCCACCGCCAGCTTGTGGCGATGGCGCGGGCGGCGCGCGCTGCCGCTGCACCATCTGCGGCCAGCACCTGAACCCGCCGGTTCACCACAGGTCGCGAAAGCCCCCGCCATTCGACTTTGGAACACCGGTGCGAGACGTCCGCACACTTGAGAACAGCCGCGCCGAGGCGTAAGAGCGCGTTGGATTTTGGTGGCTCTGACCATCAAACGGCCATTCAGGCGCGCGAACGCTCACAGACGCGCCGTTCAGGAGGATACCAGGTGGACAACATCGGTCAGTTCAATGTGGCGCACGGCGCTGAAGCGTTCGGATTTCGCAAGCTGTCCCGCGTCCACTGGAACCTGGCAGCACCCCGGCTGGCGGAGGAATCGCTGAAGCGCGGCGAAACCCAGCTTGCCTATGGCGGTGCCCTGGTGGCCGACACCGGCACGCACACCGGGCGCTCGCCCAAGGACAAGTTCACGGTGCGCGATGCGCTCACCGATGGCACCGTGTGGTGGGACAACAACGGCGCGATCGAGCCCGGTCATTTCGAGACCCTGCTTGCTGATTTCCTGGCCCATGCCGAAGGCAAGGAGTTGTTCGCGCAAGACCTTTACGGCGGCGCCGACCACGGACACCGGGTCAAGGCCCGTGTCTTCACGGAGTATGCCTGGCATTCGCTGTTCATCCGCAATCTTCTGATCCGGCCTGCGGCGAACGAACTGGCCGCTTACGTGCCGGACCTGACCATTGTCGACCTGCCTTCCTTCAAGGCCGACCCGAAACGCCATGGCTGCCGGTCCGAAACGATCATCGCAGTCGATTTCAGCCGCAGGATCGTTCTGATCGGCGGCACCTCCTATGCCGGCGAGATGAAAAAATCCGTCTTCACCTATCTCAACTTCACCTTGCCCGCCGCCGGCGTCATGCCGATGCATTGCTCCGCCAATGTTGGTGCCAAGGGCGATGTCGCGGTGTTCTTCGGCCTGTCCGGCACCGGCAAGACCACCTTGTCCGCCGATCCGACCCGCACCTTGCTGGGGGATGACGAGCACGGTTGGTCCCCGGATGGGGTCTTCAACTTTGAAGGCGGCTGCTATGCCAAGACCATTCGCCTCAGCCGCGAGGCAGAGCCCGAGATCTATGCCACCACCGAACGGTTCGGCACGGTGCTGGAGAACGTCGTGATCGACCCGCTGACACGCCGGCCCGATTTCGACGATGCCTCGCGCACCGAGAACACGCGCTGCGCCTATCCACTCGATTTCATCCCCAATGCCAGCGAGACGGGGCGCGCCGGGCACCCCAAGAACATCGTGATGCTGACCTGCGATGCCTTCGGCGTGCTGCCGCCGATTGCCAAGCTGACCGGCGCGGAAGCGATGTATCACTTCCTGTCAGGCTACACCGCCAAGGTGGCTGGCACCGAAAAGGGCGTGAAAGACCCCGAAGCGACCTTCTCGACCTGCTTCGGTGCGCCGTTCATGCCGCGCCACCCGTCGGTCTACGGCAACCTTCTGCGCGACCTGATCGACCGGCACCATGTCGACTGCTGGCTGGTTAACACCGGCTGGACGGGGGGCAAGTTCGGCACCGGCCGGCGCATGCCGATCCGCGTGACGCGCCGGCTGTTGGCCGCAGCACTGGAAGGCACGCTGTCACGCGCTGATTTCCGGCGGGACCCCTATTTCGGCTTCGCCGTTCCGACATCGGTGCCCGGCGTCGAGCCGCACATCCTCTATCCGGTGAAAACCTGGCAGGACAAGGCCGAGTTCTCCGAGACGGCGAAGCGGCTGGTCACGATGTTCCGCGACAACTTCAAGCGCTTCGAGGCGCATGTCGATGATGCGGTGAAGGCAGCCGCACCGACCAACAGCCTCGCGGCCTGACGTCGACGGTGAGCCGCGCAGCGCGTGTCCTGACGCGTCTCGTGCTGCTGGTGCTGACCCTGGTCATCCTCGGGCTCACCGTGTTCGGTGGGCTGGCGATCTGGTTCCGCGCAGCCTGGCCGCTGCCCTTCCTGCTGCTGCTTGGCACGGCTGCGCTCGCCGGCACGGTGATGCTGTGGCGCATGGCGCCGCCGCTGAATGCCGCCTGGCCTGCGCTGGGGCTGCTGGCTGTCACCTTTGGTGCGTTCTTCCTGTGGTGGGGCAGCGTGGTGCCACGCGCGGACCGCATCTGGGCAGCGCCGCTCGCCCGCCTGCCGTCGACCAGCATCGATGGCGACCGCTTCACCATCCACAATGTGCGCAATTTCAGGTGGCGCGCCGCCGCCAACCCCGTGCCGGGCAGTTCAGGGGAGGAAATCGCGGAGGAGCGCTGGGAGACGCGGACCTATGACCTGAGCAAAGTCTCCGGCGTCGACCTGTTTTTCTCCTACTGGACCGGGCCGCTGATCGCGCATCTTCTGGTGTCGATCACCTTCGATGATGCAGCACCGCTGACCTTCTCGATCGAGATCAGGCGCGAGGAGGGCGAGGCCTATTCGCCGTTGGCGGGCTTGTTCAAGCAATACGAACTTGCCATCATCGCCGCCGACGAGCGCGACATCGTGCAATTACGCACGAATATCTGGCGCGAGGATGTGCGGCTTTACCGCCTCACCGTGTCCCGCGAGAAAGCCCGCGCATTGCTTCTCGCCTATGCCGCCGAGTTGGGTGCGCTGGCGGCCACACCGCGCTGGTATGACACGCTTGGAGCCAATTGCAGCACCGTCGCCTTCCGGCTGGCGCGCCAGCTCTGGCCGGATCTCAAGCCCGACTGGCGCATTCTGGTCGCCGGCCGCGCGCCCGACTACGCCTACGAGATCGGCGCGCTGGGGACGGATGTGCCGCTGGAAGAACTCAAGAGCCGCGCCGCGATCAGCCAGATCGCGCGGGCGTTGCCGGAGGGCGCGGACTTTTCGGCGGGGGTGAGGCGAAAAAAATGATACTTCACTCCTTGAATATCTCTCGCAGCAAAAATTGAGAATGATCATTCTCACGAACCTGCGTCTTTTCCAACTGTCACCGCTGATGATGAAAAGCCCACGCAAGCTGAACACTTTCAAGCTCGAGATTGTCGATGTGCATGCTGTTGGAGCTGGACTGGATGCAATGCTTGATCACGTTAGAGCCAGATCCAGCGACCATCACCGCTATGGGCCAAACGGTCCACCGCGGCGCAAGCCGACCAAACCCCCCTCGCACTGCCCGCGCGATTGGACAATTTGAACCGCCCATGGTTTGCC
>JALORF010000224.1 GCA_025459195.1 Beijerinckiaceae bacterium
TTCCTTGACAACGCCGCGATAGGCCGTCGCCAGTTCGATGGCCATCGAACGCGCGAAGGCACCATCCCTGGCGAAGGCCTCGCGCACGGCTTCCGCCGGAATCAACAGAACCTTCGCCGGGGTGAGCGCGCGCGCAGACTTGAGGTAGACGCGGTCAAGGATCACGGCAGCAACGATGAAACTGTGACCGGGGACGAGCACCGCGACGGTGGTTTCACGCTCGCGATAAGCCGAGTAGACCTCGACATGGCCGTCGACGATCACATGCAGGAAGTCCGCCGGTTCCCCTTCCCTGACCAGTTCGACATGGGCCGGAAAGCGCTGCAGGTAGGCGGATTTCAGCATGCTCTCCACCAGGGCCGGATTGACCCCGCTGAACAGCGGCAGACGCTTCATCTCATCAAGATCGTCGGTGCGCATCCGGGCCTCCTGGCGGATTGTGATACGACACGCGGTCAAGCCAATCCTTGATTTTTGTCAAAAACTAAATCGATGCCCAACGGTTTAGATTTGATCATGTCCGTCGACTGCGCTGACCAATCTCCGGTCCAGTCTTGAATCTCTCAAAACAGCTCGAATCCTTGATCTGGATCAGGCGAACTACGAATTCACAACGCCAGTGAACCCCCATCCGGATGAAGGGCATCCAGAGTTTTGGGGGCTGGCATGGCAGTCACAGCAGCATCATCGGCCGCGAGCGGCTTCGACAAGGGCGACCAGGGGCGGGCTCTCTGGCTCTCGACCTTTGCTTTCACGGTGTGTTTCGCCGTTTGGACAATTTTCGCGATCATCGGCATCCAGATCAAGAAGGACCTGGGCCTCACCGACACGCAGTTCGGCCTTCTGGTCGGCACGCCGATCCTGACCGGCTCGCTGATCCGCCTGATCCTCGGCATCTGGGCCGACCAGCATGGCGGGCGGGTGGTTTACACCTTCACCATGCTGTCGGCGGCGGTGATGACCTTCTTCCTCACCTACGCCTACGACTACACCACCTTCCTGATCGCGGCGCTTGGTGTCGGCATTGCCGGCGGCTCGTTCTCGGTCGGCGTGGCCTATGTCTCCAAGTGGTTTCCGAAGGAGAAGCAGGGCACCGCGCTCGGCATCTTCGGCGCGGGCAACGTGGGTGCCGCCGTCACCAAGTTCGTGGCTCCGGTCATCATGGTGGCCTATGGCTGGAAGACGGTGGCGCTGGTCTGGGCTGCGGTTCTGGCCGCCACGGCTGTCATCTTCTTCCTGATGACCAAGGATGATCCGGACCTGGCCAAGCGCCGCGCCACGGGAGCCAAGCCCGAGCCGCTGTCGGCGATGATGGAGCCGCTGAAGAACATCCAGGTCTGGCGCTTCTCGCTCTACTATTTCTTCGTCTTCGGGGCCTTCGTGGCGCTGGCGCTGTGGCTGCCACGCTACCTGATGGGCGTCTACAATCTCGACATCGCCACTGCCGGCATGATCGGCGCAGCCTACTCGATCCCGGCCTCGATCTTCCGGGCCTATGGCGGGCACCTGTCCGACAAGTATGGCGCACGCACCATCATGTACTGGACCTTCGGGGTGTCGGTGGTCTGCACCTTCATCCTGTCCTATCCGCCGACGTCCTACGTGATCCAGGGCATCCGCGGGCCCGTTGAATTCACGACGCGCATGGGCCTCCTCGGCTTCATCGTGGTGGCCTTCGTGCTTGGCTTCTTCATGAGCCTCGGCAAGGCCGCTCGGCGCGGTTGGCGGCGTGGTCGGCCTTGTCGGCGGTCTTGGCGGCTTTGTCCTGCCCATCGCCTTCGGCATGCTCAATGACCTGACAGGTGTCTGGCAGAGCTGCTTCTGGCTGCTGTTCGTGATCGTGGCTGTCTCGACCATCTGGATGCACATCGCCATCCGCAACATGGAGACCAAGGGCGCCGAACAGGGCAAGCTCATCACCGAACTGCCGGAACTGCCCGAGATGGAGCCGGTTCACGGCAAGGCGCAGCAAGGCGCGCTGGCCGCCAAGGGCGCAATCGCCGACTGGCGGCCAGAGGACAAGACCTTCTGGGATGGCGGGGGCCGCGCCATCGCGCGCCGCAATCTGTGGATTTCGGTGCCCTGCCTGCTGCTCTCGTTCGCGGTCTGGATGGTCTGGTCGGTGGTTGTCGCCAAGCTGCCATCGGTGGGCTTTGCCTTCACGACCGAGCAACTGTTCTGGCTGGCCTCGCTGCCGGGCCTGTCGGGCGCCACGTTGCGCATCTTCTACAGCTTCATGCCGGCCATGTTCGGTGGGCGGCTGTGGACGACGCTGGCCACCTGGTCGCTGCTGATCCCGGCGCTGGGCATGGGCTTTGCCGTGCAGAACCCGGCCACGCCGTACTGGATCTTCCTCGGACTGGCCCTGCTCTGCGGCTTCGGCGGCGGCAACTTCGCCTCCTCGATGGCCAACATCTCCTTCTTCTTCCCCAAGGCGGAGAAGGGCAACGCGCTCGCCATCAATGCCGGCATGGGCAATCTGGGCGTCAGTGTGGTTCAGTTCGTGGTGCCGCTTGCCATCACCGCCGGTGTCTTCGGCGCGCTTGGCGGCGATCCGCAGACGGCGACCGTCGGCAAGGTCACATCGACGCTCTGGCTGCAGAATGCCGGCTTCGTCTTCGTGCCCTTCATTGTCGCCTCGGCCTTCGCCGCCTGGTTCGGCATGAATGACATCGCGACCATGAAGGCGAGCTTCGCCGATCAGGCCGTGATCTTCCGGCGCACCCATAACTGGATCATGTGCTGGCTCTACACCGGCACGTTCGGCTCGTTCATCGGCTTCTCGGCGGCGTTCCCGCTGCTCTCGAAGATCCTCTATCCGGAGGTGAACGCGCTGCAATACGCCTTCCTGGGGCCGCTGGTCGGCGCGCTGTCGCGCGTCATCGCCGGCAAGCCCTGCGACCGGATCGGCGGTGGTCGGATCACCTTCTGGGCCTTCATCGCCATGAGCCTCGGCGTGGTCGGCATCCTCTATGCCATCGGCATGAAGGGTGATCCCAGTTCCTTCCCGGTGTTCTTCGCCAGCTTCATCTTCCTGTTCGCCATGACAGGCATCGGCAACGCCTCCACCTTCCAGATGATCCCTGCGATCATGAGGAAGGAAGTGGCCAGGCTCGAGCCGGGCCTCAAGGGCCAGGACCTGGTCAAGCAATCCGACAAGGAAAGCGCTGCCATCATCGGCTTCACCTCGGCGGTGGCAGCTTACGGGGCGTTCTTCATCCCCAAGAGCTTCGGCACCTCGATCGCCGCCACCGGCGGGGCGGAAGCCGCACTTTACGCCTTCCTTGGCTTCTACGTGATCTGCCTTGGCGTGACCTGGTGGTTCTACACCAGGCCCGGCGGGCTGCTCCACGACATCGAGCGCGGCAAGACTTCGTCCAAGCCGCCCCTGGCACAGGGAGCTGCGTGATGTCGGATGTCCGGACTGGCACAGCAGTCCTTCCGCGCTGGCGTGTGCCGCTGGGTGCCGGCGCGGTCATCTTCGGCCTGCTCTCGATCTACTCCGGGGGTCAGGTCCTGTTCGGCGCCGAAGCCGTCCGCGCTGACGCCGGCAGGATCGTTCCGGCCGTTGTCTGGTTCAACTTCCTGTCGGGCTTCGTCTACGTGCTGTCCGGCATCCAGTTGATCCGCTGGCGTCGCAGCGGGGCCCTTCTGGCCACGGCCCTTGCGGCAGCGCTGGTCCTCGTTGCCGCGCTCTTTGCCTTGCATATCGCAGCCGGCGGACCGTTCGAGATCCGGACCGTCCTCGCCATGCTGCTCAGGCTTTCGTTCTGGTGCCTGGCGGCCGTCGTCGCCTGCCGCGCGCTTGGCTGCCTTCGTCGTTCTCCCTTGCCCGATATCCGTTGATTGGAGCACATCATGAGCCACTTTCTTGACCGCCTGACCTTCTTCAACAAGGTCTCCGAGCCCTTCTCCAACGGTCACGGCATCACCACGGCGGAGGACCGCCGCTGGGAGGACGGCTACCGCAAGCGCTGGCAGCACGACAAGATCGTGCGCTCCACCCATGGCGCGAACTGCACCGGCTCGTGCTCCTGGAAGATCTACGTCAAGGGCGGGATCGTCACCTGGGAAACCCAGCAGACAGACTATCCGCGCACCCGGCCCGACCTGCCGAACCATGAGCCGCGGGGCTGCTCGCGGGGCGCGTCGTATAGCTGGTATCTCTACTCGGGCAACCGGGTGAAGTATCCGCTGATCCGCTCGCGACTGCTCAAGCACTGGCGCGAGGCCCGCAAATCGCTCTCGCCTGTCGCGGCCTGGACATCCATCGTCGAGAACCCGGCCAAGCGCGATGACTACACCAAGGTGCGCGGCCATGGCGGCTTCGTGCGCGCCAAGTGGGACGAGATCACCGAGATCATCGCCTCGGCCAATGCCTACACCGCCAAGACCTACGGGCCTGACCGCATCTTCGGCTTCTCGCCAATTCCGGCGATGTCGATGGTGAGCTACGCTGCGGGCTCGCGTTATCTGAGCCTGCTCGGCGGCGTCTGCATGTCGTTCTATGACTGGTATTGCGACCTGCCGCCCGCCTCGCCGCAGACCTGGGGCGAGCAGACGGACGTGCCTGAATCTGCCGACTGGTACAATGCCGGTTTCCTGATCCTGTGGGGCTCGAACGTGCCCCAGACCCGCACACCGGACGCGCACTTCTACACCGAAGCGCGCTATCGCGGGGCCAAGAGCGCCGTGATCACGCCCGACTACTCGGAAGCCGCCAAGTTCGGCGACATCTGGCTTTCGGTGAAGCAGGGCACGGACTCGGCGCTCGCCATGGCCATGGGCCACGTAATCCTGAAGGAATATCACGTCGACCGGAAGGTCCCGTATTTCCAGGACTATGTGCGCCAGTACACTGACATGCCGATGCTGGTCAGGCTCGACAAGCAG
>JALORF010000005.1 GCA_025459195.1 Beijerinckiaceae bacterium
CGATGTGATCCGCGTGCCCGACTGCCACCGCCTCGTGCGCGGGCTGATGGACCATGAACTCGGCCCAACGGTGCCGGGCTTCACACCCGCCCAGATCGACGCCTACAAGGCGGCGCTGATCGCGCGCTATCACAACACGGCGCTCAGGCACCGCACCGCCCAGATCGCCATGGATGGCTCGCAAAAGATCCCGCAACGCCTGCTGAACACCGCGCGCGAGCGACTCGAAACCGGCCAGCCGATCTCGCGCATCGGCGTGGCGCTGGCCGGATTCTGCCGCTTCATGACCGGCACCGGCGAGAATGGCAGCGCCCTTCCCGTCAATGACCCGCTCTCTGCCCGCTTTGCCGAAGCCAGCCGGTCAGCCGGCGCTGATGGTGTGGCGCGTGTGGGCAACGACGCAGAAGCCGCCGCGCTCTCTGCGCGGCTGACCGATGGCATGCTCGCCATCCGCGATTGCTTTGGCGAGGTCGGGCAGGATCCGCGTCTGGCCACAGCCATCAGGCAACCGCTGGCGTCGCTCTATCGCCACGGCACCCTGGCCACGCTCGCGGCCTTGACCTGACCGGCAAACCAGAGCTTCAGGCTCCTGGCCGCAACGCCACTTCCGCGCTGGTCGCTCCGGCAATGAAGCCGAGCGCCACGGCGGTGAGCAGCCCATTGCCCGACAGATAGCCGGAGGCCTGCGCGCCCGACACGCCGCAGGCCGCGCCGCCGGCCGCCAGCAGGTTGGGCAGCGGCGCGCCGTCATCTGACAGCACGCGTGCCGCGCCATCCACGACCAGCCCGCCTTGCGTATGGAACAACGCGCCCGTGACCTTGACCGCCGCGAATGGGGCAGCAAGCGGCGCGCTGCCGGCCCAGTTCCGCCCGAACGCGTCGGTTGCGCCATCGCGCTTGAACTGAGCCACCCCGGCAGCAGTCTCCTCCAGCGCTCCGGCTGGCAGCCGCATGCGGGCAGAAAGCTCGCCGAGGCTGTCCGCGACCAGCACGGCACCGGCAGCCTCGGCCTGCCGGAAGTCCTCGAACTGGCGGGCAATGGCGGCGATGCGGGCATCGAACACGGTCCAGGCCAGAGCCTCGCGCTGCGCGATCACGGTGGCGGCGCTTTCCGAATAGCCCAGCGCCTCATTGGCAAAACGGTTGCCGTCGAGGTTCACCTGAAAGCCGCCCTCGGTGATCGTCGCCCAGGTGATCAGGATGCCATGGGGGTGCGCCACCGAGCCATGCCCCTGATGGCCGGACAGGTGGCGGCTGGCAGCGCCCAGCGCCCGCCCCCACAGCACCGCATCCCCCTGATTGCCGGGATGGCCGAAATACAGCGCGCCAGCCATCTCGGGGATTTCGGCCGCGACAAGGGCCCGGTTGCCACCATAACCGTTGCAGGCCAGCACCAGTGCCTTGCAGCCGATCCGGTCGCTGCCGCCATCCGGCCGCAGCACACCGACCCCGGCGATGCGCCCGGAATCATCCTTGTAGAGCGTCGTCGCCGTGGCATGGTTGACGATGACGATGCCCGCAGTTTCCACGGCCACCCTGAGCCGGTCCATCAACTCGGCGCCGGAGCGGCTGGGCAACCCGTGCATGCGCCGGGCGGAATGGCCCGGATAGGTGAAGTTGTCGATCACGGAGAAGCCTAGCCCATGGTTGTCGGCCAGCCATTCCAGCGCCGTTCCCGCAACATCGACCACACGATCAACCGTCGCCCTGTCTGCCTCGCCATGGCTCTTGGCCATGATGTCGGCGGCAAAATCCGCCTTGCTGTCGGCGATGCCGGCTTCGCGCTGAAAACGCGTCTGGGCCGCCGGCACCAGCCCCGCCGACAGTGCAGTCGAGCCGCGCGGCACCGCATCGCGCTCAAGAACAAGCACATCGGCACCGGCCTCCGCGGCCCTGAGCGCCGCGATGAGGCCTGCTGCACCAGCGCCGATCACCAGCACATCACAGGCCGCGTCGAAGGAGACACCACTGGACAATGCAACCGCTGCCGCCATTTTCTCACCCATCGCCCTTGACGCCGCTCATTTGTGCTAGATGTAATACATTCAGGCAAGGCGCGCAGGAGCCTTTTCAGCACGTGGATGCGATCGAGACATCGAAGACCCACCGGCTCTATCTGCTCCTCAAGGAGCGGATCGTGAGCGGCTCGCTCCGCAGCGGAGAACGCCTGCCGAGCGAACCGAGCCTGGCGGCAACCCATGCCCTTTCGCGCGTCACCGTCAGACGCGCGCTGGACGGGCTGTCACGCGACGGCTTGATCACGCGGCAGCCGGGCGCGGGCACCTTTGTCAATGCGGCGCGGAGCCATGCGCCGCTGGTCGCCGACCTGTCGAACATGCTGACGCATCTCAAGGCCATGGGCCGTGCCACCGGGGTCCGGCTTCTGTCTTTCGACTACATCACGCCGCCGCCAGCCATCGCGGAGGCTCTCGGCCTTGCCCCCGGCGAGCGCACCCAGTGGTCGGTGCGCGTGCGCAGTCTCGATGGCGTGCCGTTCTCACACTTGTCGACCCATGTGCCGGAGCGGATCGGCTCGACCTACAGCGCCGACGACCTGTCGAGCCGCCCGCTTCTCGAATTGCTGGAGAGGTCCGGCATCGTCGCGGACAAGGCCGACCAGACCCTGTCTGCCACGCTGGCCGGGCCGGAGACGGCAGCGGCCCTCGGTGTCGAAATCGGCTCGCCGCTGATCGCGCTGACCCGCGTCGTCAAGGGCGCGGACGGCCGCGGCATCGAGCATCTGTCGGCGCTCTACCGGCCCGACATGCACAGCTTCCATATGGAGATGCTGCGCAGCGGCGATGGTGCCAACCGCCACTGGCGGCCCTCCACGCGCGTTGCACCCGAGACGACGCCTAACCCACCATCCCACCGACACCCTGCACCCCATACGGATCGCGCAGGCCATTCATCAGCAAGGAGACGAGCATGACCAGCCTCAACCGCCGCACCATCCTGCAAGGTGCCGCCGCAACCGGCGCCCTGATTGCAGCCCCCGGCCTTGTCCGGGCGCAGGCACCGGCCATCAAGATCGGCATTCTCCAGCCCGTCACCGGCGCTCTGGCGCAGGATGGCGAGTATGGCCGCCTCGGTGCCGAGATCGCGCTGAACGAGATCAACGCCGCCGGCGGCATCAAGTCGATGGGTGGCGCGCGCCTGCAGATGGTGTTCGGCGATGCGCGCTCGAACCCGGAAGGGGGCACCGCCGAGGTGGAGCGCATGCAGGGCGAAGGCGTGGCCGCCATCGTCGGTGGCTTTGCCTCGCCGATCGTGCTGGCTTCGAGCCAGGCCGCCTCGCGCTATGACATACCCTACATCTGCGATGTCGGCGTCTCGGACCAGATCGTCGGGCGCGGTCTGAAGAACACCTTCCGCTTCGGCCCCGGCTTCGGCAATGTCACCTCGACCGCCATCGAGAATCTCGTCAAGCTCAACGATGCCGCCGGCAAGGCTGCCAAAACGGTCGTCATCGTGCATGAGGATGGTCTGTTCGGCTCCGGCATGGCCAAGCTGCTCCAGACCCAGTTGCCGCCGCGCGGCTTCGAGATCCTCGAAACCATCGCCCACCCGACACCCTCGCGCGACATGTCGAACGTGGCCCTGCGCATCCGCGCCCTCAACCCCGACCTTGTGATCCCGTCGAGCTACTATGCGGAGTTCGTGCTGCTCTCGCGCACCATGCAGCAGCAGCGCATCCGGCCCAAGGGCATCTATGCGATCCTCAATGGTGCAGCCTCGAACTTCCGTTTCGTCAAGGAGTTCCCGGACGCGGCCAATCTCGTGATGGACTGCAACCACTGGGCCGATCCGCGCAAGCCGAAGACCGCGCAAGTCAAGGCGCTGGCCGAACAGGGCGGCCGCTTCTGGCTCTACAACACCCCGCTGAACTACTCGTGCGTGCGGTTGCTGGCCGATGCCATCGAGCGTGCCGGCTCGGCTGATCGCGGCAAGATCACCGAGGCGCTCGCTGCCTCGACCTTCTCCGATCACATCATGCCGTATGGTCCCACGAAGTTCGTCAACGGCCAGAACATGGGCGCCGGCCCGGTCAACACCCAGGTCCAGAATGGCGACATCAAGGTGATCTTCCCCGCCGAATTCGCCGACGCCAAACCCGTCTTCCCGGCGGTGTGAGACCCTGAGCCTGTCATGGTCGGGCCTCGCCCGACCATGACACGCAAGAGCGCAAAGATGAATGTGAATGGCCGGGCCCCGTCCGGCCATGACCCGGCGCGTGCTGTGAAACGAAACAATGCTCAAGCTCGACATCTTCCTGTCTGCGCTCGCCAACGGCCTGATGACCGGGGCCGTCTATGCGTTGATCTCGCTGGGCCTGACACTGGTCTACGGCGTGCTGCACATCATCAACTTTGCCCATGGCGCGACGCTCACGGCAGCCATGTTCGCCGTGCTGATCGCCCACACCGTGTTCGGGCTCGACCCTTACATCGCGGTGTTCATCCTGACGCCGCTGTTCTTCGCGCTCGGCTATGGCGTGCAGCGCCTTGTCATCAACCCGGCCAGCCATGGCAATGACAGCAACATCCTTTTGGTCACGCTCGGCCTGTCGATCATCATCGAGAATGCCCTGCTTGCCGGCTTCCGCTCCGACACGCGGTCCATCGACGTGCCTTATGGCTTCTCGGTGATCGAAATCGGCAACCTCTTCCTGTCCGTGCCCAAGCTGGTGGCTTTCGTCGCCTCTTTCGTCGTGGCATTGCTGCTCTGGCTGCTGCTGGCGCGCACCGACACCGGCAAGGCGATCCGCGCCGTGTCGAAGGAAAAGACCGGGGCGGCCCTTTCCGGCATCAATGTCGACCACATCTATGCGGTAACCTTCGGGCTTGGTGCGGCCTGCTTGGCCATTGCCGCCTGCCTGCTGATGCCGACATTTCTGGTCAATCCGCGCGTCGGCAATGCCTTTGTGCTGGTGGCCTTCACCATCGTCGTGCTCGGCGGCATGGGGTCGATTGCCGGCGCGCTGATCGGCGGCCTGATCATCGGCGTGGTCGAAAGCCTTTCGGGCCTGTATTTCGGCGAAAGCCTCGGCCAGATCGGGATTTTCCTGATCTTCATCCTGGTCCTGCTGTTCCGCCCCACGGGCCTGTTCGGAGCGCGGGCATGAACCGGGCTCCTTACATGCCCATCGCGCTGGTCGTGCTCGGCCTTGCCCTGCTGCCGCTCGGGCTGACCTCGAACACGGTGCTGAACTTCCTCAGCTTTGCCATGATCATCACGCTGGCAGCGCAGGGCTGGAACATCCTTGGCGGGTATGGCGGCCAGTTCTCCTTTGGCCACGCCGTGTTCTTCGGCACCGGGGCCTATGCCATGGCCCTGCTGCAGGTGCGGTTCGGCATCAACCCCTGGCTGGCGCTGCCGCTGGCCATGGCCCTTGGAGCGGCGGTGGGCTTTGCCATCGGCCACCTCAGCTTCCGGGCGCGGCTGCGGGGCTCGTATTTCGCATTGGTGACGCTGGCCTTCGCCGAGGTGTTCCGCATCAGCGCCAATGCCTGGGGCTTCACCGGCGGGGCGGCTGGCGTGCTGGTGCCGCTGCGCATCGGCCCCGAGCACATGCAGTTTGCTGACAAGCGGCTGTCCTACTGGATGGCCCTGTCCTTTGTGGCGGCAACCCTCGTGCTGACCCTCGCCATGTCCCGCTCGCGCTTCGGCGCGCAACTGGTCGCCGTGCGGGAGAATGAGGAGGCGGCACGGGCGCTGGGTGTCGATGCCCTTGCCGTCAAGCTCAAGGCGATCACGCTGTCAGGCGCGATCACCGCCAGCGCGGGCTGCCTTTACACCCAGAAATTCCTCTATCTCGACGCCAATCTGGCATATGGGCCATGGATTTCAGTCGAAGCCCTGCTGGCTCCGATCATCGGCGGCGTGGGCACCGTGTTCGGCCCGCTTGTCGGCGCGGTGGTGCTGCTCGGCCTTGGCGAGGTCACCAAGACCGCCTTCGCCAACCTCACCGGCGGCGCCATTCCGGGCGTGGACCTCGTGGTGTTCGGCGTGCTTCTCATCCTGTGCGTTGCCTATGCGCCGCGTGGGGTGCTGGGCCTGGCGCAAGGCTGGCTCGGCAGGTTGAAGGGGGCAAGGCCATGAGCGCACTGCTCAGCGTCCAGGGCGTGACCAAGCGCTTCGGCGGCCTGACGGCTGTGGACAATGCCTCGCTTGACGTGGTGAAGGGCTCGATCACAGGGCTGATCGGGCCGAACGGGGCCGGAAAGACCACGTTGTTCACGGTCATCGCCGGCTTCGAGGCGGCCAGCGCCGGCACTGTCCTGTTCGAAGGCCGCGACATCACCGGCCTGCCCGCCCATGTGCGCGCGGTCGGGGGCATCGCCCGCACTTTCCAGATCGTGCAGCCCTTTGCCGGCCTGAGCGTGCGCGAGAACATCGCGGTCGGGGCCTTCCTGCGCCACAAGGCCCGCCATGCGGCGCTCGAACAGGCCGATGCCGTCGGCCATCAGGTCGGCCTCGGGCCGCTGCTCGACCAGTCGGCGGGCCAGCTCACCGTGGCCGGCCGCAAGCGGCTCGAACTCGCCCGCGCCCTTGCCACCGCCCCTCGCCTGCTCCTGCTTGATGAGGTTCTGGCCGGGCTCAATCCATCGGAAATCCGCGACATGATGCCGGTCGTGCAGGCCATCCGCAGCAGCGGCGTCACCATCCTCATCGTCGAGCATGTCATGCAGGCGGTGATGAGCCTGTGCGACACGGTGCATGTGCTGGCACAGGGCCGGATCATCGCCGCCGGCCCGCCCGGCACGGTCTCGCGCGATCCAGCCGTGATCGAGGCCTATCTCGGCCACGGCGCAGCAGCCAGGATGCAGGCTCAGGACGTGCGCCAGGCAGAAGATGTGCGCCAGGCCGAAGACCTGCGCCAGTCACAGGCACGCGGTCAGGCTCCGGGAGCGCCCCATGCTTGAGATCAGCGATCTGGTCGCAGGCTATGGCGGCGTGCCGATCCTGCGCGGGGTCTCGCTCTCGGTCGGTGCCGGCGAGATCGTGGCCGTGCTCGGAGCCAATGGCGTCGGCAAGACCACGTTGAACCGTGCCATCTCCGGCCTGATCCGCGCCAGCAGCGGCGACATCCGTCTTGACGGCCAGTCAATTCTTGGCCGATCCGCGCCCGACATCATGGCTGCCGGACTGATCCACGTGCCGGAAGGCCGCAAGATCTTCCCCAACATGAGCGTGCGCGAGAACCTCGAACTCGGCTCCTATCGCCGCGCCCGAGCCAACCGGGCCGGCAATCTGGAACGGGTTTTCGGCATTTTCCCGCGCTTGAAGGAACGCTCCGGTCAGTTCGCCGGCACCTTGTCGGGCGGCGAGCAGCAGATGCTCGCCATTGGCCGGGGCCTGATGGCCGAGCCGCGCCTGATCATCATGGACGAGCCCTCGCTCGGCCTCTCGCCCTTGCTGGTGGAGGAGATGTTCGCGCTGATCGCGCGCATCGCGGCGGAAGGGCTGGCTGTCATGCTTGTGGAACAGAACGTCGTGCAGTCCCTCGAACTGGCGGCGCGTGCCTATGTGCTGGAAAACGGCGCGGTCGTGATGGCTGGTGACGCTGCCACGCTCCAGCGCGATCCGAGGCTGATGACAACCTATCTGGGAATGTGAGCGGATGGCGATGGCACCAACTCTGAAACAGCGCCTCGCCGGCCCGCCCATCCTCCTGGCGCCGGGCATCTTTGATCCGCTCACCGCAGCGCTGGCCAGCGATGCCGGCGCCGAAGCGCTGTATCTCTCCGGTGCTGCCCTCGCCTACACACGCCTCGGGCGGCCGGACATCGGCCTCGTGACCATGAGCGAAGTCGCCGAGACCATCACCCTGATCCGAGACCGGGTGGCGACACCGCTGATCGTTGATGCCGACAATGGCTATGGCAACGCCCTCAACATGCAGCGCACTGTGCGCCTGTTCGAACGGGCCGGTGCCAACGCCTTGCAGATCGAGGATCAGAGCTATCCCAAGCGCTGCGGCCATCTGGCCGAAAAGCGGCTCGTCAGCGCTTCTGAAATGGCCGGCAAGGTGCGCGCTGCCGCCGATGCGCGCCAGAGCGCCGACACACTGATCATCGCCCGCACCGACGCCATTGCCGTCGAGGGTTTCAGCGCCGCCATTGACCGGGCCGCGCTCTATGCCGAGGCTGGCGCGGATGTCCTGTTCGTCGAGGCCCCCGGCTCTGCGGAGGAACTGGGCAAGGTCGTGGCGGCATTGGGCCAACGCCTGCCGCTGATGGCCAACATGGTCGAGGGAGGCAAGACGCCGATCCTCACCAGCGCCGAATTGCAGGCGATCGGCTTCTCGCTGGTGATCTTTCCCGGCGGCATCGTGCGCGCCATCGCCCGCACGGCGCAGGCGTTCTACGCGACATTGGTGCGCGACGGCACCAGCGCGGCTTTCCGCAACCAGATGTTCGATTTCGGCAGTCTCAACGAGGTGATCGGCACTGCCGGGATGCTGGCACTCGGCAAATCCTATGAGGGCGATGGCCAATGAGCGCGCTCGATCCCGTCACCTTCGCCATCCTTGCCGGCCGCCTCGAACAGGTGGCCGACGAGATGGATGCCACGCTCTACCGCTCGGCCTTCAATCCGATCATTGCCGAGGCGCGCGATGCCTGCCATGGGCTTTATCATGCCACCACCGGCGCGACGCTGGTGCAGGGAGCCAAGGGCCTGCCGATTTTCGTCGGTGCCATGGCTTTTGCGGTCAAGGCGGTGATCGACAAGGTGGCCGAAGGGGCCGGGATCGAAGATGGTGATACCTTCATCTTCAATGACCCCTATGCCGGCGGCACCCATCTAAACGATTTCAGATTGGTGCGCCCGCTCATTCGGCAAGGCCGGATTTTCGCCTGGCTGGCTTCGGTCGGCCATTGGCTGGACATCGGCGGAAATGTGCCTGGCGGCTACAATCCGCAAGCGACCGAGTGCTTTCAGGAAGGGGTGCTGATCCCGCCCGTCAAGCTCTTCAGGGCCGGCGTGCTCCAGCAGGATATTGTCGATATCCTGCAAGCCAACACCCGCCTGCCGCGCTCCAACTGGGGCGATCTCAATGGCCAGCTCAACGCGCTCGACCTCGGCGAAAAGCGCTTCCACGCCCTGATCGACGAGTATGGCGACGACGTCGTCACGGCGGCGCTCGATGCCGCCTCCGCCCGCGCCGACGCCCTGATGCGCCAGAACATCTCAGCCCTGCCGGACGGCCGCTACAGCTTCGAGGACTATCTCGACAATGACGGCATCGTCGACGAGCGCCTGACCATTGCGCTCGACCTGACCATCGCAGGCGACACGATGAGGCTGGATTTCTCGCGCTCGTCGCCGCCTTGCCGGGGCCCGGTCAACATCGCCCGGTCCACTGCCGTCGCCTGCTGTTATGTGGCGCTGAAGCATGTCTTCACCACCGTTCCGGCCAATGCCGGCTGCCTCAATCCGATCAGCTTCGACATCCCCAACACGACCTTTCTCGGCGTCAGCGCCCCGCGCCCGGTGGCCGGCTATACCGAGACGATCCTGCGCATGATCGGCGTCGTCTTTGGCGCGCTGGCCAAGGCAGACCCCGCCCGCGCCACGGCCGCGCCCTTCGGCACCATCAACGCGCTGTCCATCGCCGGCCACAGACCCGGCGGCGAGCGCTGGGTGATGTTCTCGTTCTTCGGCGGCGGGCTTGGCGGCAATCCGCTCTCGGATGGCCTCAACCATGCCAACAACCCGATCTCCACAGCCACGATTCCGCCTGCCGAGATCATGGAAGCATCCTACCCGGTCATGTTCACGCAATGGGCCTTGCGCCCCGACAGCGCCGGGGCCGGTGAGCATCGCGGCGGCTTCGGCGCGATCTACGAAATCGAGATCCTGTCGCCTGCCGGTGCGGACATCTCGCTGCTGGGCGAACGCGGACGCTATGCGCCTTTCGGTGTCGATGGCGGCGGCCCTGCTGCGCTCAACACCTTCACCTGGGACAGCGACGAAGGGCCGCGCACCGCGCCCATGGCCTCGAAGATCACCGGCGTTCGGCTCAAGCAAGGCCAGCGCCTCAGGCTGGAAACGCCCGGCGGCGGCGGCTGGGGAGACCCGGCCAAGCGCTCGCCTGACGCCATTGCCCGCGATGTCCGGCAGCAACTCGTCACGCCTGGCGCTGCCGGCGCAAGGGTGGCCGCGCCATGAGCCCGCACCGCACCCTTGTCGGCGTCGATGTTGGCGGCACCTTCACCGACCTCGCCTTCTTTGACGAAGCCACGCGCACATTCCGCACCGCCAAGGCCCCTTCCAACCGCGGCGATGAGGCCGTTGGCTTCATCGAGGGGCTGAAGCGGCTCGGGCCGATTGCGGAGCTCGGTGCCATCATCCATGGCACCACGGTTGGAACCAATGCGCTGCTCGAACGCAAGGGTGCGAGAATTGGCCTGATCACCACGCCGGGCTTTCGCGATGCACTGGAAATGCGGCGGCGCGACCGGCCAAACACCTGGGGCCTGTGGGGTGACTTCACGCCGATCGCCAGCCGCGAGATGCGCCTGGAAGTGCCCGAGCGCACCCTTGCCGACGGCACCATCCGGACCGCCATCGACAGCGCCTCCGTCCAGGCTGCCTGCCGCGCCCTGCTTGCTGAAGGAGCGGAAGCGCTGGCCATCGTCTTCATCAACGCCTACGCCAACCCTGCCAACGAACGCGCCGCCTATGAGGCCGCCAGGGCGATCTGGCCCAATCCGCATGTGGCGCACTCAGCCCAGATCCTGCCCGAAATCCGCGAGTTCGAGCGCACCTCGACCACTGCCCTCAATGCCTATCTGCAACCCGTTGTCGCCAGCTACCTGACGCGGCTGGAGGCAGGCCTTGAGGCTGAGGCTTTCAGCGGCTCGTTCCACATCGTCCAGTCCAATGGCGGGGTGATGTCGACGGCGACGGCCCGCAAATTCCCGGTCCGCACCGCCCTGTCCGGGCCGGCGGCCGGCGTGATTGCCGCGGCCGCCATTGCCTCCGCCGCCGGCTATCCCGACATCGTGACAGCCGATCTGGGGGGCACCTCCTTCGATGTTTCGCTGGTGGCAGGCGGCAAGGCTTCGCTCGCAGCCCAGACAACCATCGACTTCGGCATGGTGGTGCGCACACCCATGATCGAGATCACCACCATCGGAGCAGGCGGCGGCTCCATTGCCCATGTCGATGCCGGTGGCCTGCTTGGCGTTGGGCCGGAAAGCGCCGGCTCGCGGCCTGGGCCTGTCGCCTACGGGCAGGGCAACACCCGCCCCACCCTCACCGATGCCAACATCGTGCTGGGCCGGATCAATGCCGACAAGCCGATTGGCGGCAAACTCGCCCGGCTCGATGTGGAAGCGGCGCGGGCCGCCATCCTCACGAGCATCGGCGAGCCGCTGGGGCTTGGCGCAGAAGCTGCGGCAGAAGCCGTCATCCGTGTCGCCAACGCCCGCATGGCCGGTGCGATCCGGCTGGTGTCAATCGAGCGCGGCCACGATCCGGCACGCTTCACCGCGGTGCCGTTCGGCGGCGGCGGTGCGCTGCATGTCGGCGCGCTGATCCGCGATGTCGGCCTCAGATCCGCCCTCGTGCCGCGCTATCCGGGCATCACCTCGGCGCTGGGCTGCATCATGGCCGACATCCGCCACGATCAGGTCATGACCGTGAACCTGATGCTCGATGGCGTCGATGCCGGTGCGCTCGATGCGCGCATGGTCGAGGCAGGCCGACAGGCTCACGCGGTGGTGGCCGCCTCCGGGCTCAGCATGGAGCGGATCGACATCACCTACGAACTCGACATGCACTATCAGGGTCAGACCCATACGGTGGCGGTGCCGCTGCCGGTGACCCTCGCTGGCGAAGCCGGAACGGGCATCTCGCAGGCCATCATCCGCGAAGCCTTCGAGCGCGCCTATGCGGCCGCCTTCTCGCGCCTGTTGCCCGGCATTCCGGTTCGCATCGTCAACCTGCGCACCGCTGCCATCGGCAGGAGACCTGCCTTTGATCTCAAGGCCCTGGCCCCGCCAGCGGATTCAACACGCGAGGCAGCACGGCTCGGCAGCCGCAAGGTCTGGTTCGATGGCGGCTGGCACGAGGCCTCGATCTGGGACCGGCTGGCCCTGCCCGTGGGTGCCGAGATCGCAGGCCCCGCCATTCTCGAACAACCCGATGCCACCACCGTGATCGATCCTGGCCTGGTGGCGCGGGTGGACGGGTTCGGGAATTTGATCGTGGAGAGGATGTGATGACCACGAACACACATCTCAACCCGCGCAGTCATCCCGGCCTTGAGCCGGGATCAACTGTTGCACCCCACAACACTGGACGTGTTTGGCTGCATGCCGAGCGATCCCGGCTCAAGGCCGGGATGACAGCGAAGGAATTGGCATGAGCATCTCACTTCTCAGCCCCGCCAACACGGCCCTGCTGCTCTGCGATTTGCAGAATGACTTCATTCATCCCGATGGCGCCTATGCGCGCGGCGGCCAGTCCGCCCCCGAGATCGCGGCGCTGCCGGCCCGCATCAGGCCGCTTGCCGATGCGCTCAGAAAGCGCGGCGGCCTTGTGCTCGCCACGCAGTTCACGCTGGTGCCAGGCCGGGCCGGCGAGCCGCTGATCGCACCGCACCTCAGGCAGTTGCGACCTTTCCTGCGCAAAGGCGATTTTGCGCCCGGTTCATGGGGCAATGCCACTGTCAATGAGCTGCAGCCAGTCGATGCTGCCGTGGAAAAGATCGCCTATTCCGCCTTTTACATGACACGACTCGAGTGGCTTGTGAGGAAGCTCGGCATCACGCGCCTTCTGGTCTGCGGCATCGTCACCAATGGTGGCGTCGCCTCCACGGTGCGCGACGCGCATGTGCGCGAGATCGACACGATTGTGCTTGAGGATGGCTGCGCCGCATTCTCGCCCGCCGTCCACGAGACCGCGATCAACGCCTTGCGCCCGGTCGGTCGCGTCGCCACCATCGCCGACATGATCGCCGAGGTGGAGGCGGCATGAGTGCGGTGCCCCGCACCCTGTTCGACAAGCTCTGGGACGAGCATGTCATCGCCGTGCGCGAGGATGGCGAAACGCTGCTCTGGGTCGACCGGCACTTCGTGCACGAGGGCTCGCACCACGCCTTCCGCAAGCTCGACGAGCGCGGAGCCGCCTTGGCGGAACCGGCCCTGACCTTCGGCGTCGCCGACCACTATGTGCCGACGCGCGGCCGCCCGGTGATCGCCGACAGGGAGGTGGCCGGCATGGTCGAGCGGCTGTCCGGCAATGCCCGGCAGCATGGTTTCAGACTGTTCGGGCTGGATGATCCGGCGCAGGGCATCGTGCATGTCGTTGGCCCGGAACAGGGGCTGACATTGCCCGGCCTGCTGATCGTTTGCGGCGACAGCCACACCTCGACGCACGGGGCCTTCGGGGCCTATGCCTTCGGCATTGGCGCATCCGAGGTGGCGCATGTGCTGATGACGCAGACCTTGTGGCAGCGGAAGCCCAAGCGCATGCGCATCACGGTGACGGGGCAACTCGGTGCCCATGTCAGCGCCAAGGATCTGGCGCTGCACGTCATCGCCAGCATCGGCACCAATGGCGCGCAAGGGCATGCGCTCGAATATGCCGGCCCGGCGATATCAAGCCTGTCGATGGAGGGCCGACTGACCTTGTGCAACATGTCGATCGAGGCTGGTGCGCGCTGCGCGATGGTGGCACCGGACGACACGACCTTCGCATGGCTCGCCGGCAGGCCATTCGCGCCTTCCGGTGCCGGGCTCGACGAAGCGATCGGCCGCTGGCGCGCACTTGCCAGTGACGCAAGCGCCGTGTTCGACCGCGACATCGTCATCGATGGCGATGCGGTCGCCCCGACCGTGACCTGGGGCACCAGCCCGGAGGATGCCCTGCCGATCTCCGGGCGCGTTCCCGACCCCGATGCGATCGTGGCCGATCCGGCCAGGCGGGCTTATATTGCCGATGCCCTTGGCTACATGGGGCTTGCGGCTGGCATGCCGCTGGCGGCCGTGGCTGTCGACCGCATCTTCATTGGCTCGTGCACCAATGCCCGCCTTGAGGACCTGCGCGCGGCGGCTTCGGTGCTGCGCGGGCGCAAGTCCCTTGTTCCAGGGCTGGTCTCGCCCGGCTCCAGCCTGGTCAAGCGACAGGCGGAGACGGAAGGGCTGGACCGGGTTTTCATCGATGCCGGGCTGACCTGGGCCGATTCCGGCTGCTCGATGTGCGTGGGCATGAATGGCGACCTGGTCGCCTCGGGCGAGCGCTGCGCCTCGACCACCAACCGCAATTTCAGGGGACGGCAAGGGCTGGGTGCCCGCACGCATCTGATGTCGCCAGCCATGGTCGCCGCCGCTGCCGTCACTGGCCGGCTGACGGATGTGCGGACCTTGCCACAGCTGGAGGCCTGAAGCATGCAGCCCTTCACCAGCCTGACCGCCCCCGCCTGCCCGCTTGGCCTCGCCAATGTCGACACGGATCAGTTGATTCCGGCGCGCTTCATGAAGCGCTCGCGGGCCGATGGCTATGGCGGCGTCCTGCTGCATGATCTGCGCTTTGACGAGCAGGGCGAGCCGCGCGCCGCATTCCCGCTCGATGATCCGCGCCATGCCGGAGCACGCATTCTGGTCGCGCGCCGCACGTTCGGCACCGGTTCCTCCCGTGAGGCCGCAGTCTATGCGCTGTGGGATTACGGCATTGCCTGCGTCATTGCCCCGTCCTTCGGCGACATCTTCGCCTCGAATGCCGTCAAGAACGGGCTCCTTCCAGCCCAGGTGAGCGACGCCGACGCGGAAACCTTGCTTGCGCTGCTTGCCGGCGGTGGCCACCTCACCGTCGATCTGGAGGCGATGGCAATCACACTGGCGGGCAAGGACGGCAGCGGCCAGCCGCAACAGCGCTTCAGCTTCACAATCGATCCGGTGCGCCGCCTGCAACTGCTGAACGGTTGGGATGACATCGACCTGACCATACGTCACACTGCCGAGATCGCCCGCTACCGGTCTGAACGTGCCCGGAGCCAGCCGTGGACCTTTCCCGAAGCGGCGGAGGAGACAAGGCCAGACCAGGCCGTTCAGGCCATGAAGCTGTAGGCCTGCACCATTGACGGGTGATGATTGAGCTGAATGCGCGAGGCGCGGACCTGCTCGGTGGCGGTGGAGGCACTGACCAGCAAAACCAGCGCGCCGCTGCGCAGACTGTCGAGAACCGCCTTGGACTGGCCTGGCGTCATCCATGGTGCCAGCGTCTTGCCGGCATCCGTGGATGGGGCCGCCGCTGCTTCCTGCCAGACCCGGTCGAACAGTTCGGGGGCTGTCACCTCGACGACCTGCCCCGCGAACTGGCGCTGTTCCACGCAGGGCACGCGGTCAACAGGCAGAGCCGAAGCCGACGCACCGATCACGCAGACCTGTGTGTCCGCCAGCCCGTCCTCATGCAGATCCCGCGTGGCAGAGGCTGCCAGATCGGCACCTTTGAAGGCTCCGATCACGATCCGGAACAACTGCTTGGCGTCGTCCATCGCTTCATCCGCCCGCTGTCGGGTTCGAGAACCGGTGCCGCTGGCACCCGCCCTGCATATGGCGTCAATCATGTTCGCCTTCGCCTGCGGCCAGTGCCCTGAGCTTGGCAAGATCGCGGAAAACCACGACGTTGTGTTGATCCATCGCAATCAGGCCGGCATCGCGAAAA
This sequence comes from Beijerinckiaceae bacterium, assembly GCA_025459195.1. Classification (GTDB taxonomy): domain Bacteria; phylum Pseudomonadota; class Alphaproteobacteria; order Rhizobiales; family Beijerinckiaceae; genus Allobosea. The sequence goes on from JALORF010000005.1 coordinate 15,679, forward strand.
CGCGTGAAGGTGCGGCTGACCGTCTCGATCGTCAGGCCGAGGAAATCGGCGATGTCGAGTCGCTTCATCGGCAGCAACACGCTCATCGGACTGAGGCCGTGGGCCTCGTTGCGGCGCGACAGGGCCATCAGGAAACTGGCGAGTCGCTCGTTGGCCGACAGCTTGGAAATCACCACCACATGCTGGTAGGCCGCGCTCAGGGCATTGGCGACCTGGATCGAAGCCTGCCGCCCGAACTCCGGGTCTTCGGCCACGGCGCGCTTGAACGCTGCCACAGGGATCGCTTCCAGCCGTGTCAGTTGCACCGTGTGCGCATCGCACGGCTGGGTATCGGCACCAAGCCCGATGATGTCGCCCGGATAGGCGAAATCGAGCACGATGCGACGGCCATTGGGCAAGGTCCGCGACAGGCAGACCGCGCCAGTCCGCACAACGAAGATGTGGGAACGCTCGTCCCCTTCGCACCACAAGGTCTCGTTGCACGCCACCTTGCGGATCGCCGACGAGTGCAGCCCCTTGGCTGCCAGCATCGGCGCAATCGCCATTGCAGGCTGTGGCAGCTTGATGGCGGTGGCGTCATGGAAGCTGTGAGCAGCAATGTTGATCATCGTCGCGTCTCCTCGTCTTGTGTGCGTCGGGTTGACGAGGATCAAATTAAACGGTTCAACCCACCGGGGTGCGACGAAGGATCACCATTGTGTGCAGTTATGTGACAGTGTGTAACAACATTGGCATGGCGAGCCCCTGCTTCGTCATCGCGTGGCGCCGGGGCCGCGCAGTCATGCCCGCTCCTGCCCTGTCGACGTCTGAAGACTGATGCCGGAATCACCCCATATCCTAGTGGTCGATGATGACGAGGCGGTGCGCGAACTCCTGCGTGATTGCCTTGAACTCGACGGCTTTCGCGTATCGGAAGCAGCCGACAGCCGGGCCATGGCCGCCGTCCTGGCAGGCGGGAGCATCGATCTGGTCACGCTGGACCTGATGCTGGGTGGCGAGAACGGGCTGATGCTGGCGCGGCAGATCCGGGCCAGTCACGAGATGCCCATTGTCATGATCAGCGGCAAGGGCGACACGATCGACAAGGTTGTCGGGCTCGAACTGGGAGCCGACGACTACATCACCAAGCCGTTTCATCCGCGCGAGGTGGTGGCCCGCATCCGCGCCGTGCTCAGGCGGCAGCAGCCCGCGCAGGCCCGGCCCAATGGCCCCGCGCCTGTTGTCGAGGCGCTTGCCCATCCAGCCTCCGTCGCCGCCCCGGCTTCGGCGAGGCCGGGCAACCGCGTGACCTTTGCAGGCTGGACGCTTGACCTGGCCAGCCGCGAGCTGACCGGGCCGGACAGCACCGTGCTTGATCTGACCACGGCGGAATTCAATCTGCTGGAAGCTCTCGTGCTGCGGCCCCAGCGCGTGCTCTCGCGCGATACGATCATGGACGTCCTCAAGGGCCATGACTGGACCCCGTTTGACCGCTCCATCGATGCGATGGTTTCACGGCTCAGGCGCAAGATCGAGCCGGATCCGGCAGCCCCACGTCTGGTCAAGACCGTGCGCGGCGTCGGCTACATGCTGTCCTGCCCGGTCGAACCCGCCTGATGCGACCCACGGCACGGGCTGGCTGACCGCCCGGCTGGCCCTGCTGCCAGCTTCACCGTCAGGCCAGCACCTCGGCGACGACCCGCGCCAGTTCGGCTGTGGAATAGGGCTTGCGCAGCACCTTGTGCGGCGGGCTGCCCACGCCCGGCACTTCCGCCGTCTTGTCGGCAAAACCCGAAGTCAGCAGCACCGGCAGGCCCGGGCGATTGTCAGTGACCCAGCGCGCGACGTCGTGCCCCGACATCCCGCCCGCCATCATGATGTCGCTGAACACCAGATCGATGTGCTCGCCGCCTTCCAGCAGCGCGATGGCGGCCGGGCCGCTGTCGCAGGCCAGCACGCCGTAGCCCAGCCGTTGCAGCCGTGCGATCGCCACCTCGCGCACATCCGGATTGTCCTCCACCACCAGCACGCGCACCCCTTGCGGGGCCTGGACCGGCCCATCATCATCGTTGCGCACCACCGTTGCCTCACCGGTGCCGACCTGTGGCAGATAAAGGTGGATCGTCGTGCCGCGCCCCAGTTCGCTGTCGATGGTGGCTCCGCCATTGGACTGGCGGGCGAAACCATAGATGCTGGCAAGGCCAAGCCCGGTGCCGCGCCCCGGCTCCTTGGTCGTGAAGAACGGCTCGAAGGCGCGGGCCAGAACCTCGGGCGACATGCCGGTGCCGGTGTCGGATACCGAAAGACGGACATACGGCCCCGGCGCGATCGCATCGATCTGCATCGCGGCGCGGAAGCCGGCGTCGATCAGCACATTGGCCGTCTCGATCACCAGTTGTCCGCCACCGGGCATCGCATCACGCGCGTTGATCGCCAGGTTGAGAATCGCGTTCTCGATCTCGCTGGCATCGGCGCGCACCGGCCCCAGATCGGGGGCCAGTTCCGAGGAAATCGCGATGCTTTCGCCGATGGTCCGGCGCAGCAGGTCGATCACGCCCACCACCTGCTCGTTGAGATTGAGCACTTCAGGCTCAAGCCGGCTGCGACGGGCAAAGCTCAGCAGCCGCCGTGTCAGGCGCGAACCCATGTCGACCGCATCGGTGGCCCGCTTCAGCATCCGCGACAGCCTCGGATCGGTAACATTCTCGGCGACCAGTTCAAGGTTGCCGCCGATCACGGTCAGCAGGTTGTTGAAGTCGTGCGCGATTCCACCGGTAAGCTGACCGTAGGCCTCCATGCGCTGCACTCTGACCAGCGTGCCCTGGGCCTGCTCACGTTGCACGATCTCCGCTTCGAGCGCCGCCGTCCGCTCGGCCACGCGCTCTTCGAGCAACTGCTGCAGCGCCTTCTGCTCGGTGATGTCCTGGATCGTGCCGAACAGATTGGGCCACGGTCCGCTCTGGCTGCCGCGCGAGGCGATGGCCCGGACCCAGCGGCGTGCGCCGTCGCTGCGCCGGATGCGGTATTCGATCTCGACCTGGTGCTGCCCTGAAGCGGCATGGCGGATGCTGTCGGCAACGCGCCCGGCATCGTCGGGATGGATCAGGGCGAACCAGGCATCGACGTCGATCTCCGCTGCCTGGAGTCCAAGAATGGCGGCTGCATGGCCGAGCAGACGAACCGTGTCCGTCTGCTGGTCATGCTCGAACGCCCCCAGCCGCCCCGCATCCATGGCAAGCCGCAGCCGCTGGGCCTCGAGCTGGCGTTCGGTTTCCCGCTGAACCCGGTCGCTGACATCGCGCAGCACGACCGTGTAGACCGCCTCCTCGCCGACCATGATCTTGCTGATGCTGGCATCGGCGGGAAACTCCTCACCATTCTTGCGCAATGCAAACACCGCCTGCCGGTCGGCCATGTGGCGCGAGACAGGGCCGCTGCGGGCGAACGCCCCGACATGGGCGCCGTGGCTGGCGCGAAAACGCAAGGGAATCAGCAGCTCGAGCTTCCGGCCAAGCACCTCTGTCGCGCCGTAGCCGAAGGTCCGCTCCGCCCCTTCGTTGAACAGCGTGATGATCTGGCTTGAATCGATGCAGATGATCGCATCGGCCGACATGGACACGATCTTGGAGAACCGCTCCTCGCTGCTTCTGACGACCTCGATCGGGCGATGCATCTCAAACCTTTGAAAGCTCACATGAAACGATTGAACTGCCGGCATCATGCGCAAATCAACACGTGGCTGCAACAGCGCTTTGCCACGTAGTAGGCCTTAGGGAATGCTCCGAATGTGGCTGCCGGATGCGACCTTGTATCAAGATTTCAGCGGCCTGACATGCCGTCGGGCTTGACCTGGATCAACACGGACCATGCCCGCAGCCGACAAGGCTAGTCGAGACAGGACACCTCTCCGTTCCGAGCAGATGTCCGCGAACACGCATGAGGGGCAGATGGCAGCCACACTTCCCGCACCACAACTGAAGATCACCGATCTGGGAGCCGGCATCGCGTTTGGCGCGTTGGCCCTGCTGACCCTGATCATCGCCGGCAAGACCGAGTATCCGGGCTATGCCTTCCACGCGCTGGTCTTCGCCATCGCCAGCGGCTGGGCCTGCTTCAAGGTCTTCGACAACGCCACCAGCCGCGGGCCGGTGGCCATTGCCCAGGAGATCGACGGCAAGCCCAACTACAACATGGGCCCGGTCAAGTTCGCCACCATCGCGGCGATGTTCTGGGGCATTGCCGGCTTCACGGTCGGCCTTGTGATTGCGCTGCAACTGGCTTTCCCGGTGTTCAACTTCGAGCTTCCCTGGATCAGTTTCGGCCGGCTGCGCCCGCTGCACACCTCGGCGGTGATCTTCGCCTTCGGCGGCAATGTGCTGATCGGCACCTCATTCTATGTGGTCCAGAAGACCTGCCGAGCCCGGCTGGCTGGCGACATCTCGCCGTGGTTCGTGGTGCTCGGCTACAACCTGTTCATCGTCATCGCCGGCACCGGCTATCTGCTCGGCATCACGCAGGGCAAGGAATACGCCGAACCGGAATGGTATGCCGACCTGTGGCTGACGGTCGTCTGGGTGGCTTACCTGCTGGTCTTCCTGGCCACGGTCTGGAAGCGCAAGGAGCCGCACATCTATGTGGCGAACTGGTTCTATCTCGGCTTCATCGTCACCATCGCGGTGCTGCACCTGGGCAACAACGCCACCATTCCTGTCTCGATCTTCTCGCCCAAGAGCTACATCGTCTGGTCGGGCGTGCAGGATGCCATGTTCCAGTGGTGGTATGGCCACAACGCCGTGGGCTTCTTCCTGACCGCCGGCTTCCTGGCCATCATGTATTACTTCATCCCCAAGCGGGCTGAGCGGCCGGTCTATTCCTACCGGCTGTCGATCATCCACTTCTGGGCCCTGATCTTCCTCTACATCTGGGCGGGCCCGCACCACCTGCACTACACGGCCCTGCCCGACTGGGCGCAGACCCTCGGCATGACCTTCTCGATCATGCTCTGGATGCCCTCCTGGGGCGGCATGATCAACGGCCTGCTGACGCTCTCGGGCGCCTGGGACAAGCTGCGCACCGACCCCGTGCTGCGCATGATGGTGGTGTCGGTGGCATTCTACGGCATGTCCACCTTCGAAGGTCCGCTGATGTCGATCAAGGCGGTGAATTCGCTCAGCCACTACACCGACTGGACCATCGGCCATGTGCATTCCGGCGCACTCGGCTGGGTCGGCTACATCTCCTTCGGCGCGATCTACTGCCTCGTGCCATGGCTGTGGAACAAGAAGTCGCTCTACTCTGATCGGCTGGTCAACTGGCACTTCTGGATCTCGACCCTTGGCATCGTGCTCTACATCACGGCGATGTGGGTCTCCGGCATCCTCCAGGGCCTGATGTGGCGCGCCTACACCCCGCTTGGCTTCCTCGAATACTCGTTCATCGAGACCGTTGCCGCCATGAAGCCCTTCTACGTGATCCGTGCCCTGGGCGGAGGCCTGTTCCTCGCGGGGGCCCTGATCATGGCCTACAACCTCTGGATGACGGTGCGTGGCGCACCTGAGGCGCGCGAAGCGGGCCTTGGCGATGCCCTCCCCGCAACCCGCTGACTGGCGAGGACATTCCCATGACCAACGTTCCCGCAACGGCTCCGCGCAAGACCTCGCTCTGGGCCAAGCACAAGATTTTCGAGACCAACTCGATCATCCTGATCCTGGGCGTGCTGATCGTCATCTCGATCGGCGGGCTCGTCGAGATCGCGCCGCTGTTCTACCTGCAAAGCACGATCGAGAAGGTGAAGGGCGTTCGCCCCTACTCGCCCCTCGAACTGGCCGGGCGCGCGATCTATGTGCGCGAAGGCTGCTACAACTGCCACAGCCAGATGATCAGGCCGCTGCGCGACGAGGTCGAGCGCTACGGACCCTACTCGCTGGCGGCGGAAAGCATGTATGACAAGCCGTTCCAGTGGGGCTCCAAGCGCACCGGTCCCGATCTCGCCCGCGTCGGCGGCAAGTATTCGGACGAATGGCAGCTCCGCCACCTCATCGATCCGCGCGCCGTCGTGCCCCAGTCGATCATGCCCGCCTATCCCTGGCTGGCAACAACAGACCTGAAATACAACGACATCGCCATCGACATGAAGGTCAACCGGCTCTCCGGCGTGCCCTACACCGACGAAATGATCCTCAACGCGGAGGCCGACCTGCGCGCCCAGATCAACCCGGAAGACCCCGGCGCGGCCGATGTCGAGAGGCGCTACCCCAAGGCCATCATCCGCTCGTTTGCGGGCGATCCCAAGCGGGTCACCGAGGCCGATGCCCTGATTGCCTACCTTCAGGTTCTCGGAACGATGGTGGACTTCAAGCTCTACGACAACAAAGCCAACCTGAGGTGAGATGATGGCCAACATGTACGCCTACCTTGCCGGCATCGCCCAGTCCGTAGGGCTCGTCTACTTCGTCGGCATCTTCACCTGCGTGTGCGTCTACGCACTCTGGCCGAGCAATCGGGCGCGCTTCGATCGCGCCGCTTCCATGCCGCTGAACGAGGACTGATCCCATGGCTGACGACAAGCACACCCAACCCGAGGTGGATCGCCTGACCGGCATCGCCACAACCGGCCACGAATGGGACGGCATCAAGGAACTCAACACCCCGCTGCCGCGCTGGTGGCTGTGGACCTTCTACGTCACCATCGTCTGGGCGATTGGCTACATGGTGGTCTATCCCGCCATTCCGCTGATCAGCTCCCACACGGTCGGCCTGTTCGGCTACACCAACCGCGCCGCGGTGCAGGTCGAACTCGACAAGCTCCAGGCCCAGCGAAACGCGCAGGCCGCCGGCCTCGCCGATGCGACCTTCGAGCAGATCAAGGCCAATCCGGACCTGAACCGCATTGCCCTCGCCCGCGGCAAGGCCGCTTTCGGCGACAACTGCATGGGCTGCCATGGTGCCGGCGGCATGGGCTTCGTCGGCTATCCGAACCTTGCCGATGATGACTGGATCTGGGGCGGCAAGCCCGAGCAGATCCAGCAGACCATCCTGCACGGCATCCGCTGGGACCAGAACACCGAAACCCGCGTCGGCAACATGCCCGCCTTCGGCCGCACCGGCATGCTCAAGCGCGATGAGATCGCGGAGTCGGTCGAGTATGTCCGCTCTCTGGCCGGGCTTGATGTCGAGAAAACGGCCAACCTGGCCAAGGGCAAGGAGGTCTTTGCCGCCAACTGCGCCAGTTGCCACGGCGACGAGGGCAAGGGCAATCAGGAACTGGGCGCACCCAGCCTGACCGACGCCATCTGGCTCTATGGCAACTCCCGCGCCGCGATGACCGAGGGTCTGGTCAATGGCCGCGCCGGCGCGATGCCGGCCTGGTCGGGCCGCCTCGATGCCGTCACCATCAAGGCACTGACCGTCTATGTCGGCAGCCTCGGGGGCGGCCAGTGACACATCCTTCGGCGCCTGTGCCCTACACCGACGATGATGACATCCCGCTGTTCGCACCGACGCCGAAGGTCTATCCGCAGAAGGTCAGCGGCCTTTATCGCCGCATCAAGTGGGGCCTGCTGATCGTCGGCATGGCGATCTACTACTTCCTGCCCTTCGTGCGCTGGGATCGCGGCCCGAACCTGCCAGATCAGGCCGTGCTGGTCGATTTCGAACGCCGGCGCTTCTATTTCTTCTTCATCGAACTGTGGCCGCAGGAGGTTTACTACTTCACCGGCCTGCTGATCCTCGCCGCCATCATCCTGTTCCTGATGAACGCGCTGGCCGGCCGGATCTGGTGCGGCTATCTTTGCCCGCAGACCGTCTGGACTGATCTCTTCCTCCGGGTCGAGCGCTTCTTCGAAGGCGACCGGCGCGACCGCATCAAGCTCGACGACGCACCCTGGACAGCCGAGAAGGTCGCCCGCAAGGCCGGCAAGCATTTTGTCTGGCTGATGATCGCCTGGTGGACCGGCGGGGCCTGGGTGCTGTACTTTGCCGATGCGCCGACGCTTGTCCGCGACCTCGCCACCTTGCAGGCCCCGTTCACTGCCTATCTGTGGATCGGCATCCTCACCACCACCACCTATGTCCTGGCCGGCCACCTGCGTGAGCAGGTCTGCCTGCACATGTGCCCTTGGCCACGCATCCAGGCTGCCCTCACCGACGAGCACGCCCTGAACGTCTCGTATCGCTATGACCGCGGCGAGCCCCGCATGTCGGTCAAGGACGCCAAGCGTGCCCGCGAGGCGGAGCAGCCTGCTGGCGACTGCATTGACTGCCATCAGTGCGTGGCAGTCTGCCCGACCGGCGTGGACATCCGCCTCGGCTCGCAACTCGGCTGCATCCAGTGCGGCCTGTGCATCGATGCCTGCGACACGGTGATGACCAAGGTCGGCCGCCCGACCCGCCTCATCGCCTACGACACTGACGAGGCCATCCAGGCACGCCAGACCGGCCAGACGCCGACCTACAGGCCGATCCGCGCCCGCACCATTCTCTATGCCGCGATCATTGCACTGGTGGGCGGGGCCATGATCTACCAGCTTGCGACGCGTGCCTTCCTCGGCATGAGCCTGATCCATGACCGCACGCCGCTGTTCGTGACGCTGCGCGATGGCTCGATCCGCAATGCCTACACCGTGCGGCTGATCAACAAGCGCACCGAAAGCCGCCAGGTCGCGCTGACCATCGATGGTCCGACGAGCGTGACCATGGAGGTTCAGGGGGCAACGGCGACCAGCGATTGGCGCCCCATCGTGACGGTCGATCCCGACACCACGCGTGAGGTCCGTGTTCTCGTGACCATTCCGCGCGCCGCCCTGCAAAGCGGAACAAACATGATCCGGATCAAGGCATCAGACCTGTTCGCAGGGGAAACTGTGACCATCGCGGAGAATTTCTTCGCGCCGTGACGACAATCGTGTCGGCCGCCAGGGCCGGCGCGGGACGGAGAGGTCGAATGAGCTGTTGTGGAGCCTTTGTCATGCCTATGGACCTCTCGCCTGCCAGACCCGCCGGTGCAGCGCCAGCGCCGCCAACCGCTGGCTCCTTCGTGCTGACCGGCAAGCATGTGCTGCTGAGCTTCGTGACGTTCTTTCTCGTGGTCGCGGCGGTGAATGCCTACATGATGTTCGCGGCCATCTCGACCATGCCGGGCCTTGATGCGGGCCGGAACGGCTATGATGTCAGCCAGCGCTACAATGGCGAGATCCAGGCTGCCGAGGCCCAGGCCGCGCGCGGCTGGCGCAGCGATGCCGAATTGTCCGTCACGGCGGCAGGCATGCAGGCCATCGTGGTCTTCACCGATCGGGCCGGTGCCGCCATCGGTGGCCTCGATGTGGAAATGCGCCTGATGCACCCATCGAGCCGGCAACTGGATCGGGCTCTGATCCTGAAGCCGATGGCACCCGGAACCTACGCCGCGCCGGTCGGCACCCTCGGGCCTGGTGCCTGGGATGTGGTCATCACCGCGAGCCGGGACGGGACCCGCCTTTACCAGAGCCGCAACCGCAAGCAGATCTGAGCGAGTTCATCCCCCATGAGCAGCCTCGCCACCGATTTCACCAGTTTCGTGCGCCACAAGGATGGCCTCGCGGCCATCGATCTGGCTGTTGACGGCATCCAGTGCGCCGGCTGCATGACCACGATCGAAAAGGGCCTCAAGAGCGAGCCCGGCCTTGTTTCCGCCCGCGTCAACCTCGCCAACAAGCGCGTCACCATTGCCTGGCAGGACGGGCGAGAGAACCCGCAAGGGGTGATCAGCCGCCTCGACGAGATGGGCTTCAAGGCCTATCCCTTCGCGACCGAAAAAGTCGAGAGCGCCGAAGCGCGCGAAGAACGCCGCCTGCTGCGCTGTGTCGGTGTGGCCGCTTTTGCGGCCATGAACGTGATGCTGTTCTCCGTCTCGGTCTGGTCGGGCCATGAGACCCAGATGCCGGCCGAAATGCGCGATCTGTTCCACTGGATTTCAGCGCTGATCGCCTTGCCCACGGCAGCCTATGCCGGCCGGCCCTTCTATGAGAGCGCCATGCGGGCGCTGCGCGCCGGCGCGGTGAACATGGATGTGCCGATCACGCTGGGCGTCGTTCTGGCCCTCGCCATGTCGGTGTTCGAGACCATGAACTCCGGCGAGCACGCCTATTTTGATGGCGTGGTGATGCTGCTCTTCTTCCTGCTGATCGGCCGCTATCTCGACCAAGCCATGCGCCGCCGCACGCGTGACACCGCCGGCCATCTCGCGGCCCTGCGCTCGGAGACGGCTGTCAAGTTCATCGGCGAGCATGAGCTGTCCGAAGTGCCGATCTCGGCCGTGGCGGCCGGCGATCTGGTGCTGGTGCGGCCCGGCCAGCGGGTCTCGGTCGATGGTGTCGTCGAGGCAGGCCGCTCGGAGATCGACCAAAGCCTCGTCACCGGCGAAACCCGCCATCAGCCGGTCGATGTCGGCTCATCGGTCTATGCCGGCACGCTGAACATCACGGGGGCTCTGCGCATCCGGGTTGCCCGCGCCAGCGAAGGCACACTGCTCGACGAGGTCGAGACGCTGTTGGCCCGCGCCACCGAAAGCCGCTCGGCCTATGTCCAGCTCGCAGACCGTGCGGCCCGGCTCTATGCGCCTGTCGTGCATGTCATCGCCGCCGCCACCTTCCTTGGCTGGATGCTGTTCGGCCTTGCCTGGCAGCAGGCGCTCGTCATCGCGATCACTGTGCTGATCATCACCTGCCCCTGCGCGCTGGGCCTCGCCATCCCGGCCGTGCAGGTCGTAGCCGCCGGCGCGCTGTTCCGTCGCGGCGTGCTGCTCGGCAGTGGGGATGCGCTCGAGCGGCTCGCGGCTGTCGACAGCGTGGTCTTCGACAAGACCGGCACCCTGACCTTGCCGGCTGCCAGCATCGCCAATGCGGCCAGCATTGACCCGCGCGACCTGCAGCTTGCCGGCCGCCTCGCCCTGTCGAGCACCCATCCGCTTGCAACGGTTCTGGCCAAGGCAGCGAAGGCAGCCGATCCCCTCGACGGGGTGAAGGAGCGGCCCGGCCTCGGGCTGGATGCCGTGCATGACGGCGAACAGCTCAGGCTTGGCAGCGCAGGCCATTGCGGCGGGGACGCCGGTGCCGATGCCAGCATCAAGGCCATGACCGATACCCTTTCGGAGCAACATCCCGACGCGTCGTTCATCACCTTCCGGCGCGGCGATCACATCGTGGTCTTCGCAATATCGCAGGCGCTCAGGCCCGATGCGGCCGAAGCCATGGCGGCCCTTGGCGGGCTTGGCCTTGACCTGTCGATCCTGTCGGGTGACCGCCCTGCCCCCGTCGCCAAGGCTGCTGCGGCGCTCGGTATCCGGCTGGCAACGGCGGACCTCAAACCTGCTGGCAAGATCGCCGCCATCGAGGCCCTGCGCTCCGAAGGCCGACGGGTTCTGATGGTCGGCGACGGCATCAACGATGCCCCCGCGCTGGCCGCCGCCAATGTCTCGATGTCGCCGGCGAGTGCCGCTCACCTGACGCAGAACGCGGCTGATGCGGTTTTCCTCGGTGACAGGCTCGGCCCGGTCGTCGAGGCCATCCGCATCGCACGCCGGGCACGGCGGATCATGGTCGAGAATCTCTGGCTCGCCGTGATCTACAATGCCATCGCCGTGCCCATCGCCATTGCCGGCCATGCCACCCCTCTGGTCGCGGCGCTGGCCATGTCCGGCTCGTCGATCATCGTCACCCTCAACGCGCTGCGCGCACGGGCCTGACAGGACCATGCGTGTGGTGAAGGCAACGGGAGATACGCCATGGATGTGCTGATCGTGCTGATGCCGCTGGCGCTGGGCATGGGGTTGCTCGGCCTGCTGGCCTTCCTCTGGTCGCTGCGCAACCGCCAGTTCGAGGATCTTGACGGTGCTGCCTGGCGTGGCATTGCCGACGACGATTGATCGCTCAGGGCGCGGCGACGTCAGATTCTGGTCCGGTTGCCCTGCCTAGTCGCGCGGACAGCAAGCGCCATGATAGCGCCCCGCAGAACACCAGCGCCTGCACCACCACAATGGACGGGCCCGTGGCGGCATCCAGATGAAAGCTCAGGATCGTGCCCGCCACGCACGAGAACACCGCTGCCAGCACGGCAGCCATCAGCATCGCATCGAAGCGCCGGGTCAGCAGCGAACCGATGCAGCCCGGCGCGATCAGCATCGCAATCACCAGGATGATGCCGACCGCTTTCAGCGCAGCCACGATGGTCAGCGCCAGCAGGATCAGCAAGCCGTAGTGCAGCCACTGCACAGGCAGGCCGATGGCGCGGGCATGGGCAGGATCGAAGCAATACAGCATCAGGTCGCGCCGCTTTGCCAGCACCAGCACCGTCACCGGCACGGCAATCAGCGCGGTCTCGATCACGTCGCTCCAGCGTACGCCCAGCATGTTGCCGAACAGGATGTGCATCAGATGCTGCCCACCGCCGCCATCCCGCGCGAACATCACCAGCCCGAGCGCAAACATGCCGGAGAACACGATGGCCATCACCGCATCTTCCTTGACGCGGCTGTTGTCACGCAGATAGCCGGTCGCAAGGGCACAGGCGAGACCGGCCGCGAAGGCACCGATCACCGCCGGCAGCGCCACGGCCTGCGCCAGCACGATGCCAGGCAGCACAGCATGCGACACCGCATCGCCCATCAACGACCAGCCCTTGAGCACGAGATAGCACGACAGCAGCGCACACACCGTGCCAACCAGGATGGCCACCACGAGCCCTCGCTGCATGAAGCCGTGGACGAACGGATCGAGGAGGAAGGCGCTGACCGTCATCATGGGGTGACCGCGCCCTCAGGGGCCTGCCGAGCCGCCCGTCTCGCGGCCAGGCGGCCATGCTTCGGTGCGAACACGAAGGCCACCAGGAACAGCGCCGTCTGCAGCAGCACGATCAGCCCGCCGGTCGCGCCATCCACGAAATAGCTGGCATAGGCCCCCGCAGCGCTGCACCCCGCGCCGATGGCAACAGCAATCCAGACCATCCGGCCAAACCGGTCGGTGAGCAGGTAGGCCGTCGCGCCTGGCGTCACCACCATGGCAATGACGAGGATCGCGCCCACGGTCTGCAGCGCCGCGACCGTGCAGGCCGAAAGCAGCACGAAGAACAGCACACGCAGATGCAGCGGCTCGAGGCCGACGCTGCGGGCATGGCTCTCATCGAAGAAAGCCAGCATCATGTCCTTCCAGCGCAGGCCGAGAATGGCCAGCGACACACCGGCAATGATCGCGACCTGAACCACATCCTCGTCGGAGATCGCCAGCACATTGCCGAAGATCACCGCCTGCAGATTGACTGCCGTCGGGTTGATCGAGACCAGCAGCAGGCCGGCGGCAAAGAAACTGGTGAACACCAGCCCGATCACCGCATCCTCGCGCAGCAAGGTCAGCCGCTTGACCACCACGATTCCAAGTGCTGCGATCAGCCCGGAGGTGAACGCCCCGATGGCATAAGGCAAGCCCGCAAGATAGGCGACCGCGACGCCCGGCACCACCGAATGCGAGAGCGCATCGCCCATCAGCGCCCAGCCCTTGAGGATGAGATAACACGACAGGAAGGCGCAGACCCCGCCAACCAGCGCACTGACCCATATCGCCCGCACCATGTAGCCATAGCCGAACGGCTCGAGCAGAACCCCGATCATGGCCTGTCCGCTGGCTTGTCGGGGCGCGCAGCCCCGTCCGCCGGCGTGCCCTCGGGCGAGACGATCCGCTGCGACTGACGTTCGCCATAGAGCACCAGCGGCCGCTCATCGTCGGTCAGCACCGTGATCGAACGCTGGTCCTCGTCATCGTGCAGGTCAGACCCGCCCAGCCGGACATGGCGCAGCACGCCGCCGAAGGCCGCCGCCAGATGCGCCTGGGTGAACACGTCGGCTGTCGGGCCGTAGGCCAGCACCGTGCGGTTGATCAACACGACCTGATCGCAGAACTCGGGCACCGAGCCAAGGTTGTGTGTGGAAACCAGCATCAGGCAGCCCTGATCGCGCAAGGCGCGCATCAGATCGATGATGGCGGCCTCGGTCTTGACATCGACGCCGGTGAACGGCTCGTCAAGCAGGATGACGGATGCGCCCTGCGCCAGAGCACGCGCCAGGAAGACGCGCTTGCGCTGCCCGCCGCTGAGTTCGCCGATCTGCCGCTTGCGGAAGGCGGCCATGCCGACACGTTCCAGCGCCTCGTCGACCGCCTTCTTGTCATGTTTCGAGGGCAGCCGCAGAAAGCCCATGTGGCCAAAGCGGCCCATCATCACCACATCCTCGACCAGCACCGGAAAGGTCCAGTCGACATCCTCGCTTTGCGGCACATAGGCCACGAGACCGGATTTCAGCGCCTGCCGCACGGCAAGGCCGCTGATGCGGACATGACCGCTGGATGGCTCCAGAAACCCCATCAACGTCTTGAACAGCGTGGACTTGCCTGACCCGTTGACACCCACAAGCGCGCAGATCGAGGCCGGGCCCAGAACAAAACTGGCGTCACGGATCGCCGTCACGCCACTGCTGTAGCTGACGGAGATGCCCGAAACCTCGATCCCCGCCACGGGCTGCCCGGCGCTGTGTGCCATCAGGTCCCGAACCCTTTCGCAATCGTCTCGACCGTGGTCTCAAGCAGCTTGAGATAGGTTGGGACCGGCCCGCCGGCAGCGCTGAGCGAATCGACATAAAGCACGCCGCCGTAGCGCGCCCCGGTTTCGCGGGCGATCTGCCGGGCCGGCCGGTCGGAAATCGTGCTCTCGCTGAAGATCACCGGCACCTTGTTGGCACGCACGAGGTCGATCAGGCGGCGCACCTGCTGCGGGGTGCCCTGCTCGTCGGCGTTGATCGGCCACAGATACGCCTCGCGCCAGCCAAGATCGGCGGCCAGATAGCTGAACGCCCCTTCACTGCTGACCAGCCAGCGCTGCGGCTCGGGCACCTTTGAGAGCCGCGCCTTCAGCGGTGCCTCCAGCGCCCGGATGCGGGCTGCATAGGCGCTTGCATTGGCGGCGTAGACCGCGGCATTGGCCGGATCGGCCGCAGCCAGCGCCTTGCGGATGTTCTCGACATAGACCAGCGCGTTGGCGGTGGACATCCAGGCATGCGGGTTCGGCTTGCCCTGATAGGGCCCGTCCTTGATGGCCAGCGGCACGATGCCATCGGTCACGACCGCGCTTTGCACCTTGCCGACATTGTCGAAGAAACGCTCGAACCAGCGCTCCAGATTCATGCCGTTCCACAGCACCAGATCGGCGGATTGCGCCTTCACCACATCCTGCGGCGTGGGCTGATAGTCGTGGATCTCCGCTCCGGGCTTGGTGATCGATTCAACGATCGCGGCCGAGCCGGCGACGTTCTGCGCGATGTCCTGGATGACGGTGAACGTCGTGACGACACGCAGCGGCCTGCCCGCCGCACGACGGGCCGGATCGCTCTGTGCCAGCGCGCGGCCGGCAGGGACCAGCGAGACGGGCACCAGAGCGCCGAAGGCGAGCAACGCGCACAAACCCCGGCGGCTGAGGCGAAGCGGTGCGGGTTCGGCATGGCCAGCCCTGCCCTGCGCCTGGGCGGCATGACTGCCCACACTGTCGGATGACCTGTCAGACGAATCCTTCATCGTTGGCTCCATGGTTCGCATTGTGCTCTTCCGAACCGTTATTGCAACTGGGTTGCATCTGTCAATGCTCTTGCGAATGATTTGCGATAAGGTTTGCTATTTGCACATGCGACGCAACAAGCTATGAAACCGGGCATGGACACAGCCAAGGGCAAAACCGCCGGCATGCCGCAGGCGCTGCCGCGCACCGCAGCGCAGAACCGGGCCGTGCTGTTCGAGGCGGAACTGAAGCAGGCCGGACTGCGCATGACGCAGCAGCGCCGCTTGATCTTGCGCATCCTGTCGGAAGCCAATGATCACCCGGATGCCAAGACGATCTTTGGCCGGGCCTTTGCGCATGATCCGACCCTGGCGGTCTCGACCGTGTATCGCACCATGAAACTGCTCGG
Organism: Beijerinckiaceae bacterium; assembly: GCA_025459195.1. Classification (GTDB taxonomy): domain Bacteria; phylum Pseudomonadota; class Alphaproteobacteria; order Rhizobiales; family Beijerinckiaceae; genus Allobosea. The sequence continues at coordinate 31,634 of JALORF010000005.1, forward strand.
CGAGCGCGGTGCCATCGAGCGCCACGCCTTCGATGATGGTGTCTCGCGCTATGAGCATGCCGACCAGAAGCACCATGACCATCTGATCGACATCGAGACCGGTCAGGTGATCGAGTTCACCTCCGACGAGATCGAACGGCTGCAGGCCAAGATCGCCGCCGAACTGGGCTATGACATCGTCCGGCACCGGCTCGAATTGTATGGCCGCCGGCGCAAGGCGGATTGAGCATCGCATCCCCTGCCAGCACCGTGGAAAGCATCGCCTGGCCTCGTGTCGGCCCTATGCCGCCGCCGCAAGACGCACTATGTAGCTAGCTAAGCAGACAGCAGAGACCAAGGGTGTCATGCACCTGTCATGGTTCATCTGTCCAAGCCTGCAGGGTTTCAGGGAGAACAACCGATGCTTCATCGCCGCATGCTCTTGGCCGCCGCTGCCGTGGCCGTGTCCACCACCCTTGCCAGCCCGGTGCTGGCACAGGCCCCGACCGGAAAGGTCACGATCGTGACATCCTTTTCCAAGGATGTGACTGACCCTTACAAGAAGGCCTTCGAGGCAGCCTTTCCGGGCGTAACGCTGGAAGTGCAGAACCGAAACACCAATGCCGGCGTGCGCTTCGTGCAGGAAACCCGTGCCAACAATCAGGTCGATCTGTTCTGGGCCTCCGCTCCGGATGCATTCGAGGTGCTCAAGACCGCCGGCCTGCTCCAGACCTACAAGCCGAACACACCGGGCATCCCTGCCAAGATCGGCCCCTACAACATTTCCGATCCTGACGGCATGTATTTCGGTTTTGCCGCATCTGGCTACGGCATCATGTGGAACGAGCGCTACCTGCGCGCCAACCGCCTGCCCGAGCCGAAGGAATGGTCCGATCTGGCCAAGCCCGAATACTACGATCATGTCATGATCACCACGCCGTCGCGCTCCGGCACCACCCATCTGACCGTCGAGACGATCCTGCAGGGTGAAGGCTGGGACAAGGGCTGGGCCACGATGAAGGCCTTCTCCGGCAACATGCGCTCGGTCACGGATCGCTCGTTCGGCGTGCCGGATGCGGTCAATTCCGGGCAGGTCGGCCTCGGCATCGTCATCGACTTCTTCGGCTTCTCTGCCAAGGCTGCCGGCTTTCCGGTGAAGTTCGTCTATCCGACTGTCTCCACGGTGGTTCCGGCCAATGTCGGCATCGTCGCCAATGCGCCCAATCAGGCCGGCGCCCGCGCCTTCGTGGATTTCATCCTGTCCGACAAGGGCCAGGAGTTGCTGCTGCTTCCGGCAATCAGCCGTCTGCCGGTCAATCCTGCCATCTACGCCAAGGCGCCTGAGGGCTATCCCAACCCGTTCAAGGGCTCGGTCGGGCTGCCCGGCTTCCAGTTCGATGTCGGGCTGTCCGGCAATCGCTATGCCGTGGTTGACACCCTGTTCGACCAGTTGATCACCTTCAACCTCGAACCCTTGAAGGCCGTGACCAAGGCCATCCACGATGTCGAGGCCAGGCTCGCCCGCCGCGACAACGCCCAGGCGCGCGCCCTGATCGCGGAAGCACGCGCCCTGATCGCGAAGATGCCAGTGACGACCGCCGAAGCCGTATCCGACGAGATCACGGCCTCGTTCAAGGGCTCGACCGCCCAGCAGAAGGCCCCGCGCCAGGCCGAACTCGAACAGAAATGGTCGACCTTCGCCAAGGAAAACTACGCCGCCGCTGCCGCCAAGGTCGCCGACGCTGCCAGGCTCGCGCCCTGATCCGGGCCTCCTCCGCGTCACCGCAACCCGTCATCCCGGCCTTGAGCCGGGATCAGGGGCTGTGGGCACATCTGCGTTGACACAGACTGGACGAGCAGCGGAAGCCAATCGATGAGCGCCATTCCCACACCGACAACCGGCCTGCTGTCCGTGCCGCGCCGGCCGGCGATCCCGCTTGGCCAGTGGCTGGTGGCCGGTGCGGTGGCGCTGTTCCTGCTGTTCTTCCTCGTCATTCCGGTGGCGACCGTCATCATCGTGGCGTTCGTCGACCAGCGCAGCGGTGGCTTCACACTGATCAACTTCGCTGATTTTCTGCGCAATGACCTGTTCATGCGCTCGTTCTGGAACTCGGTCTATGTCTCGGCCATGTCGGTCGCCTGGGGCACGGTGTTCGCCCTGCCGCTGGCCTACATCACCTCGCGCTTCCAGTTCCGCGGCGCGGTGCTGATCCAGACACTTGGCGTCATTCCGCTGATCATGCCGCCCTTTGCGGGCGCGGTCGCCATGCAGCTCCTGTTTGGCCGCAATGGCTCGATCAACCTGATGCTGGGCGATCATTTCGGCATCAATATCCCGTTCATGGAAGGCCTGAACGGCGTCATCCTGCTTCAGGCCATCCACTATTTCCCGTTCATCCTGCTCAACGTCTCGGCCAGTCTCGCCAACATCGACCGGGCCATGGAAGAAAGCGCGCAGAACCTCGGCGCGTCAGGCTTTCGCCTGTTCCGCAAAATCGTGTTTCCGCTGGCCATGCCGGGCTATGTGGCCGGCGCAAGCCTTGTCTTCATCAAGGTCTTCGATGATCTGGCAACGCCGCTGCTGCTCAATGTCAAGGACATGCTGGCACCGCAGGCCTATCTCCGCATCACCTCGATCGGCCTCACCGACCCGATGGGCTATGTCATCTCGGTGGTGCTGATCGCCGTCTCGATGGGCGCGATGTGGATTGCCACGCTGGCCACCAGGGGCCGCGACTATGCCACGGTCCAGCGCGGCGGCGGCGGTCTCGCCAAGCGCGCCATGAAGGGCCGCGACAAGCTCTTCGCCTATGCGGTGGTCGGCCTGATCCTGGCACTGACGTTGGCGCCGCATGTCGGCCTGATCCTGCTGTCGCTCGCCACGGTCTGGTCGTTCTCGCCGCTGCCCGATGGCTTCACGCTGGTCCACTACGGCAAGGTCTTTGCCGAAAGCCCGCAGTTCATCTGGAACACGCTGCTCTATGCGACGCTGGCCGGCCTGATCTCGGTCGTCATCGGCTCGGCCATCGCCTGGCTCGTGCAGCGCACCCGCATCCCTGGGCGTCAGGTGCTCGACTACCTGGCCATGGGCGCGCTCGCCGTGCCCGGCGTGGTGATCGGCATCGGCTACCTGCGCACCTATTACGGCGTGACCCTGCCCTCCGGCCAGTCGCTCGCGACGTTCTGGTTCATGATCGTGATCGCGCTGGCGGTCCGCCGCCTGCCCTATGCCCTGCGCGCCTGCACGGCAGGCCTGCAACAGGTCTCGCCGCAACTGGAGGAAGCCGCCGAGAATCTCGGTGCCACCAAGGCCCGCACCGTGCGCCGCATCCTCTTGCCGCTCATGGCCGGCGGCATGCTGGCAGGCTTCGTCACGGCCTTTGCCACCGCGTCGGTGGAGTTATCGGCCACCATGATGCTGGTGCAGAACACGTCCGACGCCCCCCTCGCTTACGGGCTCTATGTCTACATGCAGTCGCCTGCGGGGCGCGGTCCTGGCGCGGCGCTCGGCATGATCGCGGTCGTGATCGTCGGGCTGTGCACCTATCTCTCCCATTGGTTGCTGGACCGCGAGCGGTCCGGCACCGTCAAGCACTGAGGCACGGCCATGGCTCTTGAAACCGCAACCCGCGCCCGGGCCGCCGGCGTCCTCGTCGAGGATGTCAACCTGTCTTATGGCACCACCCACGTCCTCAAGAGCATCAACCTGGAAGTCCGGCCCGGCGAGTTCTTCGCCTTCCTTGGCCCATCCGGCTGCGGCAAGACGACCTTGCTGCGCCTGATCGCGGGTTTCAACATCGCCCAGTCTGGCCGTGTCAGCATTGGCGGCGAGGAGATTTCGGCCCTGCCGCCATGGAAGCGTGATGTCGGCATGGTGTTCCAGTCCTATGCGCTGTGGCCGCACATGTCGGTGGCCCGCAACGTCGCCTTCGGCCTTGAAGAGCGCAAGGTGCCGGCCGCCGAGATCGACCGGCGCGTCAAGGCTGCCCTTGATCTGGTCGGACTCGCCCATCTCGCCGACCGCCGGCCCTCGCAGCTTTCGGGCGGGCAGCAGCAGCGCGTGGCCGTAGCCCGCACCGTGGTGATCGAGCCCAAGGTGCTGCTGCTCGACGAGCCGCTGTCCAATCTCGATGCCAAGATGCGCGTCCAGGTCCGGCGCGAGTTGCGCGATCTGCAGCAGCGGCTCGGGCTCACCACCATTTTCGTCACCCACGACCAGGAAGAGGCGAACACCATCTGCGACCGCATCGCGGTCATGAATGACGGCATCATCCAGCAGGTCGGCAGCCCGATGGACCTGTATGAGAAGCCCGCCAACCTGTTCGTCGCGGGGTTTCTGGGTGCCGCCAACATCCTCGATGGCGAGGTTGCCGGCACGGGCGCAGACCGCATCTTTCGGCTCGCCGGCGGCGCGGCCTTGCCGATCCCGCCCGGACTGACCGCCAAGGCGGGAGCAAAGCTGGTGTTCCGCCCGCAATATGCCGCGGTGAAACGCGCTGATGCAACCGACACCGCTGGCCTGACCGGGACCATCGTTCACCGCGAATTCCTCGGCGCGACCGTGCGCTACAGCGTCGGCCTCGGGGCTGGCGAGGTCACGGTCGAAGCCCCGTTCCAGAGCGGTTCAGCGCTCATCGATGTCGGCGAGAAGGTCACGGTTGCCTTGGCACCGGAGCGCATGCAGCTTCTGTCCGAATAGGCGGCACCCGACCCCGCAGCCCGCCCGCACTCAGGGGTTGAGTGCCGGGTCGGTGAACAGGTGGGCGCACAAGGCCATCGCGACCATCTCGCTCATCATCGCGGGGACTCTTGCGGGCTGGAGACGGTGCAAGGGAAGCAGGAGCGGAATGCGGCAAGGACGCCGCGTCTCCTCGCAATCCGGCAGCATTTCCACCCGATCCCTCAAGCATCCGTGCCTGCCAGCGCCGTTGGGGCGCACCGCTTGGCCCAATGGCGGATGGGAAACCGGACGTGCCCATGGCAAGGTGTCTCGATGCCGGGGTCCGTCAGATTCCCGGCATGGGTGAGGTCCGGGATGCGGTATGCTCTTCTCTCCGACATTCATGCCAACCGCGAAGCCTTCGATGCGGTCCTCGCCCAACTGGGCGGGCACAGGATCGACAAGATCGTCCTGCTCGGCGACCTTGTCGGCTATGGGGCCGATCCTGCCTACTGCGTCGAGCGTGCCAGGGACCTGCTGGACACCGGCGCCATCGGCATCCTGGGCAATCACGATGCAGCCATCGCCGGATCGCACGAGGACATGAACAGCGCGGCCCGGGCGGCCATCGACTGGACACGGACACAACTGATGGCGGACCACCTGGCCGTTCTGGCGCGACTTGTCCCCGCGCACCGCGAGGATGATCTGCTGCTGGTTCATGCCAGCGCCCGCACACCCCTCGCCTGGCACTACATAATCGACGCGGCTTCCGCCGAGCGCTCCTTACGCGCCACGGATGCGCGGTTGACCATTGTCGGCCATGTCCACGTCCCGTGCCTGTGGCGGCTGATCAGCACCGGCACGGCAACGCGGCACGTCCCGGTGACAGGCCAGGAGATTCCCCTCGCTGCCAGCCAGATCTGGCTCGGCGTGATGGGCGCGGTCGGGCAGCCGCGCGACGGATCACCCGCCGCAGCCTTCGGCATTCTCGACACCCGGGCAAGGACGCTGAGCTTCGAGCGCATCGCCTACGATCACTATCAGGCCGCCCGCAAGGTCAGGGAGGCCGGCCTTCCGATGTCGCTCGCCGAACGCCTGCTTCTGGGTCGTTGAGGCAGCCGTCTCGGCCTTCGGCACAAGGGGAACACAGACATGGCAAGGATGCGCGTTCGGACCGGGGACCTCCTCGACGGATTTCTGGTCGGCGAAAAGCTGCATCAGGGCGGCATGGCCGAAATCTTCGCGGTCACGAAGGAGGGCATCGACACCCCGCTGGTGATGAAGGTTCCCCTGATCCTCGATGGCGATGATCCGACCATGATCGTCAGCTTCGAGCAGGAGATGACCATCCTGCCGCGCCTGACCGGCCCGCATGTGCCGCGCTGCTTCGGCATCGGCGATTTCGCAACACAGCCCTACCTCGTGATCGAGCGCATCAGCGGGGATTCGCTGCTGTCGCGCTTCCAGCAGGCACCGCTTGCACTCGACGAGGTGGTGGATCTCGGCGCCAGGATCGCCCTCGCCCTGGCCAGCCTGCACCAGCAGGAGGTGATCCATCTCGACCTGAAACCATCGAACATCATGCTGCGCCCAAGTGGCGAGGCCGTGTTCATCGATTTCGGGCTGTCGCGCCATTTGCGCCTGCCGGACCTGTTGGCCGAGGAGTTTCGCATTCCGATGGGGACCGCTCCTTACATCGCGCCCGAGCAGGTGATGAAGCTGCGCGAGGAGCCGCGCAGCGACATCTTCGCGCTCGGTGTCCTGCTCTATGCGCTGGCAACCGGAGAGCGCCCTTTCGGCAACCCCAAGCACAAGACCAAAGCCCTGATCCGGCGGCTCCATGAGGCCCCAAGGCCTCCGCGCTTCCTGCGCAAGGACATGCCCGGTTTCCTCCAGGAAATCATCCTGCGCTGCCTCGAGGTCAAACCCGAGCAGCGCTACCCGACAGCACGGCAACTCGCCTTCGATCTCCGGCATCCGGAGCATGTCACCCTCACCGAGCGCAGCACCCGCAAGCCTGTCAGCCGCCTGCGCAATTTTCTGGCGGGCCGCTTCTGGAACGCGAGCGCCGCCCCGCTCTCGACAACAGCAAGCTATCGCCACGCCACCACGGCCCCGATTGTCATGGTCGCTGTCGACCTGTCCTCGGAGGGAGCGCCGCTGACAGGCCCGATCCAGTCCCTCGCGACAACATTGCTCGATGCGCGGCCGATGGCGCGGCTGGCCTGCGTCAATGTCCTCAAGACAGCCAGGATCGGCCTCGATACGCTGACCGAGAACGACGGCAGTTCAATCCATGTGAACCGGCTGGTCGAGTTGAAGAACTGGGCCGCCGATTTACGCCTGCCAGCTCACCGGCTCACCTTCCATGTGCTCGAAGGCGCAGACCCTGCCGACGTGCTGCTGACCTTCGCCCGCAACAACCATGTCGACCATCTGGTGGTCGGTGCGCGCGGTTCTGGCGGCGTCAGGCGCTATCTGGGATCGGTCTCGACCGCCATCGTGGCCGAGGCCACCTGCTCTGTCACGGTCGTGCGCGCGCCAGATACCCGCGAAGAACCTGCCGTTGCCAACTGATCGGCGAGGCGACGCTTGCTGCCCGGCCCAGGGCAATCAAGGCGCCAGATTCCTTGGGGCAACAGCGCAGGCACTTGAATCAAGGTCAGAGCCAGCCGATCCAACCGTTTGAAAAATCTGGAGCGGGTGAAGGGAATCGAACCCTCGTATTCAGCTTGGAAGGCTGCTGCTCTACCATTGAGCTACACCCGCGCTGGCTCCTGAGGACCAGATTTGG
>JALORF010000225.1 GCA_025459195.1 Beijerinckiaceae bacterium
TCGGTGGCGAAGCCGCCGCCGCTGGTGAGCTTGCGCACGGCCTCCTTGCCGCTCCTGGCGAGATCGTACAGGTACAGCTCGCCGCCGAGCGGGAACAGCAGCGCCTTGCCGTCCGGCGACCACTGGTATTCGACGATGCCCGACAGCGCGGCGGTGCGCTGCCGCTCGCGGCGCGCCTTCTCCTCGTCGCTCAGCACTTCCTCGCCGGGCAGCACCACGGCCGAATCCACCAGCATCGCGGTGGTGCCGGTGGCCACGTCGAAGGCCCACAGGTCGAGGCGGTTGCGTTCCTTGTCCTTGCCGCGCAGGAAGGTCACGCGCGAACCGTCGGGCGCGATCTGCGGTTTCGTCAGGGTGGGGCCGGACAGCGGCGCGCTGCCGTTGATCGCTTCGAGGGTGAGCTTGCCTGGCGCAGGGCCGGCGGCGTAGGCGTGGGGCATGGCGAGACCGGACAGCAGGGGGGCGCCGAGCACGGCGGCGGTGAGCAGGGCGAGCGTGCGGGTGCGGAGCATCATGGCTTGGAAGTTCCGAAAAGGGTGCGGCGTTGTTCGTGGGTGAGCGGTTGTCCGGCCTGCGGATTGACCTGCTTGGTCAGTGCGTAGGCGCGCTGCGTCGCCGGGCGCGCGCGGATCGCGTCGCACCAGCGGCGGACCTCGGCATAGGGTTCCAGGTCGATCGGCGCTGTCCGGTACGGGCTGATCCACGGGTAGCAGGCCATGTCGGCGATGGTGTACTCGTCGCCGACCAGGAAGGCGCGGCCGGCGAGGCGCCTGTCGAGCACGCCGAGCAGGCGGTGCGCCTCGCGGGTGTAGCGGTCGATCGCGTAGGGCAGCTTCTCCGGCGCATAGACATTGAAATGCCCGTACTGCCCGGTCATCGGGCCGAGGCCGGCCATCTGCCAGAACAGCCATTCCAGCGTCGCCGCGCGGCCGCGCAGGTCCTGCGGCAGGAAGCGGCCGGTCTTCTCGGCGAGATACAGCAGGATCGCGCCGGATTCGAACACGCTGACCGGGGCGCCGCCGTCGGCGGGCGCCGTATCCACGATCGCCGGCATGCGGTTGTTCGGCGCGATCGCCAGGAAATCGGGATGGAACTGCTCGCCCGTGCCGATGTTCACCGGCTTGATGGTGTACGGCAGCGGCTGGCCGGCATCGACCAGTTCCTCCAGCAGCAGGGTGACCTTGTGGCCGTTCGGGGTGGGCCAGTAATGCAGTTCGATCATGGCGTCGCCGGTTCCGTGGGCGGGGAAGGCGGAGTGTACGCGCAGCCGGGGGCCATACGCTGGCGCTTGGCGGGGGTAGGTCGACCGCTAGGCTTACTAAGCCCAATGGGCGCAAAGCCTCATTCAGAGTCACCCACAGGCCCGTCTGCAAGGCGCACGCGCGCAGGCAGGCTGGCCGCCTGTCAAGCGCGTGCAACGCAACAGACGGGCCTGTGGGTGGCTCCCTTTGGGCGCGCTTGCCTGCGTCCGTGGCTGCGTTGTCGCTCGCTCATGTACGAGATGTACACCGCGCTCGCTCCGCCTTGCCACGAACGCAGGCAAGCGCGCTGAATGAGGCTTTGTGCCCGTTGGGCTTAGTATGCGGTTTTCCCATGCCGCCATCCCTCCGGAACCGCCCGCCATGTCTCCCCACAGCAACGCCCGCCTCGGACCCCTGCCCGCCCTGATCTTTGGTTCGCGCTGGCTGCAGCTACCGCTCTACCTCGGCCTCATCGTGGCCCAGGGCGTGTACGTGTTCCTGTTCCTGAAGGAACTGGTTCACCTCATCACCGGCGCGAACTCGCTCAGCGAGCAGGACATCATGCTGATCGTGCTCGGCCTGATCGACGTGGTGATGATCTCCAACCTGCTGATGATGGTGATCGTGGGCGGCTACGAGACCTTCGTCTCGCGCATGCGCCTGGAAGGTCATCCCGACCAGCCGGAATGGCTCAGCCACGTCAACGCCAGCGTGCTCAAGGTCAAGCTGGCCATGGCGATCATCGGCATCTCCTCCATCCACCTGCTCAAGAGCTTCATCGAGGTCGGCATGGTCGGCGGCCTGCCGGTCTGCGGCACGCCCGAAGGCCTGGCTGCGGTGAAGGCCCTGCAGCCGCTGATCGACGCCGGCGCCACCAAGCTCAAGGCCTGCACCTCGGTCACCGCCGAGGGCGTGATGTGGCAGGCAGCCATCCATGGCCTGTTCATTCTCTCGGCGATCGGCATCGCCTGGACCGACCGGATCATGATGGCCGGCGCGTCGAAGCACGCGCATCACTGAGGCGGCATCTGCCTTGCCTGTAGAGCGGAGCTTGCTCCGCTCGCTTCTACGGGCATGTCGAATCACGGCCCGTTGCAGGATGGCCCCCATCGACACCAGAGGTAGGGATAGGTCTGGGCAGATCCAACCACTCCTGCCCGGACCGGATTCTCGATGATGTAGCGCGCCTGGCGTTGGAGGTCGTGCTCATTGCGCAGGCGGTGATCGTAGAACCCGGGTTGCCACACCGATCCGGACCGTCCGCAGGCAAGGTTCAAGGCCCGTGCGGAGCGTGACTTGAACGCTTGCATACCGGCGCTCAGATCGGCGTCGCACAGCTCGATGAGCCAGTGCAGATGGTCGGGCATCAGTACCCAGGCATGGTGCACGAAAGGGATTCCGCTTCCGGCTTGCCGGATTTCCTCGATGATGGCCTGTGCCATGTCTGGATGGCAGAACAGACGCTCGCGAGCGGCGGAGACGGTCGTGATGACGTAATAGGCGCCAGGTTGGGAGTATCGGCCTTTGGTGAGCTTTTGGCTGGTCATGCCCGGAAGAATGGAACGGCTGGCCTGCCGCCACCATCAGGGAACTCCGCATGCTGGCGTGGGATTCATCCCGGGCGGAGCGGAGCAAGCTCCGTTCTACGAAAAGCGGTGCCTGGGAAGTCCGGATTCGCGAGCCGATGGCCTAGAATGCCGCGATGGATGTTTCCCACCTGCTCGACGGCCTCAACGCCGCGCAACGCGAGGCGATCACGGCCGAACCCGGCCACATGCTCGTGCTCGCCGGCGCCGGTTCCGGCAAGACCCGCGTCCTGACCCATCGCATCGCCTGGCTGCACGAAGTGCATGGCGTGCCGATGCACGGCATCTTCGCGGTCACCTTCACCAACAAGGCGGCCGGCGAGATGCGCCACCGTGCCGACGCCCTGCTGCCGCACGGCACGCGCGGCATGTGGATCGGCACCTTCCACGGCCTGGCCCATCGCCTGCTGCGCCTGCACTGGCAGGACGCGAAGCTGCCGGAAGGCTTCCAGATCCTCGACAGCGACGACCAGCA
>JALORF010000226.1 GCA_025459195.1 Beijerinckiaceae bacterium
CCGTTTGCCGTCGACAGCACGTTGCCGATGGCGCGCTCGCCGACCGAGACGGGCGAACCTTCCTCGGCCCTGAGCCCGTCGAGAAAGACGATCGGCACGATGCGGGTGCGGGCCGTGCCGCGATGCTGCATGCGCGACACGACCTCCTGCCCGACATAGCAGCCCTTGCTGAACGAGACCCCGCCAAGCTGGTCCATCAGCGCCTCATGCGGGAAGGCGAACTGCCCGCCATAGCCGAAATCGGCCCCGCCGGCCGGCATGCCGAGCCCGATCCGGTGCGCGTGGTAATCCTCCTCGGAGGCTGTGGCGAGCGCTGCAACCTCCGCGGCATCGACGATGGCACGCTGGCCCATGCCGGAGTCGCGCGGGTCGGTGAAGACGATGCCGGCATCGGCAGCGAGCGCACCGCCATGGGTCGAGGCCATGACCGCAGCCGTGTCGGTCAGATCCTCGATGATGATCTTCGCACGCAGCTTGTAGAGCATCAGCCGGCGGGCAAGATCGGGCAGCATGGCCCGTGCCATATCGATCAGGAAGCCGCCGCCATCCTCTTCGGGCAGCGCGATCATGAAGAAATCGACGATGACCTTGCCCTGCGGGGTCAGCAGCGCGCCATAGCCGGCCACTTCTGTCGTCACCAGGTCGAGATCGTTGCTGAACAGCCCGTCGAGGAAGCGGCGCGCATCGGGGCCTGCCACCTTGAGCACGCTGCGGTCGGGCAGGTGCGCGGCGCTGGCGGGGCTGCCGGGGATCACGGTGGCGTCGGACATGCGGCGGCCTTTGGGTGCTGGGACGGTTGGGTCTGCCCGGCCGGCAGCGATGAGCCGTTGCCGACCGGGCGGAACCCGCTCTAGTTAGGCGCTGCCTCAGGTTTGCTCAACCCGTTTCGCCGAAAGCTGCCATGTCCTATCCTGGGTCCGATCATCCGTCCGTTCCCGCGCCTGTTCCCGCGCTCGCGCCCGGCCTGCCGCCATTCGATCTGTTCACGGTGCGGGATTTCGCGCTCGAATGCGGCGTCGTGTTGCCCGAGGCAAAGCTCGCCTATCGCCAGCGTGGTGCGGTCGGGCAGGGTGCGCCGATCCTGCTCTGCACGGCCTTTGCCGCCAATCCGCTGGGTCTGGCCTATCTCGGGCAGGAAGGCGGGCCACTGGATGAGAGCCGGCGCTGGATCATCGATGTCGAGATGCTCGGCAATGGTCGCTCTTCCTCGCCGTCGAACACGCCCGCGCCCCATGCCGGCGCGGATTTCCCGCCGCTCGCCATCCGCGACAATGTGACCCTTCAAAAGGCGCTGTGCGACCATCTCGGCATCACGCGTCTGGCCAGCGTCATCGGGGCCAGCATGGGCGGGCAGCAAGCCGTGCAATGGGCGGTCAGCCATCCGGCCATGGTGGCCTCGGCGGTCTGCATCGCCGGCAATGCCGCCACCACGTTGTTCGGCCAGATGTTCCTGCATGTCGTGGCCTCGGCGCTGACCTCCGATCCGGCCTTCGCCGGCGGGCGCTATGCCAGCCCGCCGCTGCTGGGCCTGTCGCGCCTGTCCGAGGCCTGGGCTCCGTTCGCCCTGTCGCCGCGCTTCTTCTCCGAAGGCCGGCATCAGGCCCATGCCGACATGGCGGCCGATGATCTCGATGGCTTCCTCGCCAAGTGGCGCACCCGCTACCACACGCGCGATGCCAATGACCTCATCAGCCACCTCGCCATGTGGTCGCGGCACTCCATCGCCGGCACGCCCGGCGCGGCGGGTTCGTTCGAGGCAGCGGCGGCGCGGGCCACGATGCCGATCCTGTTCGTGCCGGTCTCGACCGACATCTATTTCCATCCGCTGGATGTGGCCGATCAGGCCAGGGCCTTCCCCGATGCGCGGGTGACGGTCATCGACAGCCTGTCCGGCCATGCCGCAGCCTTTGGCCGCGAGCCAGCGGACCGGCTGGCCGTGCGGGCGGCCTTGTCCGCTTTTCTCGCCGGCCTGCCCTGAGCCAGGCGCCCGTCACCACACCGCATCGAGCCGTTCCAGCCCGTGGAAGTGATAGGTGTCGCGGTAGTGGGTGTCTGCGCCGAGCCCGAGCCCTGGCAGGCGCGCGAACAGGATCGGCAGCGCCACCTCCAGTTCCAGCCGTGCCAGCGGCGCGCCGATGCAGAAATGGATGCCGGCCCCGAAGCTCAGATGCGGGCCGGCAGGCCGCGTCACATCGAAATGGTCCGGATCGGCAAAACGCGCCGGGTCGCGGTTGGCCGCACCGAGCAGCAGCCCCACCCTGTCGCCTTGCCGGAAGCGCTGGCCGTAAGCCTCGCAGTCCTCCAGCGCATAGCGCGTGAACATGTGCAGCGGCGCATCGAAGCGCAGCACCTCCTCGACCAGCCCGGGCACGGCTTGAGGGTCGGTCAGCGCGGCGCGTGCGGACGGGTTGTCAAGGATGGCCCGCGTGCCGTTGCCCAGCGCATGCACGGTGGCCTCGTGGCCGGCATTGAGCACCAGGATGCAAGTGGCGATCAACTCATCCTCGCTCAGCCTGTCGCCGGCCTCCGACGCCGCGATCAGCGTGCTGACGAGATCATCGCGCGGCGCGGCGCGGCGTTCGGCCACCACTTCGCGCAGGAAGGCGACGAAGCTCGCTGTCGCAGCCACGGCCGCGTCCTCGATCTGCCGCGAGCGCCGGAACTGATACATCGCCACCATGCGGTGCGACCAGTCGAGCAGGTCCGGCGCGCGCCCGGCCGGCACGCCCAGCAATTCGGCGATGACGATCACCGGGATCGGGGTGGCATAGGCGTCCAGCAGATCCGCGCCGCCACGGTCCGCAAAGCCATCGATCAGCCCGTGCGCCAGCGCCGCGATCCGTGGCCGCAGGCGCTCCACCTGCCGCGAGACGAAGGCCCGGTTGATCAGCGTGCGCAGCCTTGTGTGGTCCGGCGGCTCCAGTTCCAGCAGCGAATGCCGCTCGACCGCAAGGAACGGCTCCAGATGCGCCTCCGGCTCGGGCCAGCCCAGCGCAGCCCGGCTGGTGACATGCAGCACCTGCCGCCCGAAGCGCCGGTCCTTCAGCGCCGCCGTGACATCGGCATGGCCGGCCAGGCACCAATGCCCGTATTGCTCCCACCAGAAGCCCGAGCCGCCGCCTTGCGCCGCGCCAGCCTGCCGGATGGCCGCATAGGCCGGATAGGGGTTCTGCACGAAGCCCGGATCACGCGGATCAAGGCTGACATGCCGCCCGGTGATGGCAAGTGAGGCGGGCAGGGGTGGCGCATCGGCCCGATTGGCAGGTCTGGTCATGCCGGCAGGGTAGGGCGACCCG
>JALORF010000085.1 GCA_025459195.1 Beijerinckiaceae bacterium
GATGGCTTCATGCGCGATGTCGTCGATGGCTGCGCCCACGAAGCTCTCGATCATCAGCGCTTCGGCCTCGCCCCGCGAGATGCCGCGCGACATCAGATAGAACAGCAGTTCGTCATCGAGCGCGCCGCAGGTGGCACCATGGGCACAGGCGACATCATCGGCGAAGATCTCGAGTTCGGGCTTGTTGAACATGGCCGCGCTTTCCGAGAGGAGCACGGCATTGGAGGCCATGCGCCCGTCGGTCTTCTGCGCCTGCGGCTGCACGATGATCTTGCCCTGGAACACGCCCGAGGCCTCATCATCGATGATGGTGCGGAACAATTCGCGGCTTTCACCGCCCGGCTCAGCGGCATGCTCGACCACGAGGGTCGAATCGGCATGCTGCTGGCCCTGAAGCAGGGTTGCGCCGTTGATCTGGGCGCGCGCATCACCGCCGGAGAAGCGGGCATAGACCTGATGGCGGACCATGGCTCCGGTGAGGGCCACGTTGACCGAGGTCAGCGATGTGCCAACACCGAGATCAGCCGTCAGCGTCGACAAGGCCACAGCCCCTTCGCTGTTGAGGCCGAGGCGGACATGCTGCACCTGTGCGCCATCGCCAGCAATGATCTCGACGGCCGTATTGGGCTGGTGGGCCAACGAACCCTGCCCTTCGTGGCTCTCCACCAGGATCACCCTGGCGCCGGCTTCCACCACCATCAGCACGCGGGCGGCCGTGGCAATCGCTGACGGGCCAGCCGTCACGAAGCGCAGCGCGACCGGGCCTTCGACCTCGGCTCCCGCTGCCACATGGATCACCGCGCCGTCGGTCATGAAGGCGGTGTTCAGCGCCAGTGCCGTGTCGCCCTGCGCCAGTGCCAGCGCTCCCATGCGGGAGAGCAGCGGATGACCGGCAACCAGCGCCTCGGCCAATGGCACGATGCTGACGCCGGACGGGACAGTGCCGTCGGTGCCCACATGGTAGCCATTGACGAAGGAGAGCGTGACCGCTCCCTGCCCGGCCAGCGGGCTGTGGCCCTTGAGGGCGACGATGGTCTGCGCGGCATCGGGCTTGGTTGCCAGCGGCGCGGCCTCGCGCATCACGGCGCGCAGATCGGTGTATTTCCACGCTTCCACGCGCCGGTGCGGCAGGCCGCTGGCGAGAAAGGTGTCAAAGGCCTGCTCGCGCGGCGCAGCGGGGCCGGGAAGCCCGGCCTTCAGCGCCGGGAAGCGCTCGATCAGCGCGGATTCGGCGGCGGTGCGGATGGGGGTGACTTTCGCGTTCATCGCCGCACCCTCACGCCGCGCTCTGATAATCGCGATAGCCGTTGGCTTCGAGTTCGAGCGCCAGTTCCGGGCCACCTGTCTTGACGATCAGGCCGCGGCTCATGACGTGAACCGTATCCGGCTTGATGTAGTCGAGCAGGCGCTGGTAGTGCGTGATCACGAGGAAGCCATGCTCCGGATCGCGCCGGGCATTGACGCCTTCGGCCACGATCTTCAGTGCGTCGATGTCGAGGCCGGAATCGGTCTCGTCCATCACCGACATCTTGGGTTCGAGCAGCGTCATCTGCAGGATTTCCATGCGCTTCTTCTCGCCGCCGGAGAAGCCGACGTTGAGCGGCCGGCGCAGCATGTCCTTGGGAATGCCGAGCAATTCTGCGGCGGCGTTCACGCGCTTGATGAACTCCGGCGTTGTCAGCTCGGCCTGTCCGCGCTGCTTGCGCTGGGCGTTCATCGCTGCCTTGAGAAAGGTCATGGTGGCAACGCCGGGGATTTCCATCGGATACTGGAAGGCCAGGAACAGGCCCGCCGCCGCGCGCTCGTCCGGTGCCATTTCGAGGATGTTGACGCCATCGAGCAGCACTTCGCCATCGGTGACCTCATAGTCAGGCTTGCCGGCAATGACATAGGACAGCGTCGACTTGCCCGAGCCGTTGGGGCCCATGATGGCCGCGACCTCGCCCTTGGCCACCTTGAGGTTGAGGCCGCGGAGGATCACCTTGTCTTCGTCGGCGATCTTGACGTGGAGATTGTTGATCTGGAGCATGGGTCTGGTTCCGGTTGCCGGCGCGGGCAAGGCATCGAGCCGAGCGTGTGCGCCAAGTGGGACTTGAAAACGACGAGGCTTGTGAAACGAAGGCGGGCCCGATCCGTCTGCGCGCGACGGATCAGCCAACCGAGCCTTCGAGGCTGATCGAGATCAGCTTCTGGGCTTCGACGGCGAATTCCATCGGCAGTTGCTGGAGCACGTCCTTGACAAAGCCATTGACGATCAGGGCTGTGCTCTCCTCTGCCGACAGGCCACGCTGCATGCAGTAAAAGAGCTGGTCCTCGGAGATTTTCGAGGTGGTCGCCTCGTGCTCGAAGGTGGCAGTCGAGGTCTTGCTCTCGATGTAGGGCACGGTGTGCGCCCCGCACTGGTTGCCGATCAGCAGCGAGTCGCAGTTGGTGAAGTTGCGGGCGTTGGTGGCCTTGCGGTGCGCCGAAACGAGGCCGCGATAGGTGTTCTGCGACCGGCCGGCGCTGATGCCCTTGGAGATGATGCGGCTGGTGGTGTTCTTGCCCAGATGGATCATCTTGGTGCCGGAATCGACCTGCTGCATGCCGTTGGAGACGGCGATCGAGTAGAACTCGCCGCGCGAGCCCTCCCCGCGCAGGATCACGGAGGGATACTTCCAGGTGATGGCGGAGCCGGTCTCGACCTGCGTCCACGAGATCTTGGAGTTCTTGCCACGGCAATCGCCGCGCTTGGTGACGAAGTTGTAGATGCCGCCCTTGCCGTTGGCATCGCCGGGATACCAGTTCTGCACAGTGGAATACTTGATCTCGGCATCATCCATGGTGACCAGTTCCACCACGGCGGCGTGAAGCTGGTTCTCGTCGCGCTGCGGGGCCGTGCAGCCTTCGAGGTAGCTCACATAAGCGCCTTCCTCGGCGATGATCAGGGTGCGCTCGAACTGGCCCGTGTTCTTCTCGTTGATGCGGAAATAGGTCGACAGCTCCATCGGGCACCGCACGCCCTTGGGGATGTAGACGAACGAGCCATCGGTGAAGACCGCGCTGTTGAGCGTCGCATAGTAGTTGTCCGTGACCGGAACAACCGAGCCGATATACTTGCGCACCAGTTCAGGGTGCTCCTGCAACGCATCGGAGATGGAGCAGAAGATCACGCCAGCCTTGGCGAGTTCGGCCCGGAACGTGGTGACGACCGAGACACTGTCGAACACCGCATCGACCGCCACACGGTTCTGCGGCTCGACACCGGCGAGGATTTCCTGCTCGCGCAGCGGAATGCCGAGCTTCTTGTAGGCATCCAGAATGGCAGGATCGACCTCATCGAGCGACTTCGGAGCGCCGTTCATCTTGGGGGCGGCGTAGTAATAGATGTCCTGGAAGTCGATCTGGGGATAGGACACGCGCGCCCAGGTTGGCTCGGTCATCGTCTTCCAGCGGCGGAAGGCGTCCAGCCGCCATTCGAGCATCCAGGCCGGTTCGTTCTTGCGGGATGAAATATAGCGGACCGTGTCTTCGGTGAGGCCCTTGGCGGGCTTCTCCATCTCGACATCGGTCACGAAGCCATACTTGTATTCGGAGACATCGATGGCTTTGACCTGATCGATGGTTTCCTGGATCGCTGGCATGGGTCATTCTCCTCGCCGATGCGGGTTCAAGGCCCGCAGGTGGGTTTGTTTCAGTCCAGACTCAGGCAGCAGCCTCAGCCTTCCGGTCAGTCAAGGCCATCAACACACGCGTGTAGGCAGCCAGAAAAGCATCGATGTCAGCAGCCGTTGTGCCGCGCCCGAGGCTGACACGCAGCGCGCCCGCCGCCAGATCCGCCGGCACACCCATGGCCGCCAGCACATGGGAGGCACGGACCTTGCCGGACGAGCAGGCGGAACCCGATGAAGCTGATACGCCGGCCAGATCAAGAAAGATCAGTGCGTACTCGGCCTTCACCTGCGGCGTCGCGAAGCAGCTCGTGTTCGGCAGGCGCGCGGCGGCGCTGCCGAACAGAATGGTTCCGGGCGCCAGCGCCAGCAGGTCGCGCTCGAGGCGGTCCCGCAGGGCCGACTGATGCAGACCTTCGGCGGCCAGTTCGGCCCTCGCTGCGGCAGCCGCAACGCCCAAACCGACAATGCCGGCGACATTCTCGGTGCCGGCGCGCGCGCCCTTTTCCTGTCCGCCGCCTCTGATCAGCCGCTCGCGCACCTCGATCCGGCCCGAACCGAACACGACGGCGCCGACACCCTTGGGGCCACCGAGTTTGTGGGCCGAAAGCGTCAGCACGTCCGCGCCCAGCGTGGTCATGTCGATGTCGACCTTGCCGGCGGCCTGCACTGCATCGACGTGCAGCAGCGCGCCCGCTTGCCGGCAGATCAGCCCGATCTCGGCCACGGGCTGGATCACACCCGTCTCGTTGTTGGCGAAATGCACCGAGACCAGCGCCCGCTCGCCCTGCGGCATCGCGGCAAGGGCGTCCCGCAGGGCATCGATGTCAACGACACCTGCGGCTGACACCGGGATGATCCCGACGGCCTCCTTGGGAAAGCGATGGCCTTCTCGCACGCAGGCGTGCTCGGTTGCGCTCATCAACAGGCGCGTGGTGGGCACCTTGTCGCCAAGCGTCAGCGAGGGCGTGAGCGCAAAGGCATTGGCCTCGGAGCCGCCGCTGGTGAACACGACCATGCGGCCCGGAGCGCGCACAAGCGCGCCGACCTCTTCGCGCGCCTGCTCGATGGCCCCGCGCGCGGCCCTGCCCTCGGCGTGGATGGATGAAGGATTGCCCGTCAGCAGCATGGCGCGCGCCACAGCCTCGATGACCTCGGCCCGCATCGGAGCCGTGGCGTTCCAGTCGAGATAGGAGCGACCGGCGCTGGTCATGCCTTCGAAATTCCTTTTGCCTGCGCTTCTCGGGCGCGAGACGTGTCAATGCGGCCTGTTTTGGCGCTGCCGGTGATAAATGCTTGAAAATGCACCCACGACCCGTGCTATACGCCCTCACCCCACCGGGTGCCCGCCAGTGACACACGCAGATGTTCTTGCTGTGTTCAGGGCACTTAGAAGAGTTCTAACACCCCTAGATTTGGGCCGCAGCAAGCAGGAAGTCAAGGGAGCGCACGCTTCCGCCCTGATTGCCAAGCCTCTGGCGGGGGATGTGCCAGCGATAAAGGTTGACGTGCCATGCCCGAGGTTATCTTCAACGGTCCATCCGGGCGCATCGAAGGCCGCTATCAGCCCTCCAAGAAGCGCAATGCGCCGCTGGCCATCGTGCTGCATCCGCACCCGCAGTTTGGCGGGACGATGAACAACCAGATCGTCTACAACCTGTTCTATACGTTTGTGGAGCGCGGGTTTTCGGCGCTGCGCTTCAATTTCCGTGGCGTCGGGCGCAGCCAGGGCGTGTTCGACCATGGTCAGGGCGAATTGTCCGATGCGGCCTCCGCGCTCGACTGGGCGCAGGCGATCAACCCGGAAGCCAAAACCTGCTGGATTGCGGGCATCTCCTTCGGGGCCTGGATCGGCATGCAGCTTTTGATGCGCCGGCCGGAAATCGAAGGATTCATCTCGATTGCCGCCATGGCCAACCGCTACGACTTCTCGTTCCTGGCACCGTGCCCGTCATCCGGCCTGTTCGTGCATGGCTCGGAAGACCGCGTCGCACCGGTCAAGGACGTGATCAGCGTGATCGAGAAGGTCAAGACCCAGAAGGGCATCCAGATCGAGCATCAGACCGTGGAAGGCGCCAACCATTTCTTCGACGGGCGCGTGGATGAGCTGATGGGCACCGTGAACACCTATCTCGACAAGCGCGTGGGGCCAAAGCCGCCGAAGGAGTGAGGTGTCAGGCCGGTTCCGCTGTGATCTGCTGAAGCCTGCGCGAGGAACCTGCACGCACACCCGTCTCGTCATCCTGAGCCTGTCGAAGGATGAGGAAGCGGGACGTGGCGCGGCGACGCTGACCGCACCATTGACGTCGTCAAACCCGGAACCCGCCCGCCCGCAGCACGTCGCGGAAGGCTGCGCATTCGGACGCATCGGCGTTCGGCATGTGGAACACCTGATAGCCGACTGACTTGGCCGCCGCGATGTTGACGGCGCTGTCATCGACGAAGATCAGTTCTTCGGGCTTGAGCCCGACGTCATGCACGAAGCGATGGTAGATGCGGTAGTCGGGCTTGATCAGCGCGATGTCCGCCGAGACGAGCGCGTGGTCGAAGCTGTTCAGGAACGGGAAGCGCACGCGGGCGATGTCGAACTTCTCACGGGCGAAATTGGTGATGGCATGGACCGTGTGCCCCGCCTGCTTGAGAGCATTGAGCGTCGCAACGTTGTCGTCGATGGCATGCAGCACGCATTCCGACCAGCGCGCGTCGAAGGCTCGCAGCGGCGCTTCGTGCTCAGGAAAGCGGCGCACCAGCTCGCCAATGCCATCGGCAAAGGGGCGGCCGGCATCGAACTCCAGGTTCATCCACATCAGACGTGTTGATTCAAGAAAGGCGGCGTAGTCCTTGTCAGTGCTGAAATATGGCCTCAGCACATGGTCAGGGTCCCAGCGGATCAGGATGTTGCCCACGTCGAAGACAACGGCTTTCAGTTCAGACATCATGTCCCCCTGCGCCATCGCGTGATCCCCTGAACGCCAGGGAATCATCACGAAGCCGGCTCATTAAAGCATGACCCGACAGCTTCCATCGTGCTTTTTTGCAGCGAGGTTGCGCGCAGTCCGCAGTTCCGTGCTAGAGGCTGGCGGCCTTCCGGGCTGCCATTCTGGCCGCCCCGGAACGCTTTCGAGCCATGCATCCGTCTCCGGATGCCTCCGGACACCTTATCGAAGACACCGCACAACACGCCATGACCGATTTTGCGCCAAAGTCCGATTTCCTTCGCGTCCTGCACGAGCGCGGCTTCATCCACCAGTGTTCCGACATGGCGGGGCTCGATGCGCTCGCCGTGAAGGGAGAAGCCATCGGCTATATCGGCTTTGATTGCACAGCCCCCTCTCTGCATGTCGGCTCGCTGGTGCAGATCATGATGCTGCACTGGCTCCAGCAGACGGGCAACAAGGCCATCGCACTGATGGGCGGCGGCACCACCATGGTGGGCGACCCGTCGGGCCGGGACGAGACGCGCCGCATCCTCACGGTCGAGGACATCCAGGCCAACAAGCGCGGCATCTTCAGCGTGTTCTCGCGCTTTCTCAATTTCGGCGAAGGGCCGCGCGATGCCATCACCATCGACAATGCCGAATGGCTGACCACACTCAACTGGATCGAGATGCTGCGCGATGTCGGCCGGCACTTCTCCGTCAACCGCATGCTGTCGATGGATTCAGTGCGCCTGCGCCTCGAACGCGATCAGGAAATGAGCTTCATCGAGTTCAACTACATGATCCTGCAGGCCTATGACTTCACCGTGCTGGCGCGGCGTCTGGGCTGCAACCTGCAGATGGGCGGCTCCGACCAGTGGGGCAACATCGTCAACGGCATCGATCTGGGCCGCCGGATGGGCACGCACCAGCTCTACGCCGTGACCACACCGCTGATCACCACGGCCTCGGGCGCCAAGATGGGCAAGACCGCCGCCGGCGCGATCTGGCTCAATGCCGACCAGATGCCGCCCTATGGCTACTGGCAGTTCTGGCGCAACACGGAGGATGCGGACGTGGCGCGCTTCCTCAAGCTGTTCACGACCTTGCCGATGGGCGAGATCGCGCGGCTGGCGGCCTTGCAGGGCGCGGAGATCAATGCGGCCAAGATCACGCTCGCAACCGAGGCGACGGCGCTGCTGCATGGCCGCGAGGCGGCGGAAGCTGCCGCCGAGACCGCGCGCAAGACCTTCGAGGAGGGAACGCTGGCCGCCGACCTGCCCACGATCGAGCTGTCAGGCGCCGAGATCGCGGCGGGCCTGGGGCTGCTCAGCGCTTTCGTGAAAGCCGGCATCGTGCCCTCAACGGGCGAAGCGCGCCGGCAGATCAAGAGCGGCGGGCTCCGGCTCAACGATGCGCCCGTCAGCGATGAGCGCGCCGCCCTTGCGGCTGGCGACTTCAATGCCGACGGCATCGCCAAGCTGTCGATGGGGAAGAAAAAGCACGTGCTGCTGAAGCTGGTGTGAGGGCAAAGTCGTCATCGCGAGCAAAGGGACGCGATGACAGAATGGCTACCCCGCGCGGCGCAGCAGGCTGATGTAGAACCCGTCCGTGCCGCAGCGCAGGGCGGTGAGTTGCAGGCCATGGCCCATCGGCGACAGGAACGAGGCGAGGCCGCCCAGCCCTGCCTTGTCAGCCACCGCACCCGGATCGATCACCTCGAAGCCGGGATGGCGTGCGAGGAAAGCGGCGATGGCCTGATCGTTCTCCTCCGGAAGCAGCGAGCAGGTGACATAGGCCACGCGCCCGCCCTTCTTGGCGAGACGGGCGGCACGGTCGAGCACGATGGCCTGTTCCTTGACGCGCTCCACCAGCGCGCCGGGTCTGAGCCGCCACTTGGCATCGGGGTTGCGCCGCCAGGTGCCCGAGCCGGTGCAAGGCGCGTCGACAAAGACCAGATCGGCCATGCCGTCGAGATCGGCCACGGCATCATCATTGCGCAGCTTGGGTGACCGCACCTGCACGTTGCGCGCGCCGGAACGGGTGACGCGCTCGTAGAGCGGGGTCAGCCGGCGGCTGTCATTCTCGGTGGCGAAAATCTGGCCACGATTCTCCATCAGCGCGGCGAGAGAGAGGGTCTTGCCCCCTGCCCCGGCGCACAGATCGACGGTGAAATCGCTGGGGCCAGCCAATGACAGGCGCGCGGCCAGTTGCGAGCCCTCGTCCTGCACCTCGTAAAGCCCGTCCAGAAACGCCTTCTCGGTTTGCAGCGAAGGACCACGCCCGTCATCGGAGGGCTGAAAGCGCATGCCATCCAGCGAATAGGGCGTCTCTTCGGGCTTGAGATGTGCCAGTTCGGCCATCAGCTTCTTGCGCGTCGTCTTGAGCTCGTTGACCCGGATGTCGACGGGGGCACGCGATGCGAAGGCCCGCACCTCATCGACGGCCGCCGCGCCGAACGCAGCCTGAAGGGATGGCCAGATCCATTCCGGCGCATCGGCGCGCACATGCTCCGGCGCATCGGCGAGGTCGCCATCGAGCCTTGCCCGCTCCTCGGCGTCGAGCGCCGCTGGCGCGTGCCGCTCTCCCGAGAACAGGCGGTTGATCGCGTCAGGTTCAAGCCCGCGCTGGAGTTTCAGTGCCCCAGCCATGATGGCGCGCGGCGTCTCTGCCCCCATCAGCCAGGCGGCGGAGGACCGGCGGCGCAAGCCGTCATAGACCAGGCTGGCAATCGCGGCGCGGTCCTTGGAGCCGGCGAAGCGGTGGCTCAGGCCCCAGTCCTTGAGGGCATCGGGTGCCGGGCGCTTGCGCTCGATCAGATCGGTGAGGACCTCGATGGCGGCCTGGATGCGTGCGGCTGGGATCATGGCAATCTGTTCGGTCTGTTCTTCGCCCCGACGCCGGGAAGGTCCGGACTTGCGGCAGGCGGTGAGGCGCAACACACTTGCGCCACTCTTCGGGGCGAGGCAAACGCTGTGGCAGGCCTTGTCCGAGAAGGCTGTGCACGCATCCGGCGCGAAAGTCGACGCCTGTCCTTGAGGAATCCACCATGAACCGTCTTGTGAAATTTGCCGTTGCAGCCCTTCTGGCGGCCTCCGTCGCTGCCTGTGCCCAGTCCACGGCGCAGAATTTCGATCCACCGCCAGCCAAGCGCGTGGACGCCAAGACCAATCTGGAATCAGGCCGCCGCTGATCGCGGCTGGACGGGGCCGTGCCGCTCGCCGGTCAGCGCCTGGCGTCGCCCGCCAGCACCAGCGTCCAGTAGGCTCCCGACGGCGTGTCGACCACGGCAACGCCGAGACGCGTCATGTCGGGGGCCTGCATGTTCTGCGCATGGCCATGCGATGCCTGCCAGGACTGCATCGCTTCGGCAAACGAGCGCTGGCCCCAGGCGATGTTCTCCACCGCAGGAACCCGCCCGACGCCATGGGCCAGAAGCCGCGCGCGGAAATCGCCCCCCGCCTCGTGGCTCATCAGGCCCTGCCGCGCCATGGCGAGGCTCTGGGCGCGGGCGGCACCGGTGACAGCCGCATCGAGCCGGACGGGCGAAAGCCCATGGGCACGGCGATAGGCATTGAGGCTGGCGAGCGCCTGCCCCGCATTGATGGCAGCGCTGGCGACAGGCCTGCTTGCGGGCGCAGGCCGCGTCGAGCCGGTGGGATCGGCGCTGACGCAGCCACCCAGCATGGCGGCGATGGCAACAGACCAGAACAGACGCAGGCGCATGGGCTCCTCCCTGGGGCAGCCTTGCCCGGAACAGCCTTGCCCGGAGCAGCCTTGCCTAACCCACAGGGCCTTGCGCTTCAGTGAAGAGGACCAGCGGCATTTGAGCAGAACCCTGCGCCAAGCCGCCCTTCCCGTTCAGCCGCGCCCGCCCGGATAATTGGGGCTCTCGCGGGTGATCATCACATCGTGGACATGGCTTTCGCGCAGGCCCGCCGAGGTGATGCGGATGAAGCGGGCCTTGGCCTGATAGTCGGCCAGATCACGCCCGCCGACATAGCCCATGGCGGCGCGCAGGCCGCCGGCAAGCTGGTGCAGCACACCGGACACGGGCCCCTTGTAGGCCACCTGCCCTTCGATGCCTTCGGGAACCAGCTTGAGCGAGTCCTTGATATCCTGCTGGAAATAGCGATCCGCCGAGCCGCGCGCCATGGCACCGACCGAGCCCATGCCGCGATAGGATTTGTAGGAGCGCCCCTGATAGAGAAAGACCTCGCCCGGTGTCTCGTCGGTGCCGGCGAGCAGCGAGCCGACCATGGCGCACGAGGCCCCTGCCGCCAGCGCCTTGGCGAAATCGCCAGAGTATTTGATGCCGCCATCGGCGATGACCGGCACGCCGGCCTTGGCCGCAGCCGACACGGCATCCATGATGGCGGTGAGCTGCGGCACGCCCACCCCGGCGACGATGCGCGTGGTGCAGATCGAGCCGGGCCCTATACCGACCTTGATCGCATCGGCCCCGGCATCGATCAGCGCCTGCGCCCCGCCTGCCGTCGCCACATTGCCGGCGATGACCTGCACGGCGTTGCTCAGCTTCTTGACCCGGGCGACGCTGGCCAGGACGCCGGCCGAATGGCCGTGGGCCGTGTCGACCACGATGATGTCCACGCCCGCATCGACCAGCAACTCGGAGCGCGCGAAGCCGGCATCGCCGGTGGTCGTGGCGGCGGCCACCAGCAAACGCCCCTGCCCGTCCTTGGCGGCGTTCGGATGGGCGACCTGCTTTTCAATGTCCTTGACGGTGATCAGGCCGATGCAGCGGAAATGCTCGTCGACGACCAGCAGCTTCTCGATGCGGAACTGGTGCAGCGTGCGTTTGGCCTCGGCCTGCGTCACGCCTTCGCGCACGGTGATGAGCCTGTCCTTGGTCATCAGTTCGGCCACGGGCTGCTCGGCGTGGGAGGCAAAGCGCACATCCCGGTTGGTGAGAATGCCGACCAGCTTGCCCTTGTGCCCGGCGGGGCCGCGCTCGACGACCGGCACGCCGGAAATGCGGTGGCGCTTCATCAGTTCGAGCGCATCGGCCAGCGTCTCGTCGGGGAAGATGGTGATCGGGTTCATGACCATGCCCGATTCGTATTTCTTGACCTGCCGCACCTGCTCGGCCTGCTGGTCGGCCTCCAGATTGCGGTGGATGACACCAAGCCCGCCGGACTGCGCCATGGCAATGGCCATGCGCGATTCGGTGACGGTATCCATGGCGGAGGCGACCAGCGGCAGGTTGAGCGCGATGCTCCTGGTCAACTGCGTGCGGATGTCGACATCCGAGGGCAGCACTTCGGAGGGGCCGGGCTCCAGCAGCACGTCATCGAAGGTCAGGCCTTCACGGATCGTGGTGTCGGCAAGAACGGCCATGGGGTCAACCTCTCGGTGCTGGATCGCGCAGGACTGTCCGCCCCGCGCCGGTTGACGAGTTCGGCTATCACGCAGACGCGGAGACGCCAAGGTGAAAGAATCGGCGGCGAGACCGGAGCT
>JALORF010000227.1 GCA_025459195.1 Beijerinckiaceae bacterium
TGAATGCTGCCAACGAAGTGGCGGTGGCGGCGTTCATCGCCGGGCAAGCCGGTTTCCTTGATATCGACGCCATCGTGGCAGACACGCTGGCCACCGTGCAACCCGGGCCGGTGGCAACGTTGGAGGAGGTTCTGGCCGTGGACGAAGCTGCCCGCGTCGCTGCCCGTGCCGCCACCCGTGCCATCGCCGCGCGGCGCAGCGCATGACCATGTTGCCGGCCTTGCCGCAGCCTGGGCTGCTGTTCACGTTGGCCAGCTTTCTGGCGATCATCGCCGTGCTGGTGGTGGTGCACGAAGGCGGGCATTTCCTGGCCGGCAAGCTGTTTGGCGCGCGGATCGAAGCGTTTGCCGTGGGTTTCGGCCGCGAACTGGCCGGTTTCACCGATCGCCACGGCGTGCGCTGGAAACTGAATGCGATACCGCTGGGCGGCTATGTCAAGTTTGTTGGCGACATGAATGCCGCCAGCCAGACCGATCCGGCGCTGGCCGCACTGCCGGCCCACGAACGCCGCCACCTGTTTGCATTCCTGCCGCTGTGGCAGCGGGCGATCATCGTGGCGGCCGGGCCGTTCATCAATTTCCTGTTTTCGATCCTGATCCTGGCCGGCTTTGCGCTGGCCTTCGGCCAGTGGCGGTCGACCGGTTCGAGGATATCGTCAACGAAGTGTCGGTGGGCACCGGGGATGTGTTGACCCTGCAGATCCGCCGCGACGGGTTGGCGCGCGAGATCCGCGTGCGCCCGGCGATGGTGGAAACCAGCGACCGCTTTGGCAACATTTCCCGGCTCCCGCGGCTGGGGATCGTGCGTCCGCCCGAAGCGGTTGTGGATGTGGGGCCGGCCGAGGCGCTGATGTGGGGGGTGCGCGACACCTGGGGGATCGTGAAGACCATTGCCCGCACGCTGCGCCAGGTGGTGATGGGCGACCGTTCGATTGCCGAAATGGGCGGGCCGGTGCGCACCGCCCAGATTGCCGGCCAGCAGGCCAGCCTGGGCTGGGTATCGGCCGCGGCATTCATGGCGTTTTTCTCGGTCAACCTGGGCTTCATCAACCTGTTGCCCATCCCGATGCTGGACGGGGGCCATCTTCTGCTTTACGGCATCGAGGCTTTGCGGCAGCGCCCGCTGGCGGAACGCGTGCAGCATTGGGCCTTCATGTCGGGCTTTGCGGCGCTGATGTCGCTGATGGCGGTGCTGACGTGGCATGATTTCAACACGGTGGGCCTGTGGAGCAGCCTGGCGGCCTTGCTGGGATGATGGCTGCAACGAAGCGCGGTCCGGGTGGGGGCGGAACGGATTTGGTGATTGTGATGGCATCAGGGCAAAGCTTGGCCGGGCGGGCGCTGCAGCCGGCGGCGTTGCTGCTGGGCTGCTGCGTGCTGGCGCTGGCCGCGCCGGCAGCAGCGCAGCAGCGCCCCCGTGCGCCGGCACAGCCACCGCCCCGGCCGTCGGCAGAGGCAGAGGCGCGCGCTGCCGCCGCCGCCACGCAGACGGCACTGCCGGCAACGGCCGCCAATACCGGCATCGTGCGCTCGGTGCAGGTCAAGGGCACCGAACGGCTTGAGCCGGAAACGGTGCGTTCCTACCTCAACCTGTCGATTGGCGATCGATATGATCGTGACGCGCTCGATACCGCGCTCAAGACACTGTATGCCTCGGAACTGTTTGCCGATGCCATCATCCGCGACGACAATGGCGCGCTGACCGTTGAGGTGAAGGAAAATCCGGTGATCAACCGGATCATCATCGAAGGCGCCAAGCGGGTGAAGGAGGACAAGATCCGCGAGGAAATCCGCCTTGCGCCGCGCCAGATCTTCACCCGCTCAAAGGTGCGGGCGGATCTTGCCCGCATCCTTGAACTCTATCGCCGCGGCGGGCGCTTTGCCGCCAGCATCGAACCCAAGATCGTCCAGCTCGAACAGAACCGGGTCGATGTGGTGTTCGAGATCAACGAAGGCGCCAAATCCAAGATCCGCCAGATCAACATCCTGGGCAACGTCAAGTTCAAGGAAGGCGAGATCCGCAAGCAGATGGCGTCAAAACAGGCGCGTGGCTGGCGGTTCTTTACCTCCAACGATACCTATGATCCCGACCGGCTGGCGTATGACCAGCAGAAACTGCGGCAATTCTACCTCACCCAGGGCTATGCCGATTTCCGTGTTGCCTCGGTGGTCGCCGAACTCACGCCCGACAAGCGCGATTTCATCGTCACCTATGTGGTGGAGGAGGGCGAGCGCTACAAGTTCGGCAAGGTCGATCTGGAATCCGAACTGCGCGATATCAAGCCCAAGGAATTCCGGCCGATTATCCGCATCAAGGAAGGCGACTGGTACAACGCCCAGGCCATCGAGAACACGGTGGAAAGCCTGTCGGAAACCGCTGGCCTGCTCGGCTATGCCTTTGCCGACGTGCGCCCCGATTTCCAGCGCGACAAGGACAAGCTGGAAATGAACGTCACCTTCCGCATCGGGGAGGTGCCGCGCGTGTATGTGGAACGGGTCGCCATCAACGGCAACACCGTCACCCACGACAATGTGATCCGCCGCGAATTCCGCCTGGCCGAAGGCGATGCGTTCAATTCGATCAAGGTCAAGCGCTCCAAGGACCGTCTGCTGGGCCTGGGCTTTTTCCAGGACAAGCTCGACATCGAGCAGAAGCCCGGTTCCTCGCCCGATCGCATTGTCCTGGAAACCAATGTGCAGGAACGCCCCACCGGCGAATTGCAGCTTTCGGCCGGGTTTTCGAACATCGAACGCTTCATCTTCTCGGCCAGCGTGCGCCAGCGCAATTTCCGCGGCCGCGGCCAGGAACTGCGGCTGTCGGCAAATATCTCCAGCTTTGCCCGCTCGATCGAAGCCGGGTTCACCGAACCCTATCTGGCCGGGCGCAACCTGGCTTTGGGCTTTGACGTGTTCCGCCGCGATTTCCGCAGCTTCCGCTTTACCGGCAACAACACGCGCGACACCACCTACACCCAGGTATCGACCGGCTTCCAGTTGCGCGCCGGTTTTTCGATCACGGAATTCTGGGCTGCATCGCTGCGCTATGGCCTGTCCCGCGAGGAAATCGGGCTGGATGAAGCCACGTTCTTCACCAATGGCGTGTGCGATCCGCTGCGCGCCGGCCGCTTCCTGTGCGAGCAATTGGGCAACCGCACCATTTCCTCGCTTGGCTATTCGCTGATCTACAACAGCCTCAACAATTTGCGCCTGCCGTCTGCCGGCCAGCGCTTCACCTTCAGCCAGGATGTCGCCGGCTTGCCGATCGGCATCAAGTTCGTCACCACCCGCGCCAATTATGATTGGTTCACGCCGTTGTTCGGTTCGGGTTTCGTGCTCAACCTTGGCGCGGAAGGTGGCTATGTTGCCGGCTGGGGCGGTGATCAGGTGATCCTGACCAACCGATTCTTCCTGGGCCAGCCGCAGTTTCGTGGCTTCAACATCCGCGGGGTTGGCCCGCGCGTGCTGCGCCGTCCGCTGGATCTGGCTGGCGCTGTCGTGCAGGATCGTCGCCAGGCGTTTGACGATGCGCTGGGCGGCCAGGCCTATTATCTGGCGCGCGCCGAAATCCGCATTCCCATCGGTTCGGCCGGCACCGAACTGGGCCTGCGCCCATCGATCTTTGCCGATGTCGGCGCGCTGTGGAACCTGCGCACGCCCACGCTCACCTGCCAGGATGGGCCA
>JALORF010000006.1 GCA_025459195.1 Beijerinckiaceae bacterium
TCGATGGCCAGCGCCTTGTCAGTCTGCTTCTGGATTGATGGATCGCGGCCCATGGCCAGAAGGCTCTTGGCCTCTTCCCGCTTCGCCCGCGCTTCTGAAAGGCCAACAGATGGATAGCGACCGACGGAAAGTTTTTTCTGCTTCCCGTCAAAACGATAGGCCAGCCTCCAGAGCTTCGAGCCGTTCGGCATGATCCAGAGTTGTAGCCCGCCGCCATCGGACAGCTTTTGAATGGAATCAGTTGGCTTGGCAGAGCGCAATGCAACGTCTGACAGGGGCATGTGTTGGCCTCGCTTCGCGGGCCTTGTTGGCCCGGCCAACAGAAAGGCCAACAATCGATGCGGGTGTCAACGTGCCCCGGCGAACGTGGGCGGCAGCAAAAGTGCCATAATCTGGCAAAAAGTCCCCTAAATCAGCCTATTTTAGGCTGACTTGAATGTCTGCGAATAGGGGAATGGTGCCGCTTGAGGGATTCGAACCCCCGACCCCCTCATTACGAATGAGGTGCTCTACCAGCTGAGCTAAAGCGGCAACGTTGCGGCGCATAGCAGCCGGCACAGGCCTTGGCAAGCGCACGGGCGGTGGCGCGTCGGGCAAGAGCGTCGCCTTTCGGCAGCAAGCTGGCCGGGAGCCTGGCTTTGCTCAGCCGCTCAGTTCGGCGGCGCGCTGCCGCGCTGCAGCCACGGCCCGGCGCATCAGCGGCTTCAGCCCGTTCTCGGCCATCAGCACATCGAGCGCGGCCGCCGTGGTGCCGCCCGGCGAGGTCACGTTCTGGCGCAAGGTGGCCGGTTCAAGCGGCGATCGGTGCAGCAATTCGCCCGCACCCTCGACGGTGCCGCGCGCCAGCCGCGCCGCCACATCGGCGGGAAGGCCAGCAGCGATGCCAGCCTCGGTCAGGCACTCCACCAGCAAGAAGACATAAGCCGGGCCGGAGCCGGACACGGCCGTCACCGCATCGATGAAGTCCTCGCCTGGCACCCATTCCACCTGGCCGATACCGGACAGGAGCGCCGTCGTCATGGCCCTCTGTGCCGGTGTCACGGCTGTGCTCGCCGCCACGCCGGTCACGCCGCGCTGCACCGAGGCCGGCAGGTTCGGCATGGCGCGCACGAACGCGCGCGCGGCCGGCATGCGCGCTTCGAGATTGGCGATGGTCTTGCCGGCCAGGATCGAAATCACCAGCGTGCCCGACCCGGCAAGGCCAGCCATCGCCGGCGCGGCGGCATCCAGCATCTGCGGCTTGATGCCGAGCACCAGAACCTGGGGTGCCGCGATGCTGGCCAGCGGCGGATTGAGCCGGAAGCCATGCCGGAGCGCCAGAGCTTCCAGCGCAGCGTCCGCGTTCGGGTCGAGCACGGTCAGCGCCGCTCCCGGAAGGCCGCCACCGAGCCAGCCTTCCAGCATGGCACCACCCATCTTGCCGGCCCCCATCAGGACGAGGCTGTTCGGAAGCGCTGTGTTGGTCATGGCAGATACCCGGCAGGCAGAAGGACGCGCTTGGGCGCGGACGCTTTCCTTTAGGAAAATCCGCGCCGCCTGTCGCCTGCCAGATTGCCGGCTGTCAGGCTTCGCCGACGCATTCCATCATCGAGCAATCCAGCGCCTCGCGCGCGGACTTGCCGGCCCAGAGCACGAACTGGAAGGCCTGATAGTGGCGCTCGCAGGTCTCGACGGCCGACTTGATCATCATGCCGGCCTGCTCGTCGGTGGGTTCGGCCCCGCCCGACAGCAGCAGGGAGTGCCGGAACATGACCACGTTCTCGGAACTCCAGAAATCGAAATGGCCGAGCCAGAGCTGTTCGTTGATCAGCGAGATCAGCGTCACGACCTCGGTCTTGCGCCGCTCCGGCACCTTGAGGTCGAAGGCGGAGGCGACGTGCATGGCTTCCATCTGGTCAAGCCAGGTCACGGCCACCTGATACTCGGCCCAGTTGCCAGCCACGTTCACCGAGATTTCATCCTCGCCGTCGCGGTCGAAGCTCCAGTCGTTGAGGGCTGCCAGGCGCTCGATGACATCGAGCGGGTGATTGGCGCGATCAAGATCATGTTCAAGGTCCAGCACAGACAGCCAGCTCCTCCGGAGGGATCAAACGCGGGCGAACGCATCAGCGCAACAGGCTCGACAACGCACGCACGGATCAGGCACGCACCATCGCTGGCACGCTCACGCCACCATGGTTCGGCACCGGCCAGAAGCGCCGGCGACCGATCGTTCGACGGCTTTGAAAAACAAGCCGAATCACCTCTTGCACTGACCATAGATCGGTTTGTGGGGACGGAGAATCCCCCCTCGCGACCGTCGGCCAGCGGCGACATGCGTCGGGGATTCGGAGCTTGCCAACAATGGCCGCAGCGATTCGTCCACAGCCCTTCGCTGTGGATGACCGGCTCAGCCGAGAGCGATGGCCGAGATCAGCCGGCCATAGTCGGGTTCGGCCCGGTGCGTGGTCATGCGGTAGCTGAAGAAGCGGGCGGGATCCGAATAGGTGCACAGGCCCAGATCGATGAAGCGGCCCACGCCGGCCTCAGCGAAGCGGGCCGCGATGAAGGCCGGCAGATCGAACATGGCATGGCCATCACGCGGCGATGGCCGGAAGAACCGCGCAAAACCGGCATCAGCGGCCACAAAGCGCGCCACGAACTCGGGCCCGACCTCATAGGCGTTCGGACCGATCGTCGGGCCGAGCACGGCGGTGATGGCACGGCGGCGCGCACCCAGCCCTTCCATCGCAGCCAGCGTGGCCTCGATGATGCCGCCGAAAGCCCCCTTCCATCCGGCATGGGCCGCGCCGACCACGCCCGCCTCGCCATCGGCGAACAGGATCGGACCGCAATCGGCGGTCGAGACCCCGAGGCCGAGGCCCGGCACGCGCGTCACCATCGCGTCGGCCTTCGGCCGCTCGCCCTGCCAGGGCCCCTCGGCGATGACCACATCCGGCGAATGGACCTGATACAGGCTCAGCAGACGTTCGGGGCTGATGGTCAGCACTCCGGCCATGCGCCGGCGGTTCTCAGCGATGCTGGCCGCGTCATCCTGTGATCCGAGGCCACCGTTGAGCGAGGCATAGAGGCCCGATGACACCCCGCCCTGCCGCGTGAAGAAGCCATGCCGGATGCCTGGCAGGGCCGAAAGCGCAGGCGCCGTGATCGGCGTCACCATCGAAACGGCCATGGGTGCGGTGTCTGGCATGGTGCGGCTTTCGCGCGGCAACGTGGGAAGGCCTTCAGTCGCCTGCCGCGCCGGCGCTGTCAAACCCGGGCAGGTCGCCAAGGCCAGGGTCGGCGATGGCCATGGCCTTGAACAGCGTCGCCATCGCGGTGGGCGCGCTCCCGTCCATGCCGGCAAGGCGCTCGGCGGCGGCAGCAATGGCAGCAGCCCCTTCCGGCGCAGCCTGCCGCATCAGCGCTTCGGCGCGCTGCGCCAGACCGAGACGGGCCAGAAACACGCCCTGCGGCACCGGCCCGTGGACCCTTGCCTGCATCGCCTTCGCCACGGCCTGCACCCGGCCGAACTGCACCTGCGTGGTCAGATCAGCCTCGCCCGGTTCAGCCAGCGGATCGACGAAACGGTGACGTTTGACAGCCTGAAGCGTGTCGCCGGTTCCGGGCTCGCCGGAACCATAGTCGATCAGCAAGGCAGCGCCGCCATGACGGACCACATGGGATGCGAGCCTGCCGGCCAGCGCATCGGCAGCATGGGGAATTTCCAGCACGGTTCCGGCCGGCAGCAGAGCGCCGAGCCCGCCGGTCGCAGCGGGAGCCAACCCGAAACTCAGCCCGCCTCCAGCATCGAGCCCGACCAGGCGCTCGTGCCAGCCATCCGGCGCGGCCACGAACTGGCGCACCGGCAAGGCATCGAGCAACTCGTTCGCCAGCACGATCACCGGCCCCTCCAGCGCGTCCTCGATGCGCTCGTGCCAGATGATCTGGCCAGCCCTGGCACCGAGCGTGGCTTGCTGGCGACGCCTCAGCACCGGGCTGGTTTCGACCATGTGCACCGACAGGCTGGCAGCGGCTGCCGGCAGTGCCCGCGCCATGGCGCGCAGGGCATCGGCCATCAGCGTGCCGCGGCCCGGCCCGATCTCGATCAACCGGCACGAGGCCGGCGCCCCCATGTCGTGCCAGACCTGCGCCGCCCAGAGCCCGAGCAACTCGCCGAACATCTGGCTGATCTCGGGCGCAGTGGTGAAATCGCCATCGACCCCGAACGGATCGCGCGTGGTGTAATAGCCCAGAGTGGGATGACCGAGACACAGTCCCATGTAGCGCTCGACGCTGATCGGCCCTTCGTCAGCGATCAACGCCAGCAGCGCATCTTTCAGCGCCGGCATGGCTCAGACGGTTTGGCGGGCTGCGGCACGGGCGCGCATCACCAGCCAGCCGCCGATCAGCAGCATCGGCAGAGACAGCACCATGCCCATGGTGACGCCTCCGCCGAGCGCACCGACCGACTGGCCAAACAGGTAGCCAAGCTGCGGGTCAGGCTCGCGGAAGAACTCGGCCACGATCCGGACGAGCCCATAGCCGATGCCGAACACGCCGGCCACCAGCCCCGGCTGGCGAAAGCCGACCCTGCTGACGACAAACGCCAGCAGGATGAACAGCACCGGCCCTTCCAGAAAGGCCTGGTAGATCTGGCTCGGATGGCGCGGCAACGGCCCGCCATTGGGAAACACCATGGCATAGGCGAAATCGGGTGCGACCCGGCCCCACAACTCGCCATTGATGAAATTGGCGATGCGCCCGAAGAACAGGCCGATCGGCACCACGGCGGCGGCCAGATCGAAGATGCTCAGCGGGTTGTAGCCATAACGCCTGCCGAACAGCGCCAGCGCCAGCGTGGCCCCGATCAACCCGCCATGAAACGACATGCCACCGCGCCAGATCGCGAGGATTTCGAGCGGCTCGTCGACATAGCTCGCCAGATCATAAAACAGCACATAGCCGAGCCGGCCGCCCAGCACGACACCGACCGCCACCCAGACCAGAAGGTCATCGAGTTGCGGCGTCGTCGGGCGCTTGAGCCCGCCCCACAAGCCATCCCGGCCAACCAGCCAGCGGGCATAGAGCCAGCCTCCCAGCAGGCCGGCCACATAGGCCAGCCCATACCAGCGCAGCGCGACCGGGCCGATGGCGATGGCCACCGGATCGATGATGGGGAAAGGAATGGCGAGGACAGGCATGCCTCACGGGTGCTGGATCAGGCGGCGCGGGTCAAGCCTGAATCGGGCCTGACGTGCGCACCGTCTCAGCGCGTGGCGCTTGTGGCGCGCGCGGCAGCAACCGCGCTTGGCCGCGCCGTCGCGGGTGTCGTGCCGCTTGCGGCCCTGACCTGCTCCTGCCCGGCCAGGAACTGGGCGATCTGGTCCATGGATTCGGACGCGGCCTTGTTGACGGTGCTCTGGTCGACGCCGCTCCAGTCCCCCGAACTGTTGCGGGCCACCGTTGCGCCCTGCATGCGCTGGGCACGGCGCTTCTGGGCATCGAACACATCCCAGACAAAGGAGAGGGCTGTCTGGCCATCGGCAGTGGGCTCGGCGGCGAGATAGCCGCGCACCCGAAAGCGCGGGTTGGTGGCAGGATCGACAATGTCAACGCGGCGCACGCTGGCCTCGTTCGACATGGCCGAACTGAAGGAGCCGCGCATCGCGTCCGGACCGCCGGAAATGCTGTCGACCGCGATGGGCACGCCCGGCGCAACGGTGGGCGCGCGGCTGGCGGTCGTGGTCTCGTTGCAGGCAGTCAAGGCGCAGGCCAGCACGGCCGCGGTCAGGATCGATTTCATCGGACGCCTCCCGCCCCTGGTCACGCCGGGGCTTGTCTGGGTTGCTGCTTCTCTAGCCGTTCAACGCCTGCCCGTCCAGTTTCGCAGCCAGCGGCGAAATGTGCGGTGCGTCGCGGCTTGCAGCGTGATAAGCAGCGGCCAGCTTTCCAATCGCCAGGGATCACCCGCCATGAACGCCCCGAACCGCCTGCTCGATGAAGTCGCCCGTCTGGTCACCGATGCTGCCGGCGCGGCGCAGGGCGTGCGCCGCGAGGTCGAGACCGTGGTCAAGACCCAGATGCAGCGCATCCTTGCCGACATGGACGTCGTCACCCGTGAGGAATTCGAGGCCGTGCGCGAGATGGCGATCATGGCCCGCGAGGACAACGAGCGCCTGGCCGCGAGGATCGCCGCACTGGAAGGGGCCGGCAAGGCCTGACATCGGCGCACGATCATCCCGCCGCGGTGCCAGACCGGCCTGCGCGAACACGCCTTACCGGCCAAGGCCCCAGAACGAGCGCTTCGCTGGCGGGGCCGCATCCGGCTCCGGTCCGGGATCGTCGGGCGCGCGCGGCAATCCGTCCGCCAGCAGCACGGGACCATGGGCCGGCACCGGCGCGCTGGCCCCGGCTTCGGCTGCCTCTGGCGGCACGTGAGGCTCTGGTGCAGCAGCGCCTGACAGCCCGGCGTGTTGCTCAGGAACCGTCTGGCCTGTCGCCGGCTGGATCATGCCAGCCCCCTCTCCTGCCGCAACCACCACCGGTGCGACCGTTCGTGCCACCATCCGCATGTCGGCATCATCGGCAGTGCGGTCGGGGCCGGAAACGGCCTCGGCAGAAGGCGGAGCCAATGGAGAAGCAGAAGGCGCAGCCAAGGGGGAAGCGGCCGGTGGAGCCGTGGCGGCCGGCACAGGCGGGGCGGAAGCTGGTTCCGACAACGGACCGAAATCCTCGAAGGCAGGCGCCGTGCTGCCCAGCACCGGCGGCGGCAAAGTCCAGGCAAAGGCGTCAAGCCGGCCCGACACCGGCGAGACCGGCAACCATGTCTCCGAGACGATGCCATCCGCCACCCAGGCATTGTCACGCGGGGCGCGCACCGACCGGGTCAGCCACTCGCGGGCACGCCCGGCAGAGCCATGCTCGCCATCCTCGATCCGCGCCATCAGCAGGCAGGCGCGCTGGGTTGGCACGGCAGCCAGCAGCGGCAGGAGAGCCTTGCGCGCCAGCGGATAGTCCCGCGCCGCAATCGCGGCATCCGTGACCGCAAAGACACTTTCAGGATCGGTCGGCTTGAGCTTCATCAGGGCCTGGGCCTTGTCGAGCTTGTCCTGCAGGCTGTCGCCCGTGCGCAGGTTGACATAGGCAGCGGCGAGATCCGGATGCGGCTGCTCGCGCCAGGCCGCTTCAAGCACCCTCGCCGCCTTGCGCAACTCACCCTTGGCCGAGAGCATGCGGCCCGCCAGCGCCGCAGCCGGCGTCAGGCCGGGTGCGAGCTTCAGGGCTTCGAGCGCAGCCGAGAGTGCGTCAGCCGGGCTTGCCTCCTGCTTGGCCAGCGCTTCCGCCGCGAGCAGGACCGCGCGATGGCGGCGCGATTCAGTCTTGTCGCTCAGCCGCAAGGCGGCACGGCGCTCCACGGCGGTGCGGGCCTGCGCCCAGTCGCCGGCCGTGGAATGGAATTCCAGCAGTGCATCATTGGCCCAGGCCAGTGACGGCGACAGCCGGACGGCCTCGTCGGCGAAGGCGCGGGCGGCGATCTGGTCGCCCCTGCGGCGGGCTTCGACGAACAGGCCGCGCAAGCCCAGCACGCGCGTGGTCGGCTCATCGAGCATGTCCTTGAAGGCGGCTTCGGCAGCGGGCTTGTCGCCGGACAACTGCGCCGACTGCGCGCTCAGCAGCAGCGACAGCGGCTCATCCGGGATCAGCTTGCGGGCATCGGAGGCATGCCGGCGCGCTGCCGATGGATCGCCCGCGCCAATCGCGACCATGCCGCGCGAGATGGCCTCATAGCCACGCGAGCGCTTGCGGGCGCGGCTGGCAAACGAGAACGCTGTCGGCAGGCCGAGCATGAAGCGCAGCAGCGACCACAGCATCATGCCGGCCAGAACCAGCACGGCCACGCCAATGGCCGCCATCGCCACCGTGGTCTCGATGGTCATGCCGCCCCAGACGATCGAGACCTCGCCGGGCCGTTCCGCCAGCCAGACCGCGCCGAAGGCCAGCGCGCTGGCGACTGCGATGAAGACAAGAATCCGCAACATCCTGACCTGCCCCGCCCTGTTATGTCGCTGGCGACAACGCCTTGATGGCGTCATCGGTGATGGCCTTGATGGCCTGATCGACAGCGGCCCGCTGCTTCAGCGCGGCACCGAACGGCTCGCTGGCACGCCGGGCCGGCTCGGGCAGTTGCGCCCAGGCGGCCTGTGCAAGTGCCGCATCGCCCCGCTGCAATGCCTGCTCGATGCGCGCCGTGATCGCGGCGGGGGATGAGCCTTCGACCGCCCCCGTGCTGCGCACGCGCACCAGCCCGTCTGTCAATTTCAGCAGCCGCTCGGTCCAGGGCGCATCGACATTGGCTGGCTCGATCGACAGGACAGCCCGCAATCTGCGGAAATCCGCCAGGAGGGCTGCCCCCGAAGGCGCACCGCCGGCGGCCACGCCATTGAGCACCTGCATCGGCTCTGCCGCGGCACCGGAGGCCGCCAGCGCCCGCGCCTCCACCGCAAAGGGCCTGCCATCGGCCAGCGCCCTGGCCAGCCGGTCAGCCAAGATCAGCCGGGCCGCCCCCGTGGCCGAGGCACTTGGCGTGCCGACGGCCTTGCCGAGCTGCTCCAGTTCGGCAAGGCGCGGCACGAGTGTCCTGACAGCGTTCGCGGCTGTCTCGGAGCCGCGCTCGGTCCGCTCCAGCCTCCGCGCCAACTCCGTGATCTGGCGGGCCTGATCGGCATTGGCCTCGCCGGCCGGCGTCGCCGGTCGCGCCGCCAGTTCGGTCAGGCGCTGCTGCAAGGCTTCGATCTCGCTGCGCAGAGGGGCGCTCGCGGCCTGCAACCGGCTTTCGACCAAAGCCTGCACCTGCCCGGGCGAGACGCTGTCTGCTGCGGCGGGCCTTGCCGCATCGGCACGCGGCAGAGCCTCGATGCGGGCCAGCCGCGCCTCGATCCCGGCCGCTGCGCCAGCTTGGGGCAGCGGCAGGCCGGCAAGCTGCGACATCTGCGGCAGATAGGCCATGATCCCGGCCCCGACCACGCCGCCTGCCAGCCCGGCCAGCAGCAGTCCGAACGGGCCGGTGCCACCACGCCGGGCCGCAGGCGGCGGCATGGCAGAAGCAGGCTCTCCCCTGTCCGGAGTCGCGGCGCGAGGCTCGGCCACAGGCGGCTCGGCAACAGGCGGTTCGGTTGCAGCAAGATCGCTCCCGGGCGCGTCACTGACTGGGATTGCAGCAGCCATGGGCGCGCTTGCCGTCGATTCATCGGCCCGTGTCGCGGCGGCACTCGGCCCGGCCTGCGGCATCGTGGTCGCGTCAGGGATCGGGCGAGCGTTATCGTCGGCCAACACGGATGCTGCCTGCCGGCGGGCGCGCGGCACGGCGCTGCGACCCCGGCCTTCCGAGGCAGCATTGGCGTCGCCAGCAGGGCTGGCCTGGGCGGCCTTGTCCGGTGTCGTGGTCATCGTCATCCCTGTCGGATCGTCTTCGGCGGCAGCATGGACCGCCGCAGCCGTGATCGGCAATGCGCCCTTCGGCCCGTCGGCGAGCAGCGCCAGGAGGCTGTCCTCATCCGGATGCGCGGCGATCTCGACCCCGGCGAGGCCCGCCTCCTGCAAGGGCGCGGCGACATCACGGGACAGGCACACATGGCGCAGGCCGGCCAGCGCAGCGCCGATTCCGGCCGCCTCGGCCAGCGACAGCAAGGTCTCGCTGGCGCGCCGCGAATAGTGCAGCACCACAGCGATCCGGCCCTCGCGCAAGGCATCGCGGACCAGATCGGGCAGCGCCGTCACGGCCTCGGCCTTGTAGCGCAGCCAGATGGCCACCTCATGCCCGGCCTCGGCGAACGCCGCCGGCAAGCCATCCTTGTGGTCCTCGCCCGTCGCCAGCAGCACCCGGTATCGCGTCGAAAGCCGGGACAGGACCAGCCGCGTCAGCGCTGCCTGATCGCCCGAAGCGGAGGTCACGTCAACAAAGCCGGCATCGCGCAAGACCTGGGCCGTGCGGTCACCCACGGCAAAGACGGGCAGGTCAGCGGCAAGGCCAGATGAACCCGGCGACAGGCCCGCTGCGCCATTCTGGCTGGTGACCAGCAACGCCGCAAAGCGTCCGCTCGGGCGCGGGGTGGATGTTGCCACGATGTCGAAGAGCGGGGCGGCCAGCGCGCTCTGGCCCATCGCGGTGAGCGCTGCCACCGTGCGGCTGGCGCCCGGCTCGGGCCGTGTGACGAGGATGCTCATCTGTCGCCCTCCACTGGGTGAGCTACCGGTCTGGCCGAAAGCCCGCTTCTGCGCAACCTTTCAGGCGTAGACACCGGCCGGCGCCTGCGCCCGAAGCGCATGGCCAAGCTCGTCGCCGAGCCGCACCGCATCGGCCACAGGCCCGCTGCGCTCGCCTTCGGCAACGCCCGAGCCGTCCGGTGACAGGATCAGCCCCTTCAGCGTCAGGATGCCGCTGCTGATCGTGGCATGGCCGGCGATTGGTGTGCGGCAGGAGCCGTCGAGCACCTTCAGCATGGCGCGCTCGGCGCTCACCGCAGCGCCCGTGGCGGCGCACAGCACGGCAGCGACAGCGGCCAGCGCCGCCTCATCCCCGGCCCTGACCACAAGACCGATTGCGCCCTGCCCCACGGCCGGCAACATCTCGTCGGTGGACAGGACAGCGCTGGCCTTGTCGGCCAGCCCCAGCCGCCGAAGGCCGGCGATGGCCAGCAAGGTGGCATCGAACGCACCCGCCATGACCTTGTCGAGCCGTGTGCCGACACTGCCCCTGAGCAGGTCCACCGCGCAATCGGGCCTTGCGCGCTTGACGATGGCCTGCCGGCGCAGCGAGGCCGAACCGATCCGCGCGCCCTGCGGCAGGCCCGCAAGCCCGGCCAGCGGCCCGCGCGCGATGAGCGCATCGCGGGCATCCTCGCGCGGCAGATAGCCGGCCAGCACAAGCCCTGGCGGCAGTTCGGTCGGCAAATCCTTGGAGGAATGCACGGCGATGTCGACCTTGCCGGCGAGCTGTGCCGCATCGATCTCCTTGGTGAACAACCCCTTGCCGCCAGCCTCCGACAACGCACGATCCTGGATCGCGTCGCCCGTGGTGCGGATGATGTCGAGCGGGAAATGGCCCACAGGCCGCGACAGGGCAGCGCTCAGCCGGCCAGCCAGCTCATGCGCCTGCGCCAGTGCCAGCGGGCTGCCGCGCGTGCCCAGCACAAGCGGCCTGTCGAGATCCATCACGCCCACCATCATTCCATGTCCTGTCTTGCACGGCAGGCTCCGATGCCCGCATCCATCATGAGGTGTGCTGCGATTGCACGGCCTGCCCTGTTGGCCACTGTAACGGAGCACACTATA
Source organism: Beijerinckiaceae bacterium (assembly GCA_025459195.1). Classification (GTDB taxonomy): domain Bacteria; phylum Pseudomonadota; class Alphaproteobacteria; order Rhizobiales; family Beijerinckiaceae; genus Allobosea. The sequence continues at coordinate 11,314 of JALORF010000006.1, forward strand.
GAGTTTCCAGCCCTGTCCGTGCCCCGACATCGGTTTGCGGCCCCAACCTCGGATTACTACGGATGCGCGTTCTCGGAATTGAGACCACTTGCGACGAAACCGCCGCGGCCATCGTCGAGGTGGACGCCGCCGGCAAGCCGCACATCCTCTCCAACGAGGTGCTCAGCCAGATCGCGGCGCATGCGGCCTATGGCGGCGTGGTGCCTGAAATCGCGGCGCGTGCCCACCTTGAGGTGATGGACCGCATCGTCGAGCGCGCCCTGCGCAGTGCCGGGTGCGATCTGTCAGACCTGTCCGGCGTCGCAGCAGCCGCAGGCCCGGGGCTCGTCGGCGGCGTCATGGTCGGCCTGACCACGGCCAAGGCGCTGGCGCTGGTGGCCGGCAAGCCTTTCATGGCGGTGAACCATCTCGAAGCCCATGCGCTGACGGCCCGTCTCACCGATGCCGTGGAGTTCCCCTATCTGCTCTTGCTGGTGTCGGGCGGGCACACGCAACTGCTGGCTGTGCGCGGTGTCGGCGACTATGTGCGGCTCGGCACCACCATCGACGATGCGGTCGGGGAGGCCTTCGACAAGGTCGCCAAGATGCTGTCGCTGCCCTATCCCGGCGGCCCTTCGGTGGAGCGCGAGGCGCTTCGGGGCGACCCGGAGGCCTTCGATTTCCCGCGCCCGATGCTGGGCAGGGCCGAGCCGAACTTTTCGCTGTCAGGACTCAAGACCGCCGTGCGTCTTGCCGCCGAGCGCATCGCACCGCTCTCCGATCAGACCGTCCGGGATCTGTGCGCCTCGTTCCAGGCGGCCGTGGTCGATGTCATGGTCGAGCGCACGCGCGTCGGTCTCAAGGCCTTCCGCGCCGCCATGGGCAAACCCAGTTGCCTCGTCGTGGCTGGCGGCGTGGCTGCGAACATGGCCATCCAGCGCGGCCTGGCGCGGCTCGCCACCGAGGCTGGCCTGAAGCTGGTGGCTCCGCCGCCGGCCCTGTGCGGCGACAATGGCGCGATGATCGCCTGGGCCGGGCTGGAGCGCCTGCGCATCGGCCTCACCGATGGGCTCGATGCGCCGCCGCGCCCGCGCTGGCCGCTGGAAGCGCGCAAAGCCGAGAGCGACGCGCCAATCCCGCAACCCGATCGGGGCGAGGCCGTCCTCTCATCATGACGCTGTTCCAGCATATTGCCGTGGTGGGTGCCGGGGCATGGGGCACGGCGCTGGCCAACGCAGCGGCCCGCGCCGGGCGCGAGGTCACGCTGATCGCGCGCGATCCCGACCACGCCCGCGAAATGGCCGATGAACGCCAGAACCGGCGACGCCTGCCCGGCGTCATGCTGGAAGCTGGCGTCACCCCCACGGCCGACCTGGGCCGCGCCGGGGCTGCGCGCGCCGTGCTGCTGGTCACCCCGGCCCAGACCTGCGCCACCATGGCCGAAGCGCTCGGGCTGGTGATGAAACCCGCCACGCCACTGGTGCTGTGTGCCAAGGGCATCGACCGGGCGAGCCGCCTGTTCCTGGGCGACATCATCGCCGACCTGTTGCCGCGCCAGCCCTTCGGCGTGCTCTCGGGGCCCAGTTTCGCGGAAGATGTCTCGCGCGGCCTGCCGACCGCCGTGGTTCTGGCAGCCGCCGATGCCCTCATCGCCGAGGCGCTGGCGAAAGCCCTGTCAGGCCCGACCTTCCGCGTCTATCACGGCACCGATGTGCGCGGTGTCGAGATTGGCGGTGCCGCCAAGAACGTGCTGGCGATTGCCTGCGGCGCCGTGATCGGGCGCGGCCTCGGAGAGAGCGCCCGCGCAGCGCTGGTGGCGCGCGGCTTTGCCGAGTTGATGCGCTTTGCCCGCGCCTATGGTGCCGAGCCGCAGACGCTGATGGGCCTGTCGGGACTGGGCGATCTGGTGCTCACCGCGTCCTCGCTCAAGTCACGCAACTATGCCTTCGGCGAGGCGCTGGGGCGCGGTCTGGACGTGGCGGAGGCCAGTGGCGGCAAACTCGCGGAAGGGGCCCTCACGGCAGCGGCACTCGTGGATCTGGCCGATGCGCGCGGCATCGACATGCCGATTGCCCGGCAAGTGGCCTCACTCGTCGCAGGGCAGGTCAGCCTTGATGCGGCCATCGCGGCCCTGATGGCGCGCCCGACCCGAACCGAGGTCTGAATCCCGGCCAGGTGCCAGCTTGCGTGCGGCGTTCCGGACCCTATGTTGTGGCCTCACGCCGGAAGGACATCATGGATTTCATCAGCAAACTGGCCAAGGGCTTCGCCGCCGTGCAGGCCACCGTGGGCTCCGACGAACTGGGCCCGCAGCAGCCGCTGAGGCTCGAAGCCGGCGGCACGCTCAATCTTCAGGCGCGCCGCAAGCGCGAGGACAGGCAGCGCTTCGTGCGGCTGGAAACCCCGCTCGGCGAAGGCCTGGCGCGCATTGATCTGAGTGCAGCCGATGCGCGGGCACTGGCGGAAGCGCTCACCGCCTTCGCCAATTCGGCTGCCGACGATGCGGTCCCTGTCGGGCATCTTGCCAAGCCGGAGGCCTGAACCGGACCATGGCGCACTGGCTCTACAAATCCGAACCCTTCAAGTGGTCGTGGGAAGCGCAGGTCGCCGCCGGCGACAAGGGCACGTTCTGGGATGGCGTGCGCAACCACTCGGCCAAGCTCAACCTGATGGCGATGCGCATCGGCGATCAGGGCTTTTTCTATCATTCGAACGAGGGCCTTGCTGTCGTCGGCATCGTGGAGGTGATCCGCGAGGCCTACCCGGACCCGACCGCCGCGCCCGGCGAGCCCTGGGTCGTGGTCGACCTCAAGGCCGTGAAGGCCCTGCCGCGCCCCGTGACGCTGGCCGAGGTCAAGGCCACGCCGGCCCTTGCGCAGATGAGCCTCGTCACCTCCATGCGCCTGTCGGTCCAGCCCGTCACCGAGGCGGAATGGGCGCTGGTCTGCAAGATGGGCGGGCTCTGACGCGTCCCGCATCAGGCCCTGCGATCAATCCCCGGATGAGTCACAGGATGAGTCCAAAGTCGCTCGCCAAAAGTGCGAACATCGGCGCTCTTGCCGGCGGGCGGCTGTCCGTATAGCCATTCACGGGCCACAGGAAGAGAGCCGCATGCCGACCGGGGTTACCCCCGCTCCAGGCGACAAGCGGCCCAAACAGGGGATGAAACATGTCGGACAAACTCTACCCGGTGTCGAAAGAGTGGGCCAAGCGCGCCCATGTCGATGACGCGTCCTATCAGGCGATGTATGCCGCCTCAGTGAACGATCCGGTGGCATTCTGGGGCGAGCACGGCAAGCGCATCGACTGGTTCAAGCCCTACACCAAGGTCAAGAACACCTCCTACAAGCCCGGCAAGGTCAAGATCGCCTGGTTCGAGGACGGCATCACCAACGTCGCCTACAACTGCATCGACCGCCATCTCGCCAAGCGCGCCGATCAGGTCGCGATCATCTGGGAAGGCGACGATCCGGGCGCCTCGAAGAAGATCACCTACCGCGAGCTGCACAGCGAGGTCTGCCGCTTTGCCAACGTGCTGAAACTGCACGGCGTCAAGAAGGGCGACGCGGTCACCATCTACCTGCCGATGATCCCCGAGGCGGCCTATGCCATGCTGGCCTGCGCCCGCATCGGTGCCGTGCATTCCATCGTCTTTGGCGGCTTCTCGCCCGACTCTCTGTCCAACCGCATCGAGGATTGCGATTCCAAGGTGGTGATCACCGCCGATGAGGGCTTGCGCGGCGGCAAGGGCGTCCACCTCAAGAAGAACGTCGATGTCGCCGATCCCAAGGTCAAGGGCGGCATCAAGAAGGTCATCGTCGTCAAGCACACCGGGGCCGACATCGCCATGCACCCGGGCCGCGACGTCTGGTATCATGAGGAAGCGGCCAAGGTCACGGCGCATTGCCCGCCGGCCGAGATGAAGGCGGAAGACCCGCTGTTCATCCTTTACACCTCCGGCTCGACCGGCCGGCCCAAGGGCGTGCAGCACACCACCGGCGGCTACCTCGTCTATGCCTCCATGACCCACCAGTATGTCTTCGACTATCAGGACGGCGATGTTTACTGGTGCACCGCCGACGTTGGCTGGGTGACGGGTCACAGCTACATCGTCTATGGCCCGCTCGCCAATGGCGCGACGACGCTGATGTTCGAGGGCATCCCGACCTATCCGAGCATCTCGCGGTTCTGGGATGTGGTGGACAAGCACCAGGTCAACATCTTCTACACCGCGCCGACCGCCATCCGCTCGCTGATGGGCGCCGGCGAGGAGCCGGTGAAGCGCACCTCGCGCAAGTCGCTCCGGCTGCTCGGTTCGGTCGGCGAGCCAATCAACCCGGAAGCCTGGGAATGGTATCACAAGGTGGTCGGCGACAGCCGCTGCCCGATCGTCGACACCTGGTGGCAGACCGAGACCGGCGGCATCCTGATCACGCCACTGCCGGGCGCGACCGCTCTCAAGCCCGGTTCCGCCACGCGGCCCTTCTTCGGCATCAAGCCGGAAATCGTCGATGCGGAAGGCAAGGTCCAGCACGGTGCCTGCGAAGGCAACCTGGTGATCGCCGATGCCTGGCCAGGCCAGATGCGCACGCTCTATGGCGACCATGGCCGCTTCATGGAAACCTACTTCTCGACCTATCCGAACAAGTATTTCACCGGCGACGGCTGCCGGCGCGACGCGGATGGCTACTACTGGATCACGGGCCGGGTCGACGACGTGATCAACGTGTCAGGCCACCGCATGGGCACCGCCGAGGTCGAGAGCGCGCTGGTGGCGCACCCCAAGGTCTCCGAGGCGGCCGTGGTGGGCTATCCCCACGACATCAAGGGACAGGGCATCTATGCCTATGTCACGCTGATGGGCGGAGAACAGCCCGACGCCGACCTGCGCAAGGAACTGGTGCAGTGGGTGCGCAAGGAGATCGGCCCGATCGCCACGCCCGACCTCATCCAGTTCGCGCCGGGCCTGCCCAAGACGCGTTCGGGCAAGATCATGCGCCGCATTCTGCGCAAGATCGCCGAAGACGAGTTCAGCGCGCTGGGTGACACCTCGACCCTCGCCGATCCGACCGTGGTCGACGACCTGATCGAGAACCGCCAGAACCGGCGCACCTGAAAGCCTGCGTCAGGTCCGGGCTGCCGCCCCACCGTCCCGGGCTTGACCCGGGAGGGCGGGCGGCGCGGCCGAACTGCGGCGGCATTCCCGAGTATTGCCGGCGGTGCGCGCTGAAGCGCGCCGACAGATGCGATTCACCGCTCGTCAAGCACGTTTGCCAACCTCGCGGGAACGAAGCATGAGGCACTGTGCCTGCCACTCCGCAGGTGCCTCATGCCGAAGCTGTTCCGATCGTCCCTTTGTCTGGCGCTGCCTGGCGCTGTCAGCCTTGCACTGGTCTGCGGGCTTGCCACCGGCACCACGGCCTCTGCGCGCGAGATCGTGCCTTTCGCGGATGCGCGCATCCGGCCAGGCACCATCGTGGTGCGCACCGGCGAGCGGAAGCTCTATCTGGTGACCCGGCCCGGCGAAGCCATCCGCTACACGGTGGCGGTCGGCAAGGCCGGCAAGCAGTGGCACGGCGTCAAGCATATCGAGGAAATGCAGGTCGAGCCGGCCTGGGCCCCGCCGCGCTCGGTCAAGCGCGACAACCCGCACCTGCCAGACCTGATCGCCGGCGGCGCGCCCAACAATCCGATGGGTGCCCGCGCACTGGGTCTTGGACCGGGCGGGCAATATGCGATCCACGGCACCAACGTGCCCTCAAGCGTCGGCAGCGCCGCTTCCTATGGCTGCTTCCGGATGCACAACCGCGATGTCATCGATCTTTACGGAAGGGTCGGGATCGGCACACCGGTTATCGTCACTCGCTGACAAGGCCTGCCCTGGCCCGGTGTCAAAGGCATTTTTTTGCGAATTCCTCTCGCCACATGCCCGAAAACGTGGTTATCGTCTCTGGATCGTGAGTGATCACGAACCAGTGAACAAAGAATCACGAAGCCAAAGAGGGGCTCTCCATGGATCATATGGCCGATCTCAAGAAGTTCGCCAAGAAGTCGATCAACGAAGCGGCGGCTGCAGGCATGATGAAGGCTTACGCGCTCGTCATGAGCAAGGCCGACACGCGTTACGTTGCCTGTTCAGACCCTGTTGAACTTGACCGCGTGCGCGAAAACTTCCTGAAGAAGAAGCTCGGGCTTGCAACAGCCGACATGGATGCCTCGATCAAGGCAATCTGCGAGCACATGAAGTCTGACAAGACCAAGTCCCGCCTGACCTTCTACTACCTTCTCGCCGAGCATTACGGCAAGCTGGACATGTTCGTGAAGAAGTGAATCCGTCTGGCGCTGGAGCAACGTTCAGCCCATCTTCGAAAATGGCGCACCAGTCCCTGTGAACGGCAAGTCAAGCGCGTCCCTGAAGCCTGCTTCAGGGCGCGTTTTTCGTTGGTGCTCCGGTTGGGGTGGCCTGCCGCAGCGACCTGCCAGGGTCTGGCCATCCGCGCTCATGCATACAGGTCAGCCCGCGTGAAGGGCAGGCCGGACGGCCCCTTGCTGCGTTTGGAGACCAGCGTCTGATTGATGAAGGCGCCGCCCCGCTGGAAGGCGAGCGAGCAACCGGCCAGATAAAGCAGCCACATCCGTGTCTTGTCCGGCCCGACCAGCGCTTCGGCCTCGCTGCGCCGCTCGTGCAGGCGCTGCCACCACAGCCAGGTGGTGCGCTGGTAGTGCTCGCGCCATCCCTCGACATCGTGGACCTCGAAGCCGGCCCGCTCAAGATTGGTGATCGACATGCCCAGATGGTCGAGTTCGCCACCGGGAAAGATGTAGCGCACCAGTGCCCGGTATTCCGCCGACATGCGGGCGAAGGCGCGGTCGGTTTTCTTGGCGCGGCGCGCGATGGTGTGGTGCAGGTAGAGTCCGCGCGGCCTCAGCAGGCGGTTGACCGTCTGGAAATAGGCCGGATGGTTCTTGATGCCGACCTGCTCGAACATGCCGATCGAGGCGATCTTGTCGAACTGCCCTTCCATCTGGGTGTAGTCCTTGAGGTGCAGGGTCACGCGAGCGTCGAGGCCAAGGCGGCTGACCTTCTCCTGCGCCAGCTTCAACTGCTCCTCGGCGAGGGTGACGCCGTGGGCTTCCACGCCGAAATGCTGTGCGGCATGGCAGACCAGCGCGCCCCAGCCACAGCCGATGTCGAGGAAACGGTCACCGGGCCTGAGCCTCAGCTTGCGGCAGATCATGTCGAGTTTGTCGCGCTGGGCGCGGGCAATGTCGCCGTGATCCTCGGTGAAGTAGGCGCAGGTGTACACCATCTCGGAATCGAGAAAGAGCCGGTAGAAATCGTTCGAGACATCATAGTGATAGGCCACATTGGCCTTGTTGGTGGCGGGCTTGCCGTCGCGGTCGATCTCGTCGCCGGCGATGCGGTCGAGCACGCTGGGAGGGCCCCGGTCGGCCCGCCAGAAATGCCGGATCACGTTCAGCGCCGCCAGCTTGGAAACACTGCGGATGCCGCGCATGACCTTGCCTTCGGGCCGCGCTGCCACGAGATCGAAGATCGTGCCGTTGACGACGTCGATCCGCCCGGCAACATGCAGCTTGATCAGCGTGTCGGGCTTCGGCCGGCGCACCAGCGAGGCGATCACGCCCTCATCGGCAAGCCGGATCATCAACCCGTCGGCCGGCCAGTCCACCGGCACGCACGAGCCGTCCCAGAGCAGGAAGCCGAGCTTCAGCCCCAGCCTGCGATGGGCATCGGCCAGCAAGGTCGTGATGGCACCGAGGCGGGTCTTGCCCAGCGATGTCTCGGCAGTTCTGATCTGTGTCGTTCCGGTCTCAGACGGGGCCATGGCCACCTCCCGTCTCCGTTGTAGGGGCCGGCCCGGGTTGCGGCAATCGCTGCCTTGCCGGCCTCATGGCGGCAGTGCGCACCAGGCCTGCCGCCTGCCGCCCGCATAGGGCCGGGCCAGACCCTCGCGCAGCAGGGCTGCTCCGGCGTCCTCACCGGCCCCTGTCAGCACGCGCCCGACCACCCGCCCGAAATACTTGTCGGGCCTCAGATCGACCAGCACCAGCGGGGCCTGGCCCAGCAGGGCCGCCAGCCGATCCCGGGCGGCGATGGCCTGCAGCCGCTCGGAGCCGCATGTGCCGCTGATCTCAGGCGCATCGATGCCGAGCAACCGCACCCGTGTGATCACCTCCTGCCCGAGCCAGACATGGACCCGCGCCTCGATCGTGTCGCCATCGACCACAGCCACGAGGTGAGCGCGATAGGCACCGGCCAGTCCGCTGCGCGGCCCGATTCGGGTGCGGTCGGGCGCACCCTCGGGCGGCGCATCCTGCTCCGTGGCGATGGCGGGGCTGGCCGGCAGCCCATCGCTGCGACGATCCGGCAGCGTCGGTGCCAACGCCAGGCCAAGCAGGGCACCTGCGATCAACCCCGCCACAAGCATCGGCAGCAAGACCGGCCAAAGCACCGGCAAGAACCTTGGCACCGGCAAGACCCGTGGTGCCCGGCTTGTGGCTGTCACTGTGTCTGTCTTGCCGAGCCGGATCATGGTCATGCCGGCTCATGACATGGTTCGGGGACTTTGACAATATTCCTAGATACAAAAAATAAACCTACAACCTGAACGTGTCCTTCAGAAGTCAGACGCGAGTCCCTTGACCTCCCAATCATTGTAGCGGACCGGCTCCAGCCCGCCCCGACCGTCGATCTCGCGCACTTGCGTCAACTCTGCCGCGCGCGCATCAAGCTCCGCCTGCCGCGCGGCAGCCTCGGCGAGTGCGCGCTGCGCTGCCGCGCTCAGCACCTTGCCGGGCGCGGCATTCGGCAGCGACGGCCCTGCCGCCGCTGCTTCGGGCATGGCCTGTTCGGCGCCAGGCCCGGTTTCCGGAAGGGTTGTTGTCATGCGGCGGGGTCATCCTTGAGTTGGCACCTGACGAGGCACATATAGTCGCTTCGACCGCTTTTGTCCCGATCCGAGGAAGCATCCCGTGAACTACATGCGCACTGCCCTGCTGCTGGCGGCGATGACCGCCCTGTTTGGCGTCATCGGCCTGATGCTCGGCGGCGCCACCGGCATGATGATCGCGCTGGTCGTGGCCGCCGGCATGAACCTGTTCAGCTACTGGAACTCGGACAAGCTCGCCCTTCGCGCCCACAATGCCCACGAGGTCGATGACAGCACGGCTCCCGAACTGGTGGCCATGGTGCGGCAACTGGCCGAACGGGCACAGATGCCGATGCCGCGCGTCTACATCATCGACGATCCCCAGCCCAATGCCTTCGCGACGGGCCGCAACCCGGCCAATGCCGCCGTTGCGGCCACCACCGGCATCATGCAGCAACTGACCTGGGAAGAACTGGCCGGCGTGATGGCCCACGAGCTGGCGCATATCCGCAATCACGACACGCTGACCATGACCATCACTGCGACGCTCGCGGGCGCAATCTCGACCATCGCCAATTTCGGCATGTTCTTCGGCGGCAACCGCGAGCGCCCCAACATGATCGTCACCTTGCTGGTCTCGATCCTGGCCCCGATGGCAGCCATGGTGGTGCAGATGGCCGTGTCGCGCTCGCGCGAATACGAGGCCGACAAACTCGGCGGCGAGATCTGCGGCAATCCAGTCTGGCTGGCCGATGCTCTGGCGAAGATTGCCGGCGGGGTGGCCCGCACGCCCAGCGAAAGTGCCGAACGGCATCCGCAGACGGCCCACATGTTCATCATCAACCCGCTGTCCGGGCAGGGTTTCGACAACCTGTTCTCGACCCATCCCGACACCGGCAACCGCATTGCGGCGTTGATGGATCAGGCCGCACAAATGGGCTATGGAGCGTCTCCCTCGCCCGGCGGCTTTCTGAGCGGCTCGAGCAACAATCCCTGGGGTTCATCCGGCACGGGCGCAAGACGCGGCCCTTGGGGGTGATGATCCCGCTTCCGGATACGCGCCCTTGACCCATCCTAAGATCCCGCGCGGGCGCAAGCCCGGCGCCCCTGCCGCGACAGCTTCCGCGCCCGATCCGGCCATGCCGGGTCTGGTCGCGCGCCACACCGCGAGCCTCGCCTTCGAGCGCACGCTGGCAGCGCGCCTGCAACTCGATGATGTGCTCGATCAGGAGATCGCGGCGGCGCGCGGTCTGGAGGGCCGCGATGCAGGTCTTGTCCGCGCCATCGCGGTCACCAGCTTCCGGCATCTGGGCACCATCACCCGGGCGGTCGATGCCCGTGTCGAGCGCGGCGCATCGTCCCTGCCCCGTCCTGTGCAGGCCATCCTGGTCACGGCTGCGGCGCAGATCCTGTTTCTGGAAGCGGCGGATCACGCCGCTGTCGATCTGGCCGTGGCACAGACCAAGCTCCAGCCGCAAGGGTTGCGCTTTGCCGGGGTCGTCAACGCCGTGCTGCGCAAGATCGGTCGCGAGGCTGATGCCATCCGCGCCGGCATCACGGCGCCGGGCGATGATCTGCCACCCTGGCTGGCTTCATCATGGACAGCGCATTATGGCGCGGAGGCAACGGCCCTGATGGCCGCTTCGCTGGCCGAGGAACTGGCCCTCGACATTACCGTCAAGGCCGATGCTGCCGCCTGGGCCGAGACGCTGGGTGCCATCGTGCTGCCGACAGGCTCCTTGAGGCTGGCAGCGCGCACGCCCGTCCACGAGCTGCCCGGTTATAATGAAGGCGGCTGGTGGGTGCAGGATGCGGCCTCGGCGATCCCGGCCCGGCTGCTGGGAGCCCGTCCCGGCCAGCGCGTCCTCGACCTGTGTGCAGCGCCCGGTGGCAAGACCGCCCAACTCGCCAGCACGGGAGCCACCGTGACAGCCCTTGACCGCTCCGGCCCGCGTCTTGCGCTGCTCAAGGCCAATCTGGACAGGCTCGGCCTCCACGCCACCACCATCACCGCCGATGCCACGACATTCGAGCACGAGCCCTTCGATGCCGTGCTGCTCGACGCGCCCTGCACAGCGACCGGAACCATCCGGCGGCACCCCGACGTGGCCTGGACCAAGACGCTGGCGGACGAGGCCAAGCTGATCGCCCTTCAGGCGCGGCTGCTTGATCGTGCCGCCGACCTGACCCGCCCAGGAGGACGCCTGATCTACTGCACCTGCTCGCTTCAGCCGGGCGAAGGCGAGGATCAGGTCACCCGCATCCTGGCATTGCGGCCCGATCTGGCGCTCGAAGCCATTGCCGAGCCTGAAATCGGCGTGCCAGGTTGCACCACCCCGCGCGGCGAGTTCCGCGCCCTGCCCCATCAACTGCATGGGGACAGCCCGCGTCTTTCCGGCTGGGGAGGGTTTTTCGCAGCGCGCTTTGTGCGACAACCATCCTGACGGGATGGTGGCAATTTGAGCAGGCGGAGTTCCAAGGCGACCGAAACGCGCTGGGCCATGGCGGCATGGCGACGGCGCGCGGTGCTGCGCCTTGGCAAGACGGCGCGCGCGGTCTGGCCGTTCGGGCGTCTGTCCTTGCGACGCTTCCTCTTCGCGCCTCCCGATCTCAGAACCACGGACGCCGCCATCGCCGCCGACATCTATGCCGGCCAGTTCGTGTTCACGGGCCGGGTTGTGAACACCAACGGGCTCTCGCCTTTCGACATGCCGCCACCATCCCATGGCTGGGCCGAGGCGCTCTACGGCTTTGGCTGGCTGCGCCATCTGCACGCGGCCAATTCGGCGCTGGCCCGCGACAATGCCCGCGCGCTGGTGGCTGACTTCATTGATCGAAGCCGCAGGCCAGCCCGCAGCGCGATCAGGCCGCAGGTCATCAGCCGGCGGCTGATGGCCTTTCTGGCCCAGTCGCCGCTGGTGCTCGACGGTGCCGACCATGATTTCTACATGCTGTTCCTGAAAGCGGTGCGGGATGATGCACTGCTCCTGCGCGATGCGGCCAGGCTCAGCGATGATCCTTACGTGCATCTTGTGGCCGCCATCGCGCTGACCGCGCTTGGCCTGTGCGTGGAAGGCGCCGAGCGGCTGGAACGCCGCCATGGCGCGGCTTTGTCGGATTTGCTCGATGACCAGATCCTGGCCGATGGCGGCCATGTCAGCCGCAACCCGCGCGTGCTGGTCGACCTGATGCTCGACCTCTTGCCCCTGCGGTCGACCTATGCCGCACGAGGCCTTGAGCCGCCACAGGGCCTTGTCTCGGCCATCGACCGGATCGTGCCGCATCTCAAGATGCTGCGCCATCCGGACGGTTCGGTCGCGCTGTTCAACGGCATGGGGGCGAGCCAGGTCGACGCGCTGGCGACCATCTTCGCCAGCCACGACACCGGCGGCCGCGCCGCCACCGAAGCTCCCTATTCCGGCTACCAGCGCCTTGCGGGCGGCTCGTCCGTGCTGATCGTCGAGAGCGGCCCATCGCCTCCATTCGAGGCCTCGTCCGAAGCCCTTGCAGGCTGCCTCTCCTTCGAGTTCTCCCATGGTCGCCAGCGAATTTTCGTCAATTGCGGCATTCCGCGTCAGGCGGGCAGCGAGCCACCCATCGAGTTGCGCGCCTCTGCCGCGCACACCGGCGTGACCTTCGCCGAAACCTCATCGTGCCGCTTTGTCAGCCATGCGGGCCAAACCCGGATTCTGGCCGGTCCGCGCCGTGTGATGGCCGGCCGCAGCCGCAGCAACAGCGGCGAACAACTGGCGCTCAGCCATGACGGCTACCAGACGCGTTTCGGCATCGGCATCGAACGGGTGCTTGGCCTCTCCGATGACGGGCTTGTGCTCGAAGGTCGCGATCAGATCTCCGGCTCGCCACGCGGCGCACCGGATGATGCCACCCTGACCCTGCGATTCCACCTGCACCCCGGCATGCGCGCCGAGATGATCGAGACCGGTGACATCGTGCTGACCTCGAACCGTGGCCTGTCATGGCGGTTCACCGCTTCAGGCGGCGCGGCCAGCATCGAGGACAGCATGTTCTTTGCCGGCATCGACGGGATGCGGCGCACGCAGCAGATCGTCGTCATTGCCGAAGACCCGGCCCGGCCTGTCTCCTGGCAACTGGCCGCGATCAGTGCCTGAGCGCCGCCATGCTTTCAGCGCGACATGCTCAAGCTGGCACCTGACCGCGCGATCACGCCGGCCAGTGACGAGCCGGAATTGACCCGCATGCGGGCCGCGACAGAGCCGCCGGGCTGATAGAGATAGACTTCGCCATCGCGGTAATCCCAGGCCGTGATCTTCTGGAGATCACGGTTGGCGCAGCCTGCCGCGCTGGCTCGATAAAGATCGAGCGCCGGAGAACTCGACAACTGCACGCGGCATGAGCCGCCAGTGGCCTCGCGCGCGGTCCAGCCACCGATCACGCCATCGCGCGAGCTCACAGGCCCGCGCCCGGTGCTGGTGGCAGAGCCGCCCCCCAGCGTCGCAATCTGGCCGGAGCCGCCCTGAAGCGTCGGTGTCTCGATGGTGCGCGGTGCCGGTGGCGGTGTGGAGGGCTGGAAGAAAGGGTCGGCTGGCGGCGGCAGCGCGCCGGCAGTCCCGCCGGCAATCTGCGCGTCACCGGGCACTGGTGCGCCACCGGGCGGTGGCAGTGCCTGGCTTTCCACTGGCGATGTCGCAATCGGCGGCGCCGACGGAAGCTGGGGGGCGGATGCGGCCGCGCCGCGTGTGGCGAAGGGCCCGCCGCTGCCGAACCGGTCGGCCCCGGCGCAGGCCCCGAGCAGAACGCCCAGCGACAACGCGAGGATGGCAGATCGGCCCGACGCGCGAACCAGACCCGCCGCGGGGCGGAAGCCTTGCCCCGCGCTGGCTATCCTGTGGATCAATTCCATTGCATCAGCCCCGTTTCGCCTCATGCCGCGGCGCCAAGGCAGCGCCGCATGGCTTTGCGTGGCCGTGTCCATGGCGCAGGATGGTGGCGCGGATGCGGCAACGCAAGCGATGCCATCGTGCCATTCTCAGACCTGGCGCGCCACCATCATCTTCTTGATTTCGGCGATGGCCTTGGCCGGATTGAGGCCCTTGGGGCAGGCATTGGCGCAATTCATGATCGTGTGGCAGCGATACAGCCGGAACGGGTCCTCGAGATTGTCGAGCCGGTCCCCGGTGGCCTCATCACGGCTGTCGATCAGCCAGCGATAGGCCTGGAGCAGCACGGCCGGGCCCAGATAGCGGTCGCCATTCCACCAGTAGCTCGGGCATGAGGTCGAGCAGCAGGCACACAGGATGCATTCATAGAGCCCGTCGAGCTTCTCGCGGTCCTCGCGCGACTGCTTCCATTCCTTTTCAGGGCGCGGCGTCGTGGTCTTGAGCCAGGGCTCGATCGAGGCATGCTGGGCATAAAAGCGCGTCAGGTCCGGCACCAGATCCTTGATCACCGGCATGTGTGGCAGGGGATAGATCGCGACCTTGGCCGCCTTGCCATCCTTGTGGCTGCCGCACTCGTCGATACCGGTGGTGCAGGCCAGTCCGTTCTTGCCATCCATGTTCATGGCGCATGAACCGCAGATACCCTCACGGCAGGAGCGGCGGAAGGTCAGCGTCGGGTCGACCTTGTTCTTGATCCAGATCAGCGCATCCAGCACCATCGGCCCGCAATCGTCGCGGTCCACCGTGTAGGTGTCGACGCGCGGATTGGCCTTGTTGTCCGGATCATAGCGATAGACGCGGAACTCGGTGGTGTTGGTCGCCCCCGCCGGCGCAGGATGGCGCTGGCCCTCTGTGACGCGGGAGTTCTTGGGAAGGTTGAATTCGGCCATTTCAGTCGTCGTCCTGATCTACCAAGGCGTCCATCAGATTGTTGTTTTCTTCGATGCGCAGCATGCGGATATCGCGCACGGAAGGCGTAAACCAAGGGTAACGGCGCGCCATTCTCTGGACGATCCGAACACAACGAACAGCGTCGATGGTATCATCGCCAAAATAGCCGCTGCCCTGAACCCACTCGAAGCCACGCGTTGTCAGATAGTTTCTGACATCCGTGTAAGCGTTGTTCCACGACGTGCTCGGGTAGGTTTGCTTCAACATGTCCGTATCAAAATCAAACATGATCGCGTACACGCTTCTTCTCCCTCCCCGATTGTGACCAATCCGGCTGCCTGTGCCAAAAGCACCCTGCGTGCGCTCGCCGAAACCGGTCGCCATCGTGCGTCAGGTCCTCAATACACCCGCGCTTTCGGCGCGATGTATTCGATCTCGTTCGACATCGTGTAGGTGTGGACCGGCCGGTAATCGATGCTGACCGAGCGCTTCGTGTCATCGATCCAGGCCAGCGTGTGCTTCATCCAGGTCTTGTCGTCGCGCTCCGAGAAGTCCTCGCGGGCGTGTGCGCCACGGCTTTCGGTGCGGTTCTGGGCGCTGTCCATGGTCACCACGGCCTGGGCGATCAGGTTGTCGAATTCCAGCGTTTCGATCAGGTCGGTGTTCCAGACCAGCGAACGGTCCTTGACCTGCACATCGGGCAGTCCGCCCCAGATCGCGTGGATCGCGTCGTGGCCCTCGTCGAGCACCTCGCCGGTGCGGAACACGGCGCAGTTGTTCTGCATCGTGGCCTGCATGCGGGCACGCAGCACCGCAGTCGGCGTGCCGCCATTGGCGTGCTGGTACCGGTTGAGGCGCGAGAGCGCGAGCGCGCTCTGGGCTTCGGTGATCTCGGGCTGCTTCTCGCCGGGGGTGACGAGTTCGGCACAGCGCAGGCCGGCGGCGCGCCCGAACACCACTAGGTCGATCAGCGAATTGGAGCCAAGCCGGTTGGCGCCATGCACCGAGACGCAGGCCGCCTCGCCGATCGCCATCAGGCCGGGAACGACCGTGTCGGGATCGCCGTTCTTCTTGGTCAGCACCTCGCCGTGATAGTTCGTCGGGATGCCGCCCATGTTGTAGTGCACGGTCGGCAGCACGGGGATCGGCTCGCGGGTCACATCCACACCAGCGAAGATGCGGGCGCTTTCCGAAATGCCCGGCAGGCGCTCGGCCAGGATCTTCGGGTCGAGATGGTCCAGATGCAGGTAGATGTGGTCCTTGTTCTTGCCGACCCCGCGCCCGTCACGGATTTCCATGGTCATGGCGCGCGACACCACATCGCGTGAGGCCAGATCCTTGGCCGATGGCGCATAGCGTTCCATGAAGCGCTCGCCCTCGGAGTTGGTGAGGTATCCGCCCTCGCCGCGCGAGCCTTCGGTGATCAGGCAGCCCGAGCCGTAGATGCCGGTGGGGTGGAACTGCACGAATTCCATGTCCTGCAGCGGCAGGCCGGCGCGCAGCGCCATGGCATTGCCGTCACCCGTGCAGGTATGGGCCGAGGTGGCGGAGAAATAGGCCCGGCCATAGCCGCCTGTCGCCAGGATGGTCTGGCTCGACCGGAAACGGTGCAACGTGCCGTCATCCATCTTCAGCGCGACCACGCCGAGGCAGCGGCCATCCTCGCTCATCATCAGGTCGATGGCGAAATACTCGATGAAGAACTCGGTCTGGGCGCGCAGGGCCTGCCCGTAGAGCGTGTGCAGGATGGCGTGGCCGGTGCGGTCGGCAGCGGCGCAGGTGCGCTGGGCAATGCCCTTGCCATACTGCGTGGTCATGCCGCCAAACGGGCGCTGGTAGATCTTGCCGGCCTCGGTGCGCGAGAACGGCACGCCCCAGTGCTCCAGCTCATAGACGGCCGCCGGCGCGTTGCGCACCAGATACTCGATGGCATCCTGGTCGCCGAGCCAGTCCGAGCCCTTGACCGTGTCATACATGTGGAAGCGCCAGTCATCCTCGCCCATGTTGCCGAGCGCGGCCGAGATGCCGCCCTGGGCCGCCACCGTGTGCGAACGCGTCGGGAACACCTTGGAGATGCAGGCGGTCTTCAGCCCGGCCTGGGCGCAGCCGACCGTGGCCCGCAAGCCGGCCCCGCCAGCCCCCACCACCACCACGTCGAAGGTGTGGTCGGTGATGTCGTAGCCGTAGGTCTTGCCTTGCGGTGCGGCTGGCTTGTCTGCTGTGGCCATGGTCTCAGCCTCCAAAGGCGATCTTCAGGATTGCGAACACGGATGCGGCCCCCACCACCACCGTGAAGAACGTGTTGGCCATCACCGCCAGAACCTTCGCGCCTTCCCCGTGCACGTAGTCCTCGATGATGGTCTGCATGCCGAGGCGCATGTGGATGAGCCCCGAGATCACGAACAAGAGCATCAAAAGCGCCACGACGGGATGCGACAGAGTGGCCATGGCAGCCGCATAGGGCTTGCCGACCAGCGACAGCACGATCACCACAAAGGCGGCGGCCAGCAGCACGTTGGCCACGGCCGTGACGCGCTGGAGCCAGAAATGCTGGGTGCCGGAGCGGGCTGAGCCCAGCCCGCGGACATGGCCCAGCGGAGTGCGCATCGACGAATGGGATGACATCGGCAAGATCCTTCAGCGCACGGCGTAAGCTGCGATCCAGATCAGGATCGTCAGCGGCACGGACACGAACAGCGTCATCCGGGCCATGTTCATGCGGGTCTGCGCCTCATAGCCATGGCCCAGATCCCAGACGAAGTGGCGCAAACCGCCGACCATGTGGTGCATCAGCGCAAAGGTGTAGCCAAACAGCACAAGCCGCCCGATCCACGAACCGGCCAGCCACTGGGCAGTCTCGAAGGAGGCAGCGCCAGATGCGGCCGCCACCAGCCAGAGCGCCAGCAGCAACGTGCCGGCATACAGCGCAGCGCCCGTGGCACGGTGGAAGATCGACATCGCCATGGTCCATGACCAGCGATAGATTTGCAGATGCGGCGACAGTGGCCGACTTTGATCCGCCATGTTGGGACCCCCGGGCTGATCCTTGGGCTGGACCAGTTCAAATTTCAAATTTCAGAGGCTCGTCATAGCGAATGGAACCCCGCGCTGCAATGCGACATGAGTACGAGGTGTTACAGATGTCGAAGGTTGTCATTGCACGCTGCGCAAGGTCAGGAAGGTTCGTGGATGCCCGCGCCGGAAGGCTTTCAAGGCCTCGTTCGCCTGGCCGGCCTTGCTTCGCACAAGGACCTGCGGTGCGACCGGACCAGTAGCCGGACAGGGCACTTCAAGCCGGCTTGGCAGCGGCCACGATGTAGTTGACGGCCGTATCGCTCGACAGTCGCCAGCCGCCGCGCAGCGGGTCCGGCACCATGCCGCGCGTCGACAGAACCGTCAGGCCGGCCCGTTCGAGCCCGGTGCCAAGCTCTTCCGGTCTGACGAACTTCTCCCACGAATGCGTGCCCTTTGGCAGCCAGCGCAGGATGTATTCCGCGCCGATGATCGCCGCCGCAAAGGCCCGGAAGGAGCGGTTCAGCGTCGACATGATCACCAGCCCGCCCGGCTTCACCGCCGCCGAGAGCGCGGCCAGGAAGGCCGGCACATCGGCGACATGCTCGACCACCTCGAGCGCTGTCACCATGTCGAAGCGTTCGCCATTGGCCACCAGCGCCTCGATCGTCGTCGGCAGGTAGCGGATGTCGAGGTCCATCTGCCGGGCATGGGCCATGGCGATGCCGATGTTGCGCTCGGCCGGATCAAGCCCGGTCACACTGGCCCCCATGCGCGCCAGCGGCTCGGACAGCAGCCCTCCGCCACAGCCCACATCGGCGACCGAGAACCCTTTCAGCAAAGCCACGCCCGAGGCAGCAAGGCCGAAATGCGCGATCACCTGCTCCCGGATGAAGGCAAGGCGCACCGGGTTCATGCCATGCAGCGGCTTCATCGGGCCGTTCGGGTCCCACCAGGTTGCAGCCAATGCGTCGAAGCGCGCGATCTCGTCCGCGTCGACCGTGGTCGCGGCGGCAGCGGCGGCGTGTCTTGCTCGATATGTCGTCATCGCGGGTTCCTGGCCATGCGCCCGAAGGCCATGCCATTCGTCTTTCGCCGACTTTGCGCCAGCGGGAGAGCCATGTATACGCCCCCCTGTAATCCCCGTGGCGGTGCGAGGCGAGCGACATGGCATCGCAGCCCCGCATCATCCTGAACGCTACCCGCACACTGGAACGGAACAGAGACCCGCATGTCGCGTCTTGTGATGAAATTCGGCGGCACTTCGGTCGCCACGGTCGAGCGCATCAAGAATGTTGCCCGCCATGTCAAGCGCGAGGTCGAGGCCGGGCATGATGTCGCGGTCGTGGTCTCGGCCATGTCCGGCAAGACCAACGAGCTGGTCGGCTGGTGCAAGGAAGCGGCCCCGCTCTACGACCAGGCCGAATATGATGTCGTCGTCGCCGCTGGCGAACAGGTCACGTCGGGCTTGCTGGCCATCGTGCTCAATGACATGGGCCTGCCCGCGCGCTCCTGGCAGGGCTGGCAGGTGCCGCTTCACGGCTCCGATGCCCATGGCGCATCGCGCATCGTCGATGTTGATGGCGCAGGCATCCTGGCAGGCTTTGCAGCCAACCGGTCGGTGGCGGTCGTCTCCGGCTTCCAGGGCATCCACAAGGAAAGCGGGCGCATCGTCACGCTGGGTCGCGGCGGCTCGGACACCTCCGCCGTGGCGCTGGCAGCGGCGCTCAAGGCCGATCGCTGCGACATCTACACCGATGTCGACGGGGTCTACACCACCGATCCGCGCATCGTCAGCAAGGCGACGCGGCTGGACCGGGTGTCCTTCGAGGAAATGCTTGAAATGGCCTCGCTCGGCTCCAAGGTGCTGCAGGTCAGATCGGTCGAGATCGCGATGGTGCACCGCGTGCCCACCTATGTGCGGTCATCCTTCGATGACCCGGAGAACCCCCGGCAGGGGACCCTGATTTGTGACGAGGAGGATATCGTGGAACAGCAGATCGTCACCGGCATTGCCTACTCGAAGGACGAGGCCCAGATCACGCTCAGGCGCGTGGCCGACAAGCCCGGCGTGGCTGCCTCGATCTTCGGACCGCTCGCCGAAGCCAACATCAACGTCGACATGATCATCCAGGTCGTGTCGGACGATCAGGCCACAACCGACATCACCTTCACCGTGCCCACCGCCGATTTCGACCGCGCCCGCACCATTCTCGAAGGCCAGCGTGGCAGCATCCAGTATCAGTCGTTGCAGGGCGCGACCGATGTGGTCAAGGTCTCGGCCATCGGCATCGGCATGCGCAGCCATGCCGGCGTCGCCGCCCGCGCCTTCCGCGCGCTGGCCGACAAGGGCATCAACATCCGCGCCATCACCACCTCCGAGATCAAGTTCTCGGTGTTGATCGACGCAGCCTACACCGAGTTGGCCGTGCGCACGCTGCACACGCTTTACGGACTGGACAACGCCGCATGAACCGCAAGCCCGAGTGGTCCCCCCGAACGCTGGCTGCACAGGCCCTCGGCAAGATCGATCCGGTGACGCGCGGCGTCGTGCCGCCGATCCATGTCGCCACCACCTTCATCCGCGACGAGGACAACGGATATTCCACCGGCTTCGTCTATGGCCGGCCCGACAACGAAACCATCCGTGAGGCCGAGGCCGTCCTGGCCATGCTGGAGCGGGCCGAGGCCGGCGCGCTGCTGTTCGGCTCGGGCATGGCGGCGGCAACCGCCGTGTTCCAGGCGCTCGATCCGGGTGACCACATCGTCGCCCCGCGCGTGATGTATTGGGCGCTGCGAAGCTGGTTGATGACCGAGGCGACGCGCTGGGGTCTTCTCGTGACCTTCTGCGAGACCGACGACCTTGAGCAACTGAAAGCAGCCATCCAGCCCAGCAAGACCAAGCTGGTCTGGCTGGAGACGCCGTCCAATCCGCTCTGGACCATCACTGACATTGCCGCCGCCGCCGACATCGCCCACAAGGCGGGCGCAAAGCTGGCGGTCGATTCCACTTGCGCCTCGCCGGTCCACACCCAGCCGCTCACGCTCGGGGCCGATGTGGTGATGCACGCCGCCACCAAGATCCTGAATGGCCATTCCGATGTGGTCGCCGGAGCGCTGGCGGCACGTGAAGATGACGCGTTCTGGCAGCGCATCCGGTCGATCCGCAAGATGCAGGGCGGCATCCTGGGGCCTTTCGAAGCCTATCTCTTGATGCGTGGCATGCGCACCCTGCACCTCAGGGCCGAGCGCCAGGCCCGCACCGCGATGGCCCTTGCCACGCGCCTGTCCGCGCATCCACACGTCGCGCGCGTGCTCTATGCCGGCCTGCCGCAGCATCCCGGCCATGACGTGGCGCAGCGCCAGATGCAGGGCGGTTTCGGCTACATGATGAGCGTGCAGGTCAATGGCGGCGAGGCAGCCGCCATTGCAACAGCCGCCCGGGTCCGCCTGTTCAAGCGCGCCACCTCGCTTGGCGGGGTTGAAAGCCTGATCGAGCACCGCGCCTCGATCGAAGGGCCGGGATCGCCCTGCCCGCCCGATCTGCTGCGCCTGTCCTGCGGCATCGAGGACGAGGACGACATGTTCGCCGATCTCGACGACTGCCTGAAGGCGGCACACCGCTGAGGCCGGCTGCAAATCCCGTCTTTTCTGCGTGAAATCGTCATGAAGCACTGGTAGCTTTCCCCAAAAGGGGGAAAGCCATGACCAGACATCTCACCCGCCGGCACGCCATCGCGACCGGAGCAAGCGCTGCCGCCATCGCGACCATGCCGACCATTCTCAGCGCCCAAAGCCCGGCCCGCATCAAGCTGCGTGTGCTCGAGACCTCCGACCTGCATGTCAACGTCGTGCCTTACGACTACTATCGCGATGGCGAGGACAACACGGTCGGGCTTGCCAAGACTGCGACACTGGTCAGGGCCGCCCGTGCCGAGGCGAAGAACCACATCCTGTTCGACAATGGCGACTTCCTCCAGGGCTCGTCGATGGGTGACTGGATCGCCTACAAGCGCGGGATGAAGCCGGGCGACCTGCACCCGATGATCGCGGCCATGAACGCCATGGGCTATGCCGCCTCGACGCTGGGCAACCACGAGTTCAACTATGGGCTCGACTTTCTCGACATCGGCGTCAAGTCAGCCAATTTCCCCTTCGTCTGCGCCAATGTCGGCAAGGCTGACGGCAGCGCTCTGGTCCGGCCCTGGCTGATCATCGAGCACAGGTGCATCGATGAGGCGGGCGCTGCCCAGACGGTGCGCATCGGCGTCATCGGCTTCACCCCGCCGCAGATCATGCAGTGGGACAAGGGCCACCTCGAAGGCAAGGCCCGCGCCGGCGACATCGTCGAGGCGGCCCGCCGCGAGGTGCCGGCGCTGAAGGCTGCGGGAGCGGACATCGTCGTGGCCCTGTGCCATTCCGGCATTGCCGGCGGCAGCTATCGCGGCAACGAGGAAAACGCGGCCCTGCATCTGGCGGCGGTGGATGGCATCGATGTCATCCTCACCGGCCACCAGCATCTGGTCTTTCCCGGCGCCAAGGCCTTCGATGGCATCGAGGGTGTCGACAATGTGCGCGGCGCGCTGCTCGGCAAGCCATGCGTGCAGCCCGGATTCTGGGGCTCGCACCTTGGCCTTGTCGATCTCGATCTGGAGCGTGCCGGTCAGGGCTGGAAGGTGGCCAGCTTCAAGGTCGAGGCCCGCCCGATCTTCGAGCGCACACCGGACCGTAGAATCGTCTCGAAGGCCGAGGCAGACCCCGCCGTGCTGGCCACGGTCAAGGCCGCGCACGAGGCGACCCTGGTCTATGTGCGCGAGCCGGTGGGCGAGACATCGGCCCCGATCAACAGCTATTTCGCGCTCGTGACCGACGATCCCTCCGTGCAGATCGTCGCCGATGCGCAGATCGCCTATGTCAGGGGGCTTCTGGCCGGCACCGCGCTGGCGTCCTTGCCCGTGCTCTCCGCCGCAGCGCCGTTCAAGTCGGGCGGGCGTGGCGGCCCCAACTTCTTCACCGACATCAAGGCAGGCCCCATCGCCATCAAGAATGTCGCCGACATCTACCTTTACCCCAACACCGTCCAGGTGGTGAAGGTGACTGGCGCACAGGTGCGCGAGTGGCTGGAACGGTCAGCCGGCATCTTCAACCGCATCGATCCGGCCAGGACCGATGAGCAGCCGCTGATCAACCCGGCTTTCCCGGCCTTCAACTTCGATGTCATCGACGGCGTCACTTACCGGATCGATGTGACCCAACCCTCGCGCTATGATGGGGCCGGCAAGCTGGTCGAGCCCGCCGCCCGGCGCATCGTCGATCTCGCCTTCCAGGGCAAGCCGATCAGCGAGACGGCAGAGTTCCTGATCGCCACCAACAACTACCGCGCTTCCGGCGGCGGGGATTTCCCCGGCACGAAAACAACCGTGGTGCTCGAAGCGCCTGATCTCAACCGCGATGTCGTGGTGCGCCACATCATCGACAAGAAGCGCATTGACCCGACGGCGGACAACAACTGGTCGCTGGCGCCCTTGCCTGCCACGGTCAATGTCACCTTCCTGTCCGGGCCGGCCTCCACCAGCCTGAAACCCGCCAGTCTCAAGGCCGATCCGGCGGGCGATGCAGCGGACGGCTTCGTCAAGTATCGTCTGCGCGGCTGAAAGGCCGCCAGCGCCTGCAGACCCACCCGGCGCAGCTCTACTTGCGGCTGGCCAGCACCACACCCATCACGGTGACGACCATGCCGATGATCTGCACCAGCGTCAGGGTCTCGCCGAACAGCAGGTAGGCCTCGATGGCCACGGCCGGGGGCACCAGATAGATCAAGGTTGCAGCGCGCGAGACCTCGCCCTTGCGAATCAGCAGCAGGTAAAGCCCGATCCCGCCCAGCGACAGCCCGATCACCGACCAGGCCAGCACGAGCATGATGGTCAGGTTCCAGGTGATCACCATGGGCTCGAGTGCCAGCGCCAGCGGCAGGGTCACCGCCAGCGCGCCGAGATACTGCACCGTGGTCATGGTCCTCAGATCACCGCTCTGCTGGTAGCGCTTCTGGTAGAAGCTGGCGAAGGTGACCGCGAACATGCCGCCGATGTTGACGAGGAGCGGCACGGCGGCGAGCCACAGCACATCCGGCGCAAGCCCGACGAGCTTGGGTGCCAGCACCAGCGCGATACCGGCAAAGCCCAGCCCGATCCCGGCCCAGCGCACCGCCGAGATACGCTCACCGACCAGAAGCGGCGAGAAGGCCGCTGTCAGGATCGGCTGAAGCGCCGCAATCAGGCCCGATATCCCGGCCGGCAGACCATGCCGCACCGCCCACCAGACGCCGGCCAGATAGATGCCGTGCAGCAGGGCCCCGGTGATCAGCGCATGCATCCAGCTCTTGCCGTCGCGCGGCCATTGGGCCCCCATCGCGGCAGAGATCAGCGCCAGCAGCACGGCGGCGCAGGCAAAGCGGACACTGAGGAAGGTCAGCGGATCAGCATGGGGCGCGGCATAACCGGCGGCGATCCAGCCCGTCGACCAGATCAGCACGAAGGCGATCGGCGCGAGGCGCAAGGCAAGGGAAGCTGGCGTCATGGGGCCTCGGACCGCAGTTCAGACGGAGGCTATAGAACAGGCCGCAAGGCTTGTCCCCATGGCATCGCGCCCGATGGCCATGCGCGAACCGGACAAGCCGGGGCATGCGCTGCCCGACCTCAGCCTCAGCGCTCGGTGATCTTGAACTCGATGCGGCGGTTGCGCCGATAGGCCTCGTCGGTGGTGCCCAGTTCGAGCGGCTGGAACTCGCCGAAACCGGTGGCCGCCAGCCGCTCGGCGGCAAGCCCCTTGGTGGCGAGATATTCGACCACCGACACCGCGCGGGCCGTGGCCAGATGCCAGTTCGACGGGAATTGCGCCGTCCGGATCGGACGCACATCGGTGTGTCCGTCAACGCGCACGATCCATGGAATGTCCGGCGGAATCTCGCGGGCGATGTCATTCAGAACCGCAGCCAGCTTGTCGAGTTCGGCCTGCCCTTCGGGCTTGAGCAGGGCCGCCCCGGCATCGAAGAACACCTCGGACTGGAACACGAACCGGTCACCGACGACCCGGATGTCGGGCCGATTGCCGAGGATCTGGCGCATGCGGCCAAAGAAGTCAGAGCGATAGCGGGCCAATTCCTGCACCCGCTGGGCCAGCGCCACGTTGAGGCGGCTGCCAAGATCGGAGATGCGCGATTGCGATTCCTTGTCCCGCGCCTCCGATGCGCTGAGGGCTTCCTCCAGCGCGGCAAGCTGCCGGCGCATGGCATTGATCTGCTGGTTGAGCAGTTCGACAGCCGACTGGGCCCGCTGCGAAAGCTGCTTCTCCGCATCGAGCGCGCCCTGCAACTGGGCAGCCCGGCTCTGCGCCGCTCCGGCAGCACCCGCCCCGCCATCGAGCAGACCCTGCAGGCGCGCCCGGTCCGAATCAGTGCGGTTGAGAGTCGATTGCAGCAGGGCGAGATTCTCCTCCACCGAGCGCTTCTGTGTCTTTTCGAGTGCCAGAAGATCGGTGAGTTCGGCCACCTGGTTCTCCAGGCGGCGAAGAGCCGTGTCCTTGCCGGTGATCTCCTGGCTCAGGAAGAACTGCGCCAGCACGAAGACCGAGAGCAGAAAGACGATTCCGATCACCAGCGTCGAGAGCGCATCGACGAATCCGGGCCAGTAATCGGCCCCTTCACGCCGGCGGCTGCGGGAGAGCGCCATGGCTCACTCCGCCTTGCTGCGGTCGGCGAGCAGGCGCTCCAGCAAGCGGCGCGTCTCCTTCTCCCGGCCAGACTGGGCTTCAACCCAGTCACGGATGAGTTGCTGCTCGGAGCGCATGTGCTGCACCAGACCCTGGATGCCCTCGGCGAGGTTGGCCATGGCCTGCGTCGCCTGCTTGCCGCCGCCGGCATTGTCGGCCAGCACCTGCGCCGTGCGTTGCAGTTGCAGGGCAAGGTCAGGGGTCAGTTGCGCACTGGTGAGCGATGGCGCGATGGCCGGCGGCAGGCCGTCGCCGATGCGCTGCAGGCCGGCAGGGCCGAGCCCCGTCACCATCCAGTCCTCGACCTCGACACGGAATCGCCGTTGCGCCTGCCCGACCTGAAGGTCGAGGAAGCCCAGCACCAGCGAGCCGGCGACGCCGAACAGCGAGGACGAGAACGACAGGCCCATGCCCGAAAGCGGAGCCGAAAGGCCAGCCTTGAGTTCCTCGAACAGCACGCCCGCCTCGCCGCCAGTGCGCAGCGTGTTGATCACGGCACCCACCGAACTGACCGTTTCGAGCAGGCCCCAGAACGTGCCGAGCAGCCCGAGAAACACCAGCAGCCCGGCCAGATAGCGCAGCGTGTCCCGGCCCTCATCGAGGCGCAGCGCGATGGACTCGAGCACCGTGGCGGACTGGCTGGCGCTCAGCGAACGCCGCTCGATGGCCGGCAGCACGGTCAGCAGCGGTGCCAGAACCGGCAGCGGCCCGACCATGGTCGGCGGCGCTCCGCCCTGCAAGGCGTTGCCGGCCTGTGCCTCGCGCCTCAATCGCATCACCTCGCGCAAGGCCACCAGCACGCCGACGAGCAGGCAGCCGATGATCAGCCCGTTGAGCCCCGGATTGGCCATGAAGGCGCTGATCACCGGCTTTTGCAGGATGAACACGCCAAAGCCGATCAACGCCAGGAACACCAGCATGCGCACGAGATAGCGCACCGGCCGTGACAGGCGCTGGCTTTCGGCGGCGGGCATCTGATCGGTGGGGGCTGACAAGGACATGGCTTCTCGATTGCTCGCGTTCCGGGGCGCCTTCAGGCTCTTGTCAGGTCCGGTGCAGCACCTGTGCCATGCCCTTGCGGGGCGCTGGCCCCGGTCAAGGCGATGGTGTCCGCCCCTGATACATGATCCGCCCCTAGTCTTGGCCGAGCATGACCGATCGATCAAGCACCATCATGACAGTCGGGGCGAATGCGGTCCCGTTCCCGCGTCCAGCCGGATGCCGGCTCGTTAACCACCCCCGGTGACCGCCCGTTCACCTTGCCGGGCAAAACCGCTGCGGCAGCGACCGTGCGGTAACCAGCCGGTCACCCGGACAGTCGACCGTCCGGTCTGCGGATCGGTGCGCGGTCCGGCGTGGAGTTGCGTTGCGTGAAACTGCGGTGGGTTGCCCCGGGCTCGTCAGAGCCGTTGCTGTCGATGCTGGCCGGCTGGGCCGGACATTGCTCGGCCCTCGGCCTCCGGGCCGTGAGCGCGGCAACCTGGCGCACGCTCGCGGCCTGTGGCGGCGTGCTGGCAGCCGGCTGGCTGGCCAGCCAGGTGCCGCACCTTCTCGACGCCTCAGCCGAAGCCCATGCGCCGGCCACGCCGGCCGTCTCGATCACCGGCACCCTCGCGGAGCCGCAACGGATGATGCCGGATTGGGTTCCGGTGCCGCGCCCTGTCGCCAGCTTCGGGCTTGGCGTCGCCGATCTCGAGGGCCAACCCGTGCGCCTGCAAGGCCGCCGCGACAGCGCGTCGAGCGCGCGCGAAGACCAGATGCTGGCAGGCAGCTTTGTCGGACAAGGCCCTGTGCTCGTGCTGGCGCTGCGGCGCAACCATGCCAGCGCGCCCGCCAGCCTGTTCATTGCCCTCACGCGTCAGGCCGCCGAGAACGGCCTTGCCATCGAACGCACGGCCCAGCCCGTGCCGCTGGCCAGCAAGTTCGGCACGCTTGATGCTCGGCGATGGCGACAGGTCCAGAACCTGCCTTGCCTTCAGGCATCTCGCGGAAGACGCCGGGTTCGGCTTCCAGGGCTGGCTCTGCGCCGGCGCTGGCCGCAGCGTCGACCGCCAGCAGATCACCTGCCTGATCGACCGGATCAATCTGGTGGCGGCGGGCGAGGACAGGCCGCTGCGGGCCCATTTCAGCAAGGCCGAACTGCAACGCCAGCCGGCATGTGTCGCTTCGAAACTCCAGGCAGCCGGTCGCAAGGGCAACTGGCTCGATGCCGACCAACCGGCCCCGGCGCTGCGGCGCAACGCCCCGGAGCGCGTCGCCGCACAGCGCAGCACGCGCTGAAATGGGGGCTGGCGCAGTTTCCGCTTGAGCAGCCGGGGCGCTTTCCGTTAACCAAGGAATGCTAGCGTCGCTGAGTGGTTCAGCGTCCGGAGTGTTTCATGCGCCATCTCAGCCTCATTGCCGCCAGCCTCATCGCTGCCGCCGCCGTTTCGACCCTTGGCGTTTCCACTGCCGAGGCGAACAATCATCGCAAGCCGCTGCGCGTCGTGGTCGAGAAGCGCTCCTTCCTCGATGCCGGCAAGGTCGTGCCGGTCGGCAGCTACAACCGCCACCTCGTCGCCGCCCATGGCAGCGGCTCCTCGCCCATCGGCAACATCGGTGGCTGGTATGGCCGTGACACGCTGCCCGGCCCGTTCAGCGGCGCCAACCCGTTCGAGAACAGCTATTGGGGCCCGCGCGGCCGCTGAAGCGCCGCCGGCCTTTCAACCGTATCTGCCATCATCCCGGCCTCGCGCCGGGATGATGCGTTTGGCGCAGCAGACTGTCGCCGTCAGCGCACCAGAATGTTCCGGAACTGCCAGGCGTCAGTATAGTCGACATCTTCCGGGAACAGCTTTTCGCGGTCCTTGAGCGGCGTCCAGTCGGTGTAGTAGCCCTTCACCGGCCCGAGATAGGGCAACTGCACCTCAAGGCAGCGCTTGTAATCCATCTCGTCCGCTTCCACGATGCCGGCGCGCGGGTTCTCCAGCGCCCAGACCATGCCGGCCAGCACGGCCGAGGTCACCTGAAGCCCGGTGGCGTTCTGGTAGGGTGCAAGCTGCCGCGTCTCCTCGACCGAAAGCTGCGAGCCATACCAGTAGGCATTCTTGCCGTGGCCGTAGAGCAGCACGCCAAGCTCGTCGATGCCGTCGGCAATCTCACCCTCGCCGAGGATGTGGTGCTCCTCCTGCATCGTGCCGCCATTGCCGAACATCTCGTGCAGCGACAGCACAGCATCATTGGCCGGATGGTAGGCATAGTGGCAGGTCGGGCGATACACCGCCTTGCCGCCTTCCTTCACCGTGAAATAGTCGGCAATCGAGATCGACTCGTTGTGCGTGACGAGGAAGCCATACTGCGGCCCCGGCGTCGGGCACCATGAGCGCACGCGGGTGTTGGCCCCCGGCTGTTCGAGGTAGATCGCCGCCTTGCAGCCCTTGGCGTGCTTCTTGCCATTCTTCGGCATCCAGGTCTCGTGCGTGCCCCAGCCAAGTTCGGCCGGCTGCAGACCCTCGGAGAGGAAGCCCTCGACCGACCAGGTGTTGACGAACACGTTCATCGGCTTGGGCTGCTTTGCCCGCTGGGTGTCGCGCTCGGCGATATGGATGCCCTTGACGCCGACCTTGCGCATCAGCGCGCCCCATTCGGCGCGGCTGGTGGGCTCGCTGAACGGGATCTTGAGATCGGTGGCGAGGTTGACCAGCGCCTGCTTGACGAACCACGAGACCATGCCCGGATTGGCCCCGCAGCAGGAGACGGCGGTGGAGCCACCCTTCTTCTTGCGTTTGGCGGCCAGCACCGTCTCGCGCAGCGCGTAGTTGGTGCGAGCCGCATTGCCGCCGGCATTGTCGAAGTAAAAGCCCGGCCAGGGCTCGACCACCGTGTCGATGTAGAGCACGCCGAGTTCGCGGCAGTATTGCATCAGTTCGAGCGAGGAGGTGTCGACCGAAAGGTTGACACAGAAGCCCTGGCCCTTGCCGTTCTTCAGCAGGGGCTTCAGCAGATCACGATAGTTCTCGCGGGTCACGGCCACCTGCAGGTAGCGGATGCCGCGCTCGTCCAGCAGCGCGCGGTCGGCATCGTCCGGGTCGATCACCACAAAGCGCTTCTTGTCGAACTTGAAGTGCCGTTCGATCAGCGGCAGCGTGCCGCGGCCGATCGAGCCGAAGCCGATCATCACGATGGGGCCGGCGATGGTGGCGTGGACGGGCCAGTTGGTCATGGATGTCTCCTTGTGGCGCGGGCGCGCCTGATGGGCAGGATCGGCAGAGTTGCCGCCGGATATAGCTCAGGCCTCAGGAAGGCAAGCGTCAGCAGGTTGCGCGCCGGCAGGGCTGGCGTCAGCTAGGCACGCCTCCGAAGCCGTCAACGGGAACACCGGCCAGGTGGTCTGAGACCGCATCATCCTCGCGCAGCCCAGCGTTCGGCCTCGGCCGCTTCTGGGCGACCGACAGCGCGATCAGACTGGCAACGGCCAGCCAGACGACCACCCTCACAACGGGCCGAATGACGATGCCGGTCATCACTCAGGCCGCCAGGCGCTGTTCGGTTGCGACGCCGCGTCGGGACCGCTCCATCGCACCGGTTGCCACCACCATGCCGCAGGCATGGCCGAGCGCACCGGGGATGATCTCGAAGGCGAGAAAACGGGCCCGGTCCACCGGTCCCGGCAGATCGAGACCGATTGGTGCGGGCTCGAAGCCGAAGCGCGCGTAATACGGTGCATCGCCGACCAGCAGCACGAAACGGTGCCCCATGCGGGCCGCGCGCCACAGCGCCTCGCGCATCAGCTTGCTGCCGATGCCGAGCCCGCGGCGGTCTTCGTCGACAGCCAGCGGCCCGAGCAGAAGCCCGTCGCCCGCCGTGCCGGCAGCAACGTTCCACAGCCGCACGGTGCCGACCATGGCACCTTCATGGCAGGCGCTGAGGGCGAGCTTCGCTGCGGGCCTGCGACCTTCGCGCAGCCGCTCGGATGTCTTCTCGAACCGCGCCTCGCCGAAGGCCGCATCGAGCAGCGCCTCGCGCACCGAAACGTCGGCAGCGATTTCGTCACGAACCTTGACCATGACAGGCCTCCCTTGCCGGCACACCTGTCATCGACAGGCACGCCAGCCCCGCACCATGACAGGCGCGGACCAGAACCACAGGATGGGTGAAAGGGGGCAGGGCTTGAACAGCCCTGCCCTGGACCTTGATCAGGTCAGATCGTGTACTGCTTCAGCGGCGGGAAGCCATTGAACGCCACGGCCGAATAGGTCGTGGTGTAGGCACCCGTGCCTTCGATCAGCACCTTGTCGCCGATCTCGAGCGAGAACGGCAGCATGTACGGAACCTTCTCGTACATCACGTCCGCCGAATCGCAGGTCGGGCCGGCCAGCACGCAAGGACCCATCTCCGCGTCGTCATGACGGGTGCGGATCGGATAGCGGATCGACTCGTCCATCGTCTCGGCGAGACCGCCGAACTTGCCGATGTCGAGATAGACCCAGCGCGCCGTGTCCTCGTCGCTCTTCTTCGAGATCAGCACGACCTCGGCCTCGATGATGCCGGCATTGCCAACCATGCCGCGGCCTGGCTCGATGATGGTCTCGGGCAACTGGTTGCCGAAGTGCTTGGAGAGCGCCCGGAAGATGGCATCGCCATAGCGAGGCACGCCCGGAACGTTCTTCAGATACTTGGTCGGGAAACCGCCGCCGAGGTTGACCATCGACAGGTTGATGCCGCGCGTGGCGCACTCGCGGAAGATCGCCGAGGCGGAAGCCAGGGCGCTGTCCCACGAGTTGACGTTGCCCTGCTGCGAGCCGACATGGAACGACACGCCATAGGCTTCGAGGCCGCGCCGGTGGGCGTGCTCGAGCACATCGGTGGCCATTTCGGGCACGCAGCCGAACTTGCGCGACAGCGGCCATTCAGCGCCGGCACCATCGCACAGGATGCGGCAGAACACCTTGACGCCCTTGGCCCCGGTCAGGAGCTTGGCACGCTCGATCTTCTCGACCTCGGCCTGGCAATCGACCGCGAACAGGCGAACGCCCAGCTCGAGGGCGCGCGCAATGTCACGCTCCTTCTTGATGGTGTTGCCGAAGGAGATGCGGTCGGCCGTCGCGCCGGCAGCAAGGCCCATCTCGATTTCCGCCACCGAGGCGCAATCGA
This sequence comes from Beijerinckiaceae bacterium, assembly GCA_025459195.1. Lineage (GTDB taxonomy): Bacteria > Pseudomonadota > Alphaproteobacteria > Rhizobiales > Beijerinckiaceae > Allobosea. The sequence goes on from JALORF010000006.1 coordinate 42,905, forward strand.
AGCAGGAGCCGAGCTTGGCCAGAAGATGCAGCAGTTCAGGCGCGGGATTGGCCTTGACGGCATAGAACACGCGCGTGTCCGGCAGGGCGCGGGCGAAGGCAAAATAGTTCTCGCGCACGACCTCGAGGTCGACCACAACGCAAGGGCCGTCATCGCGGCGGTTGCGCAGGAATTCGCGGATACGATCAGTCATGGCAGACTCCTCACCCGGCGTGTGCCCACGCCGATGCTAAAAGAAAAGCTGACAGACGACGAAGCGATCCGCGGCATTGTGGAGACGCCGACGGACCGGCGCGTTGCCGGTCAAGGGATTGCCATTGTTTGAAGGGTAACCCTCCGCACGCCGGGCAAGATGGACAAGCCTCTTCGGTTTCCCGCACTGGACCCTTTGGAGGGGTTCAGCAAAAGACCAAAAAAGCCCGTTCCGTCGTTGCTTTAAGCTGCGTCCCCCATGGAGGATGGGGTTCGCCGGTTTCGCCTCCGGCTGCTGGTTTGTGTCGAGGTTCAGTCCCTTGGCCGATTGCTCAGCGTCAGAACCGGGAGTTGCGCCTCGAAGGGATATCCATCCCCCTCGACCTAGCTCCGGACCTCAGGCGGCTGTGCGAAGTTTCCCACGCATGCCCACCAACCAGCACGCGGCCACAGGCACGTGCGAAATTGGGCAGC
>JALORF010000086.1 GCA_025459195.1 Beijerinckiaceae bacterium
GGTCTTGGCGGCAATCGCCACATTGGCACCGTCCCGCGCGCAGCGCAGCGCGATGGCAAGGCCGATGCCGCGTGATCCGCCGGTGATGAACACGGTCTTGCCGGCGAGTGGTTTGTCGGTGCTGGCTGTCTGGCTGGTCATGGTCAGTTCCCTCAAGCGGGTGTGAAACGGGCCGGCTGCGAGCCGTCATCGTCGGTGAAGTGATACAGTCGCGCCATGTCGGCGGCGTGGACGATCTGGCCTGAGAAGCGGCCCACATCAGGGTCGGCGGCCAGCGCCGCCACGGCCCGGCCGGCATAGCGCGGGGTCTCGGTGGCTTCGGCTGCCATGCCGGCATCGACCACCCTCTCTGTCGCCACGAAACCGGGTGAGACGACGAGGGCGGCAACGCCATGCGGCTTCAGTTCCTCGGCCATGGCCAACGACAGCCGGTTCATGGCGGACTTGGCAAGATCGTAGACGACATCGCCAAGATAGCCCGGACCGGTGTCGAAGCTGATGCTGACGATGAGGCCCTTCTTCGCCGACACCATGGCCGGGGTCACGGCCCGGGAGGTGAGGAACTGGGCGTAGAGCCCGCTTTCGAGCGCATGGCCGAGCGAGCGTGAACCACGCCGCCAGAACGGTGTGCCGAATTGCGAGCCATCGGCATGGCGTGTGCCGTCAAACCCCTCGTTGCCGCCCCAGACTGCGTTGACCAGCAGGTCGATTCGCCCAAAGCGGCGCAGGCACCACGAGACCAGCGTGTCGACATCGCGCTCTTTCGTGTGGTCACAGAGGTAGTGATGGCCGCGCCCGCCAGCGGCATCGACCTCACGGGCCGTATCCTCGATGACCTCGCTGCGGCCATCGGTCTTGAGCCCTGTCTCGGATGAGCGTGCAGTCACGATGACGGTCGCGCCGGCCTCGCCAAGGGCGCGTGCCACGCCGCGCCCGACACCGCGCGAGGCTCCGGCCACAAGGCAGATGCGGGATGCGAGCGCGGTCACGGACCGTGTCGTTCAGCTCGCCAGCGCCAGCGGTGCATCATGCACCGAGGCAGCACCGGAGGTGATCGAGACCTCAAGCCCTTGCGCTGCCGTCAGCAGGTTCTCGGCAAAGAACCGGGCGAGGGCAATGCGACCGGCATGGGCCGGATGGCTGTCACCAGCGGCAAGCGCTGCGTCGGATGCGAGCGCGAGCTGGCAAAGCCCCGTTGCGCCTTGCGCGAGCCCGAACAGGCGCAGGTAAGGCGTGGCCCCTGCCAGCGCGTCTTCGGGCCGGTTGCCGGCCATGGTGCCCTGCATCCAGCTCGTGGCGCGGTCGAGGCTCTCGACGGCATCGCGCATGCGGGCTGCGGTCTGGCCCAGTGCCGGATTGCGGCAGGCGGTCACTGCGGCCTGCACGGCCCGCATCCGGGCAATGGCGGCGCGCACGGTGGCACCGCCGGCCAGCGGCAGCTTGCGCTGCACCAGATCGATGGCCTGAATGCCATTGGTGCCCTCGTAGATGGTGAGGATGCGGGCATCGCGCATGTGCTGGGCCGCGCCGGTTTCCTCGACAAAGCCCATGCCGCCATGAACCTGGATGCCGATCGAGGCGACATCGACGCCCGTGTCGGTCGAGAAGGCCTTTGCGACGGGCGTCAGCAGCGCTCCCATGTCGGCAGCCGCCTTTCGCGCTGCGGGGTCGGCGGCATGGTGCGCGCGGTCCAGTTCGGCCGCCGTGAGATAGCAGATCGTCCGTGCCGCGTTGGTCAGCGCCCGCATCGTCATCAGGTTGCGGCGGACGTCAGCGTGCTCGATGATCGGGCTCATGCCATCGCCCGTGAAGCCTGCACTCCGGCCCTGCCGGCGTTCATTGGCATAGTGAAGGGCCTGCTGGCAGGCGCGGTCGGCGATGGCGACGCCCTGGATGCCGACACCAAGCCGTGCATTGTTCATCATGGTGAACATGCAGGCGAGGCCGCGGTTCTCCTCGCCGATCAGGAAACCGGTCGCGCCGCCTGCGTCGCCGAACACCATGGTGCAGGTCGGCGAGCCATGGATGCCGAGCTTGTGTTCGATGCCCGAACAGCGCACGTCATTGCGCGCGCCAAGGCTGCCATCGGCGTTGACCAGGAATTTCGGAACCAGGAACAACGAGATGCCGCGTGTGCCGGCAGGTGCATCGGGCAGGCGGGCCAGCACCAGATGGACGATGTTCTCGGTCAGGTCATGCTCGCCATAGGTGATGTAGATTTTCTGGCCGGTGATGCGGTAGCTGCCATCGGCCTGCCGCTCGGCGCGCGTGCGCAAGGCGTTGAGATCGGAGCCGGCCTGCGGCTCGGTCAGGTTCATGGTGCCCATCCAGGTGCCGGCGACGAGCTTGCCGAGATAGGTGTCTTTCAGTGCCTGCGAGCCATGCACGGTCAGCGCCTCGATGGCACCGCAAGTCAGCAGCGGGCCGAGTGCAAAGGCGAGCGACGCGGCGTTCCACATTTCGAGGCACGGCGCATTGATCAGAGCCGGCAGGCCCTGGCCGCCGAATTCCTCCCGCGCGGGCAGGGCGTTCCAGCCCCCCTCGGCCCAGGCCGTGTAGACGTCCTTCCAGCCCGCCGGCATGGTCACGGCCCCATCGGCGAGCGGCGTGCCCGAACGGTCGCCAACGCGGTTCAGTGGCGCGATCATGCTGGAGGCGAACTTGCCGGCTTCCTCGAGGATGGAGGCGACAAGATCGTCCGACAGGTCAGGATAGGTGCCATCGGCGATCGAGCGATCAAGGCCGGCCACGGTCTTCAGCGTGAACATCATCTCGTCGACGGGTGCGCGATAGCTCATGGCGGTGTCTCCCTCGGGTGTTGTTCTGGGCGGGCCGGCCTCGCGGGATGCCGGCTTGCGTTGGCATCACTGTTGACGGCCCTTTCATCGGCTCGCCGCAAGGTGGCCGGTTGTCGCGCCGCTGTCAGCGATTGACGCCATGATGGGCCAGAGCCTACCGAGACGTCCAGAGATGATCATGCCAGACAGTTCACATATGAACGAACACAGGTCAACTGCCAGCCATGCGGGCGGGGCTGCAACCCTCGCGGCTGACGGGCAGGGCATGGCCGAGGCGGCGCGGCTGCTGGCTGCCGGCTGGCTCGTGGCCTTGCCCACGGAGACAGTCTATGGGCTGGCTGCCGATGCAACCAATCCTGTGGCGGTCGCCAGGATCTATGCCGCCAAGGGCCGGCCGGCCTTCAATCCGCTGATCGCGCATGTGCCAGACACGGACAGCGCGCGCCGGCAGGGCCTGTTCAACGCCCCGGCCCTCGCGTTGGCGCGGGCCTTCTGGCCGGGGCCCTTGACCCTGGTGGTGCCAATGTCGCCGGACTGCACCGTCTGTGATCTGGCGCGTGCCGGGCTGTCAACGGTCGGGTTGCGGGTTCCGGACCACGCCGCCACCCGCGCGGTGATCGAGCGGCTTGGCCGTCCGGTAGCGGCTCCTTCTGCCAATCGGTCAGGGCATGTCAGCCCCACCAGTGCCGCCCATGTTCTGGCAGATCTCGGGCAGGGCATCGATGCCGTGCTGGATGCCGGACCGTGCAGCATCGGCGTCGAATCGACGATCATCGCCTGTCTCGGCGGCAGCCCGCGGCTGTTGCGGCCTGGCGGCATCACGCGTGCGGCCGCCGAGGCGGTGATCGGCAGAAAACTGGTCGATGCGGGCGAAGCGGGTGCTGCGCCCATCGCGCCGGGCCAGCTTCAGTCACATTACGCGCCGGATGCGGCCTTGCGCCTTGATGCGGATGCGCCGGTGGCCGGGGAGGCCTGGCTCGGCTTCGGCCCCGACCCCCTCTTGCCGGCCGATGGGCCACGCGCCAACCTGAGCGCGCGGGGTGATCTTGTCGAGGCGGCGGCGAACCTGTTCGACTGCCTGCGCCGGCTTGATGCCAGTGGCGCACGGCGGATCGCGGTGGCCCGCATTCCGGCCCATGGCCTGGGGGAAGCCATCCTTGACCGGTTGGGCCGCGCCGCGGCGCCCCGCTGACTCTCCATCAGGGCCGGAGGGGCGCATGTGCCAGCGGCCAGCGCCTCACTCGGCTGCCTGCAGGCCCATGCCCTTGCCGGCCAGTGACAGGCTCGACGGCTTCACGGCGAAGGCGCCATCGCCAGCAAGAATATGCGTGATCTGGGCGACGATGAGGAAAGCGGGATACTCCCAGCCGCCATTCTTGGCCGTGAACAGCCAGCCGTTCGGCCAATGGATGACGAGCGCGCCGAGCAGGATCGGCAGGAGTGCGACGGACACGAGGCGCGCCTGGATACCGGCAATCAGCAACAGGCCGCCTGCAAATTCGGCAAGCACGATGGGCCAGGCCAGCAACGACGGCAGGCCGAGTGAGCCGAGAAAGCCGGCGAAGCCCGGCATCGTGAAGACGAAAAACTTGAGGCCGGCATGGGCGACGAACATGACGCCCAGTGCGATGCGGAGAAAGGCAAGGCCATAGCCTGCGTTGCGAAGATCGATCATGGTGGAGAACTCCTGTCTGCTTTCGGTCAACGGGTTTTCTCATTTTCCTTGTTGCAAGAATATATCTTTTATTGCATCTATGATTTTGCAACTGTGCAAGGATGATCATGTCCACACTGTCCTGGGATGATTTCAGGCTGATCAAGGCCATCGCCGATGCGAGCGGCCTGACCGGGGCCGCAGCCTATCTCAACGTCAATCATTCGACGGTCTTCCGGCGCCTTGGCCAGATCGAGGAGGCGGTTGGGCTGCCTTTGTTCGAGCGGCGCAAGACCGGATACATCGCGACACCGGCCGGCGAGGAGATGGCCGCACTCGCCGCGCGCATGGACGACGATGTCAGCGCCTTTGCGCGCCGCATTGCCGGCCGCGAGATCGAGCCTTCCGGCGAGGTCAGGATCACGACAACAGACACGCTGTTCCTGCACCTGCTGATCCCGATCTTCCATGCGTTCCGCAAGGCGCATCCCAGCATCCGGATCGATCTGGTGATCGGCAATCAGGCCCTGAACCTGTCGAAACGGGATGCCGACATCGCCATCAGGGCCAGCGATTCACCACCGGACACGCTGATCGGGCGGCGGCTGGCCACGCTCGCCTGGGCGGTCTATGGCCGCGCCGATGATGCACTGACAAGGCCGGAGGCCTATGAATCCGCATCCCTGTTCGACCGGGACTGGGTCTGCCTCGGTGACCAGCTCGGCCACGTCAAGGCCGCGCGCTATGTCAGGGACAGGGTTGCGCCCGAGCGCATCGTGCTAAAGACCTCGGCGGTGCTTGGCCTGGCCGAGGCCATCGAGGCCGGCCTCGGCATCGGGCCGCTGCCCTGTTTCATCGGGGACGCCAAGCCGGGCCTGAAGCGCATGATGGCTCCCAATCCCGACTTCGGCACGGCGCTGTGGCTGTTGACGCACCCTGACATCCGTCAGAGCCCGCGCATCCGCACCACGCTGGACATGCTGGCCGCCGAAATCGGCCGGCATCGCAAGCTGATCGAGGGCGAGTTGGTGACGAAGTAGGGGCTGCCCGGACGCCAGCGCACCGGGATGTTCAGCCCGTCCTACCTCTTGCAGCGCCGTTTGAATTCTGCCTGTGTGATGTTGATGTTGCTGCGCCGGTCGATCAGGGGCTTCCATGTCCCATCCGGGGCTCGCGCCGAGAATTCGGCGAAAACCCTGGCGAAACAGGTTGCCGCCTGACCCTTGATCCCGAACTTCGCGGCACGGCTTAGCCCGGCCTGTTCAGCAGTTTCCGCAAATGCGGGCGCGGCTATCGCCAGCGTGACACACACCAAAAACAAGCGGCTGATCATCTGAAGGCACGTCATCCGAAGTGATCCGTGCCAAGCGTAAACCATCGAGGCGTCCGGTCAAGACGGTGGCCAGCGCGGCAGCAGACCGCGTCAACCGATCGTGACCACAACGCGGCCGCGCACCGTGCCCGCGAGGATTGCCGCTGCGGTTTCCGGCAATTGGTCGAAGCTGATCGTGCTTGTCAGTTGCGCCAGCTTCGCCTTGTCGAGATCACGGGCCAGCCGGCCCCAGGCCTCGATGCGGCGCGGCATCGGGCACATCACCGAATCGATACCGGCCAGCGTCACGCCGCGCAGGATGAACGGTGCCACCGAGGATGGCAGGTCCATCCCCTGCGCCAGTCCGCAGGCAGCGATGGTGCCGCCATAGCGGGTCATTGCCAGAAGGTTGGCAAGCGTGTGCGAGCCGACCGAATCGATGCCGGCAATCCAGCGTTCGCGCGCCAGTGGCTTGGCAGGCCCCGAAAGTTCGGCCCGGTCGATGATCTCGGCGGCCCCGAGCGCCTTGAGATAGTCGGCCTCGGTGCTGCGCCCTGTCGAGGCCACGACATGCCACCCTGCCGCCGCCAGCAGCGCAATCGCCACCGAGCCGACTCCGCCGGCGGCACCGGTGACCACCACGGGTCCATCGCCAGGCTTGAGGCCTTGCCGCTCCAGTGCCAGCACCGCCAGCATCGCGGTGTAGCCGGCGGTGCCGATGGCCATGGACTGTGCGGCATCAAGGCCCTGAGGCAGCTTCACGAGCCAGTCACCCTTGACGCGGGTCTTGCCGGCATAGGCACCCAGATGGGTTTCGCCAGTGCCCCAGCCATTGAGGATCACGGCATCGCCGGATTTGAAGCCGGGATGAGACGAGGTCTCGACGATGCCCGCCGCATCGATGCCCGGCACCATGGGCCAGCGGCGCACCACCGGCGCCTTGCCGGTCAGCGCCAATCCGTCCTTGTAGTTGACGGTGGAATGGCTGACGCGGACCGTGACATCGCCCTCCATGAGGTCGGCCTCGGTCCATTGCTCGACCGCCACCGTCTGGCCGGCCTCGGTTTTGCGCACCACAAGTGCCTTGAAGGTTTCCATGAGGGGCTCCCTGGGTTGGTTTGCCGCGCCGCCCGCGATCAGGCCGCCTGCGGCTCAGGCTGGCGCACCACGGGCTTTTCGACAATCGGCAGGTTGATCACTGCCGACGCCACGCCGAGCGCCACCGAAATCCACCAGACCACGACATAGCTGCCGGTTGCCTCATAGAGCATGCCGCCGAGCAGCACGCCAAGGAACCCGCCGACCTGATGGGAGAAGAAGGCAAAGCCATACAGCATGGCCATGTATCTGGTGCCGAACATCAGCATGACCAGGGCCGAGGTCGGCGGCACGGTGGACAGCCAGAGCACGCCGATGGCCACGCCGAAGATCAGCGCTGTCGCTGGCGAGGCCGGCACGAGGATGAACACCGTGATGACCACGGCGCGGCCAAGGTAGATCCAGGCCAGCAGATGCCGCTTTGGCATGCGCTGCATGATCCAGCCGGCCCCGAGCGAGCCGAAGGCGTTGGCAAGGCCAATCGCCGCGAGCGTCCAGGCACCCACCCAGACGGGCAGGTTGATATCCTTGAGGTAGGCGGGCATGTGGACGGTGATGAAGGCCAACTGGAAGCCGCATGTGAAGAAGCCGATCACAAGCAGCACATAGGAACGGTGCTGGAAGGCTTCTGCCAGCGCCTGTGCGATGGTCTGGTTCGGCAGATTGGCCGCCGATGTGGCAGCGCCGCCCGACCGGATGGTGCCGCGCGTGGCCAGCGCCAGTGTCAGCGGCAGGGCAGCGAGCACCGTCAGCGCGAAGATCACCAGCGCCATCTGCCAGCCCATGCTGTCGATCAGGATGTTGCCGATGGGGGGATAGAAGAACTGGCCGAACGAGCCGGCTGCGGTGCCGGCCCCGAGCGCAATGGGCTTCCAGCTATCGGGCAGGAGCTTGGCGAAGGCGGCCAGCACGACATTGAACGAGCAGGCCGAGAGGCCGAAGCCGATCAGCACGCCGCCGCCCAGATGCAGCATCCAGGGGGTCGAGGCATAGGCCATGACGACCAGGCCGAGCGCATACATGACCAGCCCGACGATGAACACGCGCATCGTGCCATAGCGGTCGGCAATCGCGCCGGCAAAGGGCTGGCCCACGCCCCAGAGCAGGTTCTGGATGGCCAGAGAAAGCGAAAAAATCTCGCGGCTCCAGCCATATTCCGTGGTCATCGGCACCTGGAAAAGGCCAGCCGAAGCGCGTGGCCCGAAGGTGATCAGCGCCACAAGGCAGCCGCAGACAATAAGTGCTTCCGGCGTGCGCCAGAAGGGCACCGCCTGCCCGGCAGGCGGCGCAGCGGGCGGTGGGGCGGCGGGCGGAGCGGAGGGAGGGCTGTTCATGGCAGGCTGACTCGCAAGCGGGATCGGAACTCACGATAGCAGGCGCATATCTCCGGACCAGACGCCGATGCTGCGGACCCCCATACGCTGCGGTCATGACGGCCAGTCCCCGGGGGGCGATTAACCGGGCATCAACCTTACCAAGGCAATAACCATGTTGCGCATTGTGGTGCGCGCGTCTGGTGTCGTGTTGTGTCTGTCGCGTGGGTTGAAGAGTGATGCGTCCTGTTCGGCGTCGATCCGGTGTGCGTGCTTCCGTGGCGCGCTGGGCCCTGGCAACCGTTGCGCCCTGGGCGCTGTCGGCCGGTGCGCTCGTCTCCTTCACGGCCAGTGCCGGGCAGGAAACCGGCGGCTCCTCGCTGATGGCGATGGAGCGCAAGGCTGCCCATCCCCGATCCGATCTCGCCATCGGCCCATCCATCCTCACAGCGTCCAGCGCCTTCAGGCTGCCCGATCTTGATCTGGCCAATCGCCAGCCTTCGATATCCGCGCAGCCGGCCGCCTACAGCCCGGAAGAGCCCCGGCCGCTGTCGCCCCGGCAGATGCTGCTTGAACCCCGGCCAGACCTGAAATCCGCCGCCCGTTCAACCGAAGTTGCCTTCCCCGACATTGACCGCAGCCGCAAGGGCGACCAGCTCATCGGGTTGAGGCCAACCATCGAGGCGGATGCTGCACCGGGCACCCTGAGCCCGACCAAAGCCGATCTTGACCGGCTGATCTTCGGCTTCGAGGGCGAGGGCGTGGTCTCGGCAGGTTTCACCATGGAACGAACTGACCTTGCCTTGCTGGGGCCGGGCTCTTTCGATCCGCCTCGTCTCGAGCAGCCTGCTTCCGCCCCGACCACGGCCGAACCAGGTGCCAGCCTGCTGCTGGCGGCGCTGCCGAACGGGCCGGATGCACGGTCCTCAGTGACAGAGGGCGGACTGACACTGGCGCCCAAGTCCGGGCCTCAGCCGCGTTCGAGCTATGCCGACCTGATCGCCCCGGACAACCATTTCCGCGAAATGCGCTGCCTTGCCGAGGCCATCTACTTCGAGGCCCGCAGCGAGCCGGAAGACGGGCAGGCTGCCGTGGCGCAGGTGATCCTCAATCGGGTCCGTCACGAGAACTACCCCGACACGGTCTGCGGCGTGGTCTACCAGAACCGCCACCGTTTCCTTGCCTGCCAGTTCACCTTCGCCTGCGAGGGCAAGTCGCTCAGGATCACGGAGCCAGAGCCCTGGCGGGTGGCCGTGCAGATCGCCACCGATGTGGTCAGCGGCAAGACCTACCTCAGTGATGTCGGGGCTTCGACGCACTATCACGCCGACTATGTCCGGCCCCATTGGGCCAAGCGCCTGAAGCGCATGGATACGATCGGCCGCCACACCTTCTACAAGCTCAGGCCCGGGCAGGCCTGATCCGCTGCCGGCCTGCCCTTGCCTTGGGGCGGCCCGCCGGAGCATGGTCGCGACAGGCCGGTCCGGCCTTGTGAGGCAGGTTTCCATGTTCAGACTCGATGCACACCAGACCCTTCCCGTCGACGGCTTTCAGGGCGCGCTGGTCGGTCGCGTCTGGCATCCTGCCATCGGTGGCCCATGCGTCGTGGCCGTGCGCGAGGAGGGTCTGGTCGACATCACGGCGCGCCACGCCACGGTGCGCGATCTGGCCGAGATGCCCGACCCTGCCACTGCCCTGAGGGCCGCCACCGGCCCCGTTCTGGGCCCTCTCGATGCCATTCTCGCCAACACCATCCCTGACACGCGCGATCCCTCGCACCCCTGGTTGCTGGCCCCTCTCGATCTTCAGGCGGTGAAGGCCGCCGGCGTGACCTTCGCCGTGTCAATGCTGGAGCGGGTGATCGAGGAGAAGGCGCGCGGCAATCCTGAGGCAGCCGCCGCCATCCGCGCCGGCATCAGCCAGGTGATCGGCGATGACCTGTCGCGGCTGAAGCCGGGCTCGCCCGAGGCCATGCAGCTCAAGCAGGTGCTGATCGCCCAAGGGGCATGGAGCCAGTATCTTGAGGTCGGGATCGGGCCGGATGCTGAGATCTTCACCAAGGCATCGCCGATGTCCGCTGTCGGCACGGGCATGGATGCCGGCCTTCACCGCATCTCGACATGGAACAACCCTGAGCCGGAAGTGGTGCTGGTCGTGGCCTCCGATGGCCGCATCGTGGGGGCAACGCTCGGCAACGATGTCAACCTGCGCGATGTCGAGGGTCGCTCGGCGCTGCTGCTGGGCAAGGCCAAGGACAACAATGCCAGTGCCGCCCTTGGACCCTTCGTCCGGCTGTTCGACGGCACGTTCACGCTCGATGACGTGCGCAGCACGGTGGTGTCGCTCACCGTTGCCGGAGAGGACGGGTTCTTGCTGGAGGGCTCGTCTTCGCTGGCGCAGATCAGCCGTGATCCGGCCGATCTGGTGCGCCAGATGATCGGGCCGCATCATCAGTATCCTGATGGGGCTGCGCTCTATCTCGGCACCATGTTCGCCCCGGTGAAGGACAGGGACAGCCCGGGCGGCGGCTTCACGCACAAGATCGGCGATGTGGTCACGATCAGCGCCCCTGCCCTCGGTGGCCTCGTCAACCGCATGCGGCATGCCGATGCCTGCCCGCCGTGGACCTATGGGGCGAGCCATCTGATGCGCCATCTGGCGCGGCGCGGTGTGCTGTGAAGCGCATTCTGGTGATCGGCGAGGCCATCGCCGATTTCCTGCCGCTTGACGAGACTTCCCGGCGGTTTGCCTGCGTGCTCGGCGGCTCCGGGTTCAACACGGCGCTGGCGCTGTCGCGTCTTGGCCTGAGCCCGCTCTATGTCGCAACGCTGTCCCACGATGCGCTGGGGCGGCGTTTTCAGGCTGTTCTCGCCGCCGAGGGCATGGACCCGGGCGCGATCACGCTCAGTGACCGGCCCATGCCGGTGGCGATCGTGCAGCCGTCATCGGCCAGCCATGGTGCCATGTTCGCACTGCATCTGGCCGGGACGGTGCAGGAGGTTGCCCCGGCCCATCTGGCCAGTCTCGAGCGGCAGGGGCTGCCGCATGGCAGCCATGTGCATGTGGCGTCTTTCGCGGGCACCGTGGGTGCGAGTGCCGAAGCCAGCCTTGCCCTGTTGCGCACCGGGCGGCAGGTCGGCAGCACGTCCTATGATCCCAACATCAGGGCGGCCTGCCTGCCACCGCACCGCGAGGCGGTGGCCCTGATCGAGGCGCGTGTCGCCGCCAGCACCATCGCCAAGGCCAGCGAGGAAGACCTCGCCTGGATCTATCCCGGCCTGCCGCCGGATCAGGCGCTGCAACGCTGGCTGGTGCTGGGGGCCGGCATCGCGATCGTCACGCGCGGGGCTCAGGGAGCGCTGGCCCTGACGGCGCATGGCGTTGCCGAAGCTGCGGGGGAACAGGTCACGGTGGTCGACACGGTCGGCGCTGGCGACACGTTCACAGCCGGGTTCCTGGCTGCCATGGCCAGCGACGGTGCGCTTGGAAATCCCGGCCATGTTGCGGGCTCCGAACAGGTGAGACGCTGGCTCGGCCTCGCCAACCGCGCTGCTGCCATCACCTGTGCGCGTGCCGGTTGCGATCCGCCGCGATGGGAGGATTTGGCCTAGATCAAGTTATCCGTGTTTTGACGGAACCGTCAAAACACGGATAACTTGATCGATAACAATAGTTTAGAGCATGCTTGGA